>NZ_JAKQYH010000091.1:0-113471 GCF_022343545.1 Streptomyces arenae
GCCCTGCGGCGCCTCCGGGTCGAACAGACCGCGCTCGTAGCGGGAGGCCATGGCCATGCCCACGGCGTTGGCGACACCCTGGCCCAGCGGACCGGTGGTGGTCTCCACGCCCCTGGTGTGGCCGTACTCCGGGTGACCGGGGGTCTTCGAGCCCCAGGTGCGGAAGCCTTCGAGGTCCGACAGCTCCAGGCCGAAGCCGGCCAGGTACAGCTGCGTGTAGAGGGTCAGCGACGAGTGACCGGCGGACAGCACGAAGCGGTCGCGGCCCACCCAGTCGGGATCGGACGGGTCGTGCCGCATCACCTTCTGGAAGAGGGTGTACGCGGCCGGCGCCAGGCTCATCGCCGTACCCGGATGGCCGTTGCCGACCTTCTGTACGGCATCGGCGGCCAGGACGCGGGCGGTGTCGACGGCCCGCTGGTCCAACTCGGTCCAGTCGAGGTCTGTGGTGGTCGGCTTGGTGCTCACCCTGGGTCAGGGCTCCTCTCCACATGTTCGGTTACCGGTCCATGGGCACACGCCCACACCGGCCTGCCGGTGTACCGGGTGCCCACCGGCCGTTGTCGAGCCTACCCCCGTAAGGACGTGCATTTTTTCGAGTGTTTCCAGACTGCCGGGACTCTCGGGGATCCGCCTCCCGACTGGCCGGGAAGGCGTTCGGCACATGAATACGGAGCCGCTCATCTGACTGCTCAATCGAGCCGCCCCACCCCTCTCCCGAGACGCCCGCCAACACGACCCCACCCCCGCGAAGATCGGGGTATCGGCAACGTCTAAAGTGGCGTGGTACGCGCGAGCCTTTACCGTGAGTTCACACGGGCGGGCTCGCTGAAATGTCTCTGTCAGGGGTGTGCGTGACGGCCGTCGAATCCCGTCCAGCGGGGGTACTCGGTGCGAGCGAGAGCCCGAGTCACCGGCCGTTCGGGGCCCGTGTCAAAGCTTTCGTGGCGCTGACCAAGCCGCGGATCATCGAGCTGCTGCTCATCACCACCGTTCCGGTGATGTTCCTGGCGCAGCGAGGCGTGCCCGACCTGACGCTGGTGCTGCTCACGTGCGTCGGCGGCTACCTGTCCGCGGGTGGCGCGAACGCGCTGAACATGTACATCGACCGCGACATCGACGCGCTGATGGACCGGACCTCCCAGCGGCCGCTGGTGACCGGCATGGTCAGCCCGCGCGAGTGCCTCGCCTTCGGCATCAGCCTCGCGGTCGTCTCCACGCTGCTGTTCGGGTTCACCGTCAACTGGCTGAGCGCCTGGCTGTCACTCGGAGCGCTCCTCTTCTACGTCGTCGTCTACACGATGATCCTCAAGCGCCGTACCGCGCAGAACATCGTGTGGGGCGGCATCGCGGGCTGCATGCCGGTGCTGATCGGCTGGTCCGCCGTCACCGACTCGCTCTCCTGGGCGCCGCTCATCCTCTTCCTGGTGATCTTCTTCTGGACGCCGCCGCACTACTGGCCGCTGTCCATGAAGGTGAAGGACGACTACGCGCGCGTGGGCGTGCCGATGCTGCCGGTCGTCGCCTCCAACAAGGTGGTCGCCAAGCAGATCGTCGTCTACAGCTGGGTGATGGTCGTCGTCTCCCTCCTCCTCACTCCCCTCGGCTACACCGGCTGGTTCTACACGCTGGTCGCCCTGGCGGCGGGCGGCTGGTGGCTGTGGGAGGCGCACGCCCTGCAGAACCGGGCCAAGGCCGAGGTGACGGGCGGCAAGCTCAAGGAGATGCGCCTGTTCCACTGGTCCATCACCTATGTCTCGCTGCTCTTCGTGGCCGTCGCGGTGGACCCCTTCCTGAGGTAAGGGTCACTCGGACCCTCCGTCGCCAATCGAGCTACCCGTCGGTAGCATCCTGTCCATGGCAGACACGCAGCAGGTGGACCAGGTGGACCAGAAGGCCGAGCGCAAGATCGCGCGCCTCGCCCGGCAGATCGACACCTTCGCCAAGGCCCACGGCGGCGCCGAGGGCCAGGTGGCCTACATCGGCGAACGCGGCGCCCGCATCGTCCTCGTCGGCGAGGACGGCGGCTGGGGCGACCTGGTGGCCCCGACGTACGAGATCGCGGAGCAGGCGGTGGCGAAGTCCGGCATCACGACCCACGAGTCCTTCGACGGCGAGTTCGCGGCGAAGGTGACGACGGGCCCGTACGAGTGGAAGCGCATGGCCGGCATTCAAGTGGGCGGCTGAGTAACGCGCCCCTTCAGGGGCGCGGGGCTGTATCTGACATGCGGCTCCGCCGCGTGGGCGCGACCAGCCCCCACCGGCCCGCGGCCGAAGAACGACCGCACACCGCGACCTCCATCCCGGTTCACCCGTTAAGACGGTCAAGTAGCCGTCCACACGGGAGCCCGGATGATCGAAACGCCGTCCCTGGTGGACCAGTACTGCCACGGCGTCCTCCGTACGGAGCTCGGCCTCGGCACCTTCGAGGCCCAGCTTGCCCGCACCGAAGGCCCCCCGGCCCCCGGCACCACCCTCTTCGACACCCAGACCGGTTTCGCGGTACGACGCTGGTGCCCCCCGCTCCTCGGCCTGGAACCCCACTGCCAGCCCGCCCACTACCTGGCCCGGCGCCGGGAACTCGGCGTCCTGGAGGCGGGCCGCCGGCTGCTGCGCGGCAGCGGCATCACCACCTACCTCGTCGACACCGGCCTCCCCGGCGACCTCACCGGCCCCACCGAGATGGCCTCCACCGGCGACGCCGACGCCCGTGAGATCGTCCGCCTGGAACTCCTCGCCGAACAGGTCGCGGACACCTCGGGAACCGTCGAGTCCTTCCTCGCCAACCTCGCCGAGTCGGTGCACGGCGCGGCGGCGAATGCGGTCGCCTTCACCTCGGTCGCGGGCCTGCGGCACGGCCTCGCCCTGGCTCCGGAGCCACCCGGCCCCGGCGAGGTGCGCGGCGCCGCCGGCCGCTGGCTGGCGGCCCGCCGGGTCGGCGGCGAACTGTCGGACCCGGTCCTCCTGCGCCATCTGCTCTGGATCGCCGTGGCCTCCGGCCTGCCCCTCCAACTGCACGCGGGCCTCGGCGAACCCGGCGCCCGGATCGACCGCACCGACCCGGTCCTGCTCACCGACTTCGTCCGGGCCACCGCGGGCCTGGGCACCGACCTGGTCCTGCTGCACGGCTATCCCTACCACCGCCACGCCGCGCACCTGGCCGGGGTCTTCCCGCACGTCTTCGCCGACTCGGGCGCGGCGCTGGTCCGCACCGGGGCCCGCGCGGCCACGATCCTCGCCGAGATCCTCGAACTCGCCCCGTTCGGCAAGATCCTCTTCTCCAGTGGCGCACACGGCCTGCCCGAACTCCATGTCGTCGGCGCCCACCTCTTCCGCGAGGCCCTCGCCCGGGTGCTGGGCACCTGGGTCGCCGAGGGCGCCTGGTCCCTGACCGACGCGCAACGCGTGGCCGGGCTGATCGCGGCGGGCAACGCGCGGCGGGTGTACGGGCTGGAGTGAGCCGGGGCCGGGGCGGCGCAGAGCCCGGAGCTACCTGGGCCCGGCGGCCGACGCGCTGACCGTGTCGTACGACTGGGCGGGCAGGCCGGCCGCCGTCACCTCGGCGCGTTCCCGCAGCGACAGCAGCACACGCAGCACACCGATCCACACCAGGCAGGAGCCGAACATGTGCAGGCCCACCAGGACCGTGGGCAGATGGGTGAAGTACTGGACGTAACCGATCACGCCCTGCCCGAGCAGGATCAGGAACAGGTCACGGACGCGGTCGCGCGGCCCCTGCGGCGCGTCGACGCCCTTCAGGAAGAACCACAGCGCGAAGGTCAGCGACACCACGATCCAGGCGAACACCGCGTGCAGCTCGGCGACGCCCGACCAGCTGACGTCGATGCGCTCGACCTCCCCGGAGTCACCGGGGTGCGGTCCGGCGCCGGTCACCACCGTGCCCGCCGCGATGAGCACCAGCGACACGGCCACCAGTGCCCACACCAGCTGCTGCACGGCCTTGCCGACCAGCAACCGCGGCTCCCCGTCGCCCTCGCGGGTGCGCTGCCACATCACGGCGGCGACCGTGATGAGGGCCGTCGCCAGCAGGAAGTGGGCGGCGACGGTGTACGGGTTCAGGCCGACGAGCACCACGATGCCGCCGAGGACCGCGTTGCCCATCACGATCCAGAACTGCGCCCAGCCCAGCCGGGTCAGGCTGCGCCGGTACGGCTTCTCGGACCGGGCGGCGATGATCGCCCAGCCGACCGCCGCGCACAGCACGTACGTCAGCATGCGGTTCGTGAACTCGATGGCGCTGTGGTAGCTCAGCGCGGTCGTCGGGGTCAGCGATCCGTCGGTGCACTCGGGCCAGGTCGGGCAGCCGAGGCCGGAGCCGGTGAGGCGTACCGCGCCACCGGTGACCACGATGACCACCGACATGACGAGCGCGGCGAGGGCCGCCCGCCGGACGGTCCGGGGATCCGGGGTCCAGCGGTCGGCGATGAAGGCGAGCGGGTTGCGCAGGGCCGCTACGACGTCGGTGGGGGTCAGCTTTGGCACGCACACCATGGTAGGGGGCAGTTTGTGCACGCGTTCACTAGGGTCGGGGAACGGCGTCCCGGGTCAGCCCTCGGCGCTCCGCGTCACCTCTCTGATCTGCGCGGCACGCCGGCGCAGAGCGCCCGCGGCCGCCTCGTCGGTGGTGCACCGGGCCAGCCGCTCGTACACGGCGACGAGGACGGGATGACACGGGCCGAGACGGGACACGAAAATGCGCTCCGCCATGTCCAGGACCTCCTTGGCGTCGCACTCGTCCCCGGTGGCCAGTGTGACCTTCCGGCCCGCCGGGCCCGCCACCAGCAGGACCTCACCCAGGCGCGCGAGAGTCTTGGCCCGGTAGGGATGGTCCGCCTTGTAGGCGGTCACGTATATGGCCTCTGCCTCGAGGAGGTCCTGCTCCGCCTCCTTCGGCCGGCCCTGCGCCAGGCGGAGCGATCCACGCTTGTTGAGACAGGCCGCGTACTTGTGGTTCTCCGCTTCCCGGCGCTTCCTGTGCTGGTCCACGGCCTGCGACAGCAGCCGGTCCGCCTCGTGCAGCTGCCGGGCGGCACTCCGGCTCAGCCGCAGCCGCGCCAGAGGCGAGCGGGTGTTCCGGGCGAGGGCGCGGGTGGTCTCACCGCGCCGCCGCACCACGTCGGCCAGGAACTTCTCCACCTGGGCGGTCTCGAAGTTGTCGCTGTCCGGGTTGGGCGGAAAGCGCGAGAGCGCCGACCGGAGGTGTTCCTCGGCGGCCTCCAGGTTCCCCCGGTCCTGCTCCAGGATTCCCTTGCAGAAGACCAGTTCGGCCCGGAAGAGCGAGTGCTCCGCCGGTTCCTCGCCGTCCTGGAGCGGGATCAGGGCCCCGGCCGTGTCGTAGTGCCCGAGCGCCCGGGACAGGTGGCCCGCGTTGCGGTGGATCTGGCCAAGCCGCATCTCGGTGCGCGCCCGGTCGAGGCCCCGCCACTCCAGACCCCCCTCCTGGAACAGTGCCATCGCCTCCACGACGGACTGCTCGGCCTCGGCGAACTTGACCCGCTCACGCAGGACGTCCGCCCGCAACAGCAGGCACTCGGCGTACAGCCGTAACAGCCCCGAGCGCTCCTCCCCGAGCGGGCAGGACGACAGCACGGCCTCGCACTCCGCCTTCAGCGAGCCGCACTCCTTCTCCGCCGCCTCGAGATCGGCCAGCCGGTACTTCTGGCGTGCCACGTCCAGCAGGGACTCGATGCGTTCCCGGTCGCCGCCGATCCCGTTCGCCCGGATCCAGGCTTCGTGCGCGTAGTACGACAGGACGTCTCTCTGGTACACGCCGCGGTGTTCCTGGTAGTCCCCCGCCTGGTGCATCAGACGGGCCAGAGCCTCACGGGCCGCGGTGTCGCCCTGCGGATCGACGGCCCAGGCTCCGTCCTCCTCGATGTCCCTGCGGATCGCCTGGACGTGCGGCATCAGACGCTCTCTGCCGATCTCGTCGGCGGCCTGCCCGGACGATGCGCCGGCCCCCTCGGCGAAGGCCGCCTCCACGATCCGGACGATGGTCTGCGACCACATCGCGCGTGCCCGGTCGTCCATGCCCTCCTTCACGGAACGCTGGATCTGCAGGTGCATGCTGTAGTGCCCCGCGTCACCCTGGCGGCTCCTGCTGACACTGAGCAGCCAGCGGTCGCTCAGCAGCCGTGTCACCTTCGAGAAACCGTGTTCCTCCGCGAGGAGCATCCGCAGCGAGGGCGGCACCAACGGCCGGAACCGGGGATCGCGCAGAAGCTGCCGGGGTATGCCTTCGGGAGCCAGGAAAGCGCACAGCCGCAGCAGGTCCTCAGCCCTCGGTTCCTGGTCGACCACCCGCGCGATGGCGAGCCCGATGGTGGCGTCGGCGTCGGCGCCGATGCTCGGGCGCTCCCGCAGCTTGCGCAGGTAGTCCCTCGCCGGCACGCCCTCGGCGTCGATGTAGCTGCCGGCCTGGACCAGGGAGAGGGGCAGCCAGCCGAGGGCGCTGCCCAGCTCGTCCAGGACCCGGGTGTCCTCGGCGTCGTCGGTACCGTCGTCCCGCGCGCGGATCCGCGCCTGCAGGAGCGCCAGCCCGTCCTCGGGCCCGAGTTGGCGCAGCCCCACCCGCTCCGCCGCGATGTCGTACTTCTCCAGGACGTTGATCACCTGGGTCGTGATGACCACCGAGCCCGAGACGTCCGTGGGCAGGAGGAACGGCCGCAGGTCCTCCCGCTCGCTGCGCAACGGTCCCAGGCTTCGGTCCTGGACGTCGTCGTAGACGAGCAGCCAGTCCGGTTCCTCCCGCAGCCGGCTCCACAGCCGGTTGAGGACCACGCTCTTCGACTCGTGCCCGGGGACGTCGAGGAAGGCCGCCAGTTCCAGGAGCTGGCTGGTGAGGAGTTCGTAGGTCGACGCCTTGAGCCACCAGACCAGGGCCGCGGTCTCGTCCCACCGTGACTTGGCGAAGTGTGCCGCCAGTTCGGTCTTTCCGACACCGCCCATGCCGTGGATCACGCAGACTCGTAACGCGCCGGAGTTCTCCTCCTGAAGCCTCAACTTGGCGGCCACGCTCCGCAGTTCCTCGTTCCGGCCGACGAAGGGCTCGGAGCGGCTCGGGATTTTGAGGTGGGATGTACGCCGCTCGGTTCTGGGACGATGGACGCCGGAGTAGCCCGACAGCGCGGACACCCCGGCGAGTACGCCGGCGGACGTAGCGAGAGACAGGAGGGCAGTGCCATGCGTGTCCTGTGCGATCACGGACAGAAAGGCCGCCCCGGCGCCGGTGACATAGCTCAGGGCGACCTTGATCCGCCGCCGCGCGACAAGTGACCGGCCGCTGTAGCCGAGTGCCATGGCGCCTCCCCCGAAACCGCCCGCAGTAACGTCCATTGTTCCCGTTGGCCGTCACCGCGAACAGAGAGTGGCACGAGGCGGGCCGCGGCCTGCCCGGCTCCTCGCGGCGCGGCCTGTGTTCGCCGGTTTCCGCACAGTGGCCCCAACACCCGGAGGTGTGGTGGTTCGGCAGCAGATATTCCCAGGTCAGACAAGCGAAGCGAGCGAGGGACTGCACGTCGGGCTCGTGCACTGGGCGTTCCCGCCGTGCGTGGGAGGAGTGGAGACACATCTGTGGTCGTACGCGAGGGCTCTGACCGTCAGGGGGCTTCGGGTCACCGTCTTCACCGGGACGGTGGGGGCGCGGTCGCCCAGTGACGGGATCCGCATCCGGCAACATCGTCTGCTGGATCTGTCCCGGCCGTACCGGCAGAGCGCGGGAGCCGTCCACGAGATGCGTGACTGGTTCCGTGCCGAACTCGCCGCGCCGGGCGGCGGCATCCGTCTGGTGCACGGGCACAACCTGCATCAGTTCTCCGCCGTTCCGGCTCGCGCACTGCGGCTGCTCAAGGACGAACTGAGGCTCGCGCTGCCGCACACGTACCACAATCTCAGGCGCCATCCGGCGGACGAACGGATGGCCAGGCGATGTGCGGTGTGGGACACCCACCACGCGGTGTCGGACTTCCTGGCCCGGGAGTGCGCCGACGTGCTGGCACAGCCCGTCAGCCGTACCTACCTGGGTGTCGACACCAGCGCCTTCCTGGACATCCCCGAACTGGACGAGACCGGCGGGCGGCCCATCGTGCTGTTGCCGGCCAGGCTGGTGCCCAACAAGGGTGCCGAGCTCGCCATCCGCATGGTGCGCGACATCATCGCCCGTGGCCGCGACCTCCGGTCACCGGGCCCCGCGGTCCGGCCCCGGCTGGTGCTGACCGATCCCTCCACCACCGTGGACTTCCGCCACGAGGCGGAGGGCTTCCGGGCACGGCTGCGCCGGCTGATCCACGAGTGCGGGCTGGCGGAAGGACCGGGCCGGGACGTGGAGTTCCGGGAGGCCGGTGTCGACGACATGCGCAAGCTGTACGAGGAGGCCGCCGTCGTGGTGTACCCCTCGCGGTTCGCGGAGCCCATGGGGCTGGCGCCGCTGGAGGCCATGTGCGCCGCTCGTCCGGTGGTCGCCATGCGCGTCGGTGGCCTGCGGGAGAGCGGTGGCATCCTGGTCGCACCCGGGGCCGGCGAGAGCGAGGAGGCGCTCGCCGCGAGGTTCGCGGACGAGGTGTGGCAGCTGCTCGTCGAGCCGTCGCTGGCACGGCGGATCGGCGCCGCGGGCCGCGCCCATGTGCGCGCGCACTTCGATCTCGGGCCCGTCCACGTGGATCCGATGCTCGACGAGTACGAACGGCTGCTCGCCATGCGGGCGTGACGGCCGGGTGCGGCAGTGCGCGGGCGGTGCGGCAGTGCGCGGGCGGTGCGGCAGTGCGCGGGCGGTGCGGCAGTGCGCGGGCCGGTTCCGCGCACCGCCCGGGGCCAGGTCAGCCGTTCTCCACGCGCCAGCCGGCGGGGAGTCCTGAGCACTTGCCCTCGCCCGCCGCGGTGACCTCCACGTGCAGGGTGTTCCCGGCGAGAGCCAGCCCCTCCACCAGAAGCGGCGCCGGGTGGGCGGGGGCGACGGTGAGCACCCGCCGCGCGGCATCGGGCCGCAGCCCGAGCAGCGCCGTGAGCAGCGCCATTCCCGAGGCCGCCGACCAGCCCTGCGGTCGGCAGGTGGCCGGGTAGGGCAGCGGCGGCGGGGAGGACGGCTCCCGGGCCTCACCACCGTAGAGTTCGGGCATCCGGTGGTCGAAGTGCGTCGAGGCGTCGAGCAGCCCTTCCGCCAGCACCAGTGCCTCCCGGCGGTGCCCGGCCGAGCACAGGCCGCTGACGGCGATCGCCGTGTCGTGCGTCCACACCGCACCGCCGTGATAGCTGAACGGATTGAAGCCGGGCACGTCCGCCGAACGGCTGCGCAGCCCCCAGCCCGAGCTCAGCCCGGGAGCAGCGAGCCAGGCCGCGACGTCCTTGCTGCCGGTGGCGTCGATGATGCCGGTGGACAGGAGGTGCCCCATGTTCGACGCCGGACCGGTCACCGCCTGTCCGTCCTCGCCCACCGCCACGGCTGGATAGCGGGCAGCCGGCCCCGAAGCGGCCGGGACCCAGAACAGCTCGTCGAAGCGTTTGCGCAGGGAAGCCGCCCAGTCCCGCAGCTCCGCGGCCCGGTCGTCGCGACCCCGGTGGTGCAGCAGCCCGGCCAGACCGACCGCGGCCTCGTATGCGTATCCCTGGACCTCGCAGACGGCCAAGGGCGGTCCCACGTGCCGCCCTTCGGCGTCCCGTACCGCGTCGGCGCTGTCCTTCCAGGACTGGTGGCGCAGACCTCCCGACCGGGAGTGGTAGCGCAGCAGCTGGTCCTCGTCCTGGGCGCAGCTCTGCCTGACCCACTCCATCGCGCGCTCCGCGGCGGGCAGCAGGGCGTCGACATCGGCGTCCGGCATGCCCCAGTGCCAGGCGTCGACCAGGAGGGTGACGAACAGCGGTGTGGCATCGACGGAGCCGTAGTAGCGCGAGGGAAGACTCAGTCCGTGACCGTGCTGGGCATCGGCGGGACGCAGTTCGTGCAGGATGCGGCCCGGAGCCTCCTCGCGGAAGTCGTGGTGCTCGGTGCCCTGGCGCCGTGCGAGGGCCCACAGGGTGCCGCGGGCGAGACCGGTGCCCAGCGGGAGCATCATCCGGGCCGCCCAGATGGAGTCGCGGCCGAACAGCGTGAGAAACCAGGGGCAACCGGCGGCGACGAACTGGTCCTCGCCGTCGTCGGCGCCGGTACGCAGCGGGTCGGCGAGCCGCAGGGCGTCGAGGTCCTCGAGGCCGCGGCGGACGAGGGCGACCAGCCGGGCGTCACCGTGCACGGTGGGCTCCGCCCAGGGCGCGGGCGTACGGGGGGCCACGGGGTGACCCGCCGGCGCCGTGTCCGTGCCCCCGCTGACGGTGAGCCGGACCGTCCAGCAGGAGTTCGCGGGCAGGACCACCGAGCGCCAGACGAGCGTGCCCTGCGCCGGCCCCGCGGACACCTCGGGCGCGGATCCCGACACCGCCTCGAGGCGGGCGTGTTCCCCGTCGGAGGTCCAGGACAGCGACCGCGGGCCTGCCGTGCACGGCACCGCGGGGCCACGGTGCCCGCGTTTGACGTCGGCCACGGTCACCAGGTCCGTGGCGGCTGTCAGTGCCACGTTCAGACGCCGTGTCCGGGTGCCGGTGTTGCGGACCGTCAGGGACTCCGTCCCACGGGCGGCCCGGGTCCGCTCGACGAGCACCGAGGGATCGTCGGTGCCGTCCTGCGTGTACCGGTGCACCGCGGTGAACTTCACCCGGTCGGGACCCAGCGGCTGCACACCGATGGGCTCGGGCTCCCGGCCGTCGACGAGGAGGCGCAGCGTGTGCAGCAACCGCCGGTCGTGGTCGTAGAAGCCGTCGACACGAGCGCCCGTCAGCTGCCCGTCTCGCGGGGAGGCGGTGAAGGCCGGTGCGGTCACGCAGAGGACCACATCGTGCAGCAACGGCTGCAGATGTGCCCTCGCGGACGGGTCCAGGGGTTCTTGCACGGGGGGTTCTTCCCCTTCTGTAGCCCTTACCGAAATGAGACACCAAGGGTGTCACCAGTGGGCGCGCCGCGGGGGTATTCGGTGACGAAAGTCCATTCGCTGGTGAGTTCCCGGCCTACCACCAGCGGACGGCTACTCCCAGCGGAAGAACCTCCCGGCCGCCCCCAGGGCCACCGCCGCCCACACCGCCAGGATCCCGAGGTCGCCCCAGGGCATGCCGGAGCCGTGCTGGAGTACGTCCCGCAGGCCGTCGGAGAGGGCGGAGACGGGGAGCAGGGCGAGGGCGTGCTCGGCGCCGCCGAACCTGTCCAGCGGGACGATCACCCCGCCGCCCACGAGCAGCAGCAGGAACACCAGGTTCGCGGCCGCCAGGGTCGCCTCCGCCTTCAGGGTGCCCGCCATCAGCAGACCGAGCCCCGAGAACGCAGCGGTGCCGACGACGAGGAGGAGCAGGACCGCGAAGGGGTTGCCGTGCGGGGACCAGCCGAGGGCGAAGGCGATCGCCGTCAGCAGGATCACCTGGAGGACCTCGGTGACCAGGACCGACGCCGTCTTCGCCGCCATCAGGCCCCAGCGGGGGAGCGGGGAGGACGCGAGCCGCTTCAGCACGCCGTAGCGGCGTTCGAAGCCCGTCGCGATGGCCTGGCCGGTGAAGGCCGTGGACATCACCGCCAGCGCGAGGACGCCGGGGGCCAGGAAGTCGACCGACCTGCCCGAGCCCGTGTCGACGATGTCCACCGAGCTGAAGAGGACCAGCAGGAGGGTCGGGATGACGACCGTCAGCAGCAGCTGCTCGCCGTTGCGCAGCAGCATCCTCGTCTCCAGGGCCGCCTGCGCCGCGATCATGCGGGGGAGCGGGGCGGCACCCGGCCGGGGGGCGTAGGTGCCCGTCGCGGTGGTCATGAGCGCAGCTCCTTGCCGGTCAGTTCGAGGAAGACGTCCTCCAGGGTGTGGCGTTCGACCGAGATGCGGTCCGGCATCACCCCGTGCTGGGCGCACCACGACGTCACCGTGGCCAGCAGCTGCGGATTGACCTTGCCCATGACCCGGTAGGAACCCGGGGTCAGCTCGGCCGCCGTCGAGTCCGCCGGGAGCGCCTTGAGCAGGGAGCCGACGTCCAGCCCGGGACGCCCGGTGAACCGCAGCGTGTTCTCGGCGCCGCCCTTGCACAGCTCCTCGGGGGAGCCCTGGGCGATGACCCGGCCGGCGTCCACGATGGCGACGTCGTCGGCGAGCTGCTCGGCCTCCTCCATGTAGTGCGTGGTGAGGATGGCCGACACCCCGTCGGCGCGCAGGTCCCGCACCAGGTCCCAGGTGGCGCGGCGGGCCTGGGGATCGAGGCCGGCGGTCGGCTCGTCCAGGAAGACCAGCTCCGGGCGGCCGACCACGGCCATCGCGAGCGCCAGCCGCTGCTGCTGGCCGCCGGAGAGCCGGCGGTACGACGTGCGGCCGCAGCCGCCCAGGCCCAGCCGTTCGATCAGCGCGTCCACGTCCAGCGGGTGCGCGTGCAGCTTCGCCACGTGCCGCAGCATCTCGTCGGCGCGCGCGCCGGAGTAGACGCCACCGGACTGGAGCATCACGCCGACCCTGGGGCGCAGCTCGGCGGACTGCCGTACGGGATCGAGGCCCAGGACGCGCACCGAGCCGGAGTCCGGTCTGCGGTACCCCTCGCAGGTCTCGATCGTGGTGGTCTTGCCCGCTCCGTTGGGGCCGAGTACGGCGGTCACGCCCGGCCGGGCCACCAGGTCGAGGCCGTCCACGGCGGTTTTCGTGCCGTACCGCTTCACCAGGTCCCGCACCTGGACCACGGGCTCACTTCGCATGGTGACAGAGTCTAAGGACGTCGTCCGTCACCCGGACGGCCGGGTGGCCGGATCTCCTCCTCACGGGTCGGCGCCCGTCCGGCCACCGTGTCCGCGACCTGGAGGACGGGCGCGCTCCGGGGGCGTGTGGCGGGCGTGGTCGTGCGGAATTCGTGGCCGGCAGGAGCCCCTCGTCGGGTCGGCCGAGTGGGGTCGGTGAGGCGTGGTCGGAGGTGGGGCTCGACGGGCTTGACGTCGGGCGCGCTCCGGTGCTTCGTGCGGGCGTCCCGGATGGCAAGAGGGCCGGTCGGAGGGGGTGTGGGCGCGGTGCGGGAGTGTTCTGGCGGGGGCCGCCGCGCGTCATCCGTTCGACTCAGGGATGATCGATCAGTGATCGTTTCCGCAGGTCAGATTAGGTATGCCTAAGTGACGCAGGGCACCGTCCCGTCGCCCGGACGCCGCTTGCCTGGCTCTGAGGAATTACGCAACAATGGCGTTGTGAAAAACGTCGGCGAAGCTCGGGAGACCCCCATGGGGACCCCGCAGGAGGAGCTCGCGACCGGAGAGCGTTCGACGCGCAACCGGGTCGCGCGGTCGATCCTGGACCACGGGCCGTCGACCGTCACCGAGCTGGCCGGACGCCTGGGGCTGACCCCGGCGGCTGTACGCCGCCACCTGGACGCGCTGGTCGCCGACGACGTCGTGGAGGCGCGCGAGCAGCGGGTGTACGGCGCGCGGACGCGCGGCCGGCCCGCCAAGGTCTTCGCCCTCACCGACTGCGGCCGCGACGCCTTCGACCAGTCGTACGACAAACTCGCCGCCGACGCGCTGCGCTGGATCGCCGAGCAGGGGGGCGGTCAGGAGGCGGTTGCCGCCTTCGCGCGGGCCCGGATCACCGCCCAGGCGAGCGTCTACCGCAAGGCGATCGAGGGCGTGAGCCCCGACAAGCGCGCCGAAGCGCTGGCCAAGGCCCTGAGCCAGGACGGGTACGCTGCAACGGCGCGCACCGCACCGGTCGGCGAACAGCTGTGCCAGCACCACTGCCCGGTCGCCCACGTCGCGGAGCAGTTCCCCCAGCTGTGCGAGGCGGAGACGGAGATCTTCGCCGAGCTGCTCGGAACCCACGTCCAGCGACTGGCGACCATCGCGCACGGCGACGGCGTCTGCACGACGTTCATCCCCAAGACATCCACTGACGCATCTGCAAGCACGGCCGGGAGGAACCCCGCATGACTCTCCCCACGGAGACTGCCCACCCTGAGCTCGAAGGCCTGGGCAAGTACGAATACGGCTGGGCCGACTCCGACGTGGCCGGTGCCTCTGCCAGGCGTGGCCTCAGCGAGGAGGTCGTCCTCGACATCTCCGGCAAGAAGTCCGAGCCGGAGTGGATGGCCAAGCTGCGTCTCAAGGGCCTGAAGCTCTTCGAGAAGAAGCCCATGCCGAACTGGGGCTCCGACCTCTCCGGCATCGACTTCGACAACATCAAGTACTTCGTGCGCTCCACGGAGAAGCAGGCGGAGTCCTGGGAGGACCTGCCCGAGGACATCAAGAACACCTACGACAAGCTGGGCATCCCGGAGGCGGAGAAGCAGCGCCTGGTCGCCGGTGTCGCCGCCCAGTACGAGTCGGAGGTCGTCTACCACCAGATCCGCGAGGACCTGGAGGAGCAGGGCGTCATCTTCCTCGACACCGACACCGCCCTGAAGGAGCACCCGGAGCTCTTCAAGGAGTACTTCGGCACCGTCATCCCCGCCGGTGACAACAAGTTCGCCGCGCTGAACACGGCCGTGTGGTCCGGCGGCTCCTTCATCTACGTGCCGAAGGGCGTGCACGTCGAGATCCCGCTCCAGGCCTACTTCCGTATCAACACGGAGAACATGGGCCAGTTCGAGCGGACCCTGATCATCGTCGACGAGGGCGCCTACGTGCACTACGTCGAGGGCTGTACCGCCCCGATCTACAAGTCCGACTCGCTGCACTCCGCGGTCGTCGAGATCATCGTCAAGAAGAACGCCCGCTGCCGCTACACGACCATCCAGAACTGGTCGAACAACGTCTACAACCTGGTCACCAAGCGCGCCGTCGCCTACGAGGGCGCGACCATGGAGTGGGTCGACGGCAACATCGGCTCCAAGGTGACGATGAAGTACCCGGCCGTCTACCTGATGGGCGAGCACGCCAAGGGCGAGACCCTGTCCATCGCCTTCGCGGGCGAGGGCCAGCACCAGGACGCCGGCGCCAAGATGGTCCACATGGCCCCGAACACCTCGTCCAACATCGTCTCCAAGTCGGTGGCGCGCGGCGGCGGCCGTACCTCCTACCGCGGTCTCATCGAGATCGGCGAGGGCGCCCCGGGCTCGAAGTCGAACGTGCTCTGCGACGCGCTGCTCGTCGACACCATCTCCCGCTCGGACACCTACCCCTACGTCGACGTCCGCGAGGACGACGTGTCCATGGGCCACGAGGCGACCGTCTCCAAGGTCTCCGAGGACCAGCTCTTCTACCTGATGAGCCGCGGCCTGAGCGAGGACGAGGCGATGGCGATGATCGTGCGCGGCTTCGTCGAGCCGATCGCCAAGGAGCTGCCCATGGAGTACGCCCTCGAACTCAACCGGCTGATCGAGCTCCAGATGGAAGGCGCGGTCGGTTAAGGACCACCGCCCGACCGCCAAGCCACACACGATTTCCGAAAGCGAGCACTACGACAGCCATGGCTGAGGCTCAGAACTCCCCGGTGGGCTCCACCACCGCCGGCGCCATCGCGGTGGCCGCCGAGTCGACCGTCGCCACGCGCATGAGCGCGCCCCCGTCCTTCGACGTCGCGGACTTCCCGGTCCCGCACGGCCGCGAGGAGGAGTGGCGGTTCACCCCGCTGGAGCGCCTGCGCGGGCTGCACGACGGCACCGCGGTCGCCACCGGCCAGGGCGTGAAGGTCGTCGTCGAGGCCCCCGAGGGCGTCACCGTCGAGACCGTCGACCGTGACGACCCGCGGCTCGGCAGGGCCGGCACCCCGGTGGACCGGGTCGCCGCCCAGGCGTACTCGGCGTTCGAGAAGGCCGGCGTGGTCACCGTCCCCAAGGAGACGGTGCTCACCGAGCCGATCCGGATCGCCGTGCACGGCGAGGGCGGCACCGCCTTCGGCCACCAGGTGATCGAGCTGGGTGCCTTCGCCGAGGCCGTCGTCGTCATCGACCACACCGGTGACGCGGTGCTCGCCGCCAACGTCGACTACCTGCTCGGCGACGGCGCCAGGCTGACCGTCGTCTCCGTCCAGGACTGGGACGACAAGGCCGTGCACGTCGCCCAGCACAACGCCCTGGTCGGCCGGGACGCCACGTTCAAGTCCGTGGTCGTCACCTTCGGCGGCGACGTCGTACGACTGCACCCGCGCGTGTCCTACGCGGGCCCCGGCGGCGAGGCCGAGCTCTACGGCCTGTACTTCACCGACGCCGGCCAGCACCAGGAGCACCGGCTGCTCGTCGACCACAACACCCCGCACTGCAAGTCCAACGTCGCCTACAAGGGCGCGCTCCAGGGCGAGCAGGCGCACGCGGTCTGGATCGGCGACGTCCTCATCGAGGCCAAGGCCGAGGGCACCGACACCTACGAGATGAACCGCAACCTGGTCCTCACGGACGGCGCGCGCGTCGACTCGGTGCCGAACCTGGAGATCGAGACCGGCGAGATCGTCGGCGCCGGCCACGCCTCCGCCACCGGCCGCTTCGACGACGAGCAGCTCTTCTACCTGATGGCCCGCGGCATCCCGGAGCACGAGGCCCGCCGCCTCGTGGTCCGCGGCTTCTTCGCCGAACTGGTCCAGCAGATCGGTGTCACCGACATCGAGGAGCGCCTGCTCGCCAAGATCGAGGAGGAGCTGGAGGCCTCGGTCGCATGACAGCCTCGACCGCGTTCGTACGCGCCTGCGGGCTGAGCGAGCTGGAGGAGGACACCCCGAAGCGGGTGGAACTCGACGGCACGCCGGTCTCGGTCGTCAGGACCGAGGGAGAGGTGTTCGCGATCTACGACATCTGCTCCCACGCCAACGTCTCGCTCTCCGAGGGCGAGGTGGAGGACTGCCAGATCGAGTGCTGGCTGCACGGCTCCAGCTTCGACCTGCGCACCGGCAAGCCGTCCGGCCTCCCGGCCACGCGCCCCGTACCCGTTTACCCCGTAAAGATCGAAGGGGACGACGTGCTCGTCTCCCTCACCCAGGAGTCCTGAGGCTATCCATGGCAACGCTTGAAATCCGAGACCTGCACGTCACCGTCGAGGCCGACAACGCCACGAAGGAGATCCTCAAGGGCGTCGACCTCACCGTGAAGCAGGGCGAGACGCACGCCATCATGGGCCCCAACGGCTCCGGCAAGTCGACCCTCGCCTACTCGCTCGCGGGTCACCCGAAGTACACGATCACCGGCGGCACCGTGCTGCTCGACGGCGAGGACGTCCTGGAGATGTCCGTCGACGAGCGCGCCCGCGCGGGCCTGTTCCTGGCGATGCAGTACCCGGTCGAGGTCCCCGGCGTCTCGGTCTCCAACTTCCTGCGCACCTCCGCCACCGCCATCCGCGGCGAGGCCCCCAAGCTGCGCACCTGGGTGAAGGAGGTCAAGGAGGCCATGCAGCGCCTCAGCATCGACCCGGCCTTCGCCGAGCGCAACGTGAACGAGGGCTTCTCCGGCGGTGAGAAGAAGCGCCACGAGATCCTCCAGCTCGAACTGCTCAAGCCGAAGATCGCGATCCTCGACGAGACCGACTCCGGCCTCGACGTCGACGCCCTTCGCATCGTCTCCGAGGGCGTCAACCGCGTCCGCGAGACCGGCGAGGTCGGCACCCTGCTGATCACGCACTACACGCGCATCCTGCGCTACATCAAGCCCGACCACGTGCACGTGTTCGCCGGCGGCCGGATCGTCGAGTCCAGCGGTCCCGAGCTGGCGGACAAGCTGGAGAACGAGGGTTACGAGGCTTACACGAAGGGTGGCGCATCCGAGTGACACAGCTGCCGGGCCTCCTCGACACCGAGGCGATCCGCAAGGACTTCCCCATCCTGGACCGACAGGTCCACGACGGGCGGAAGCTCGTGTACCTGGACAACGCGGCGACCTCGCAGAAGCCGCGCCAGGTGCTGGACGCCCTGAGCGAGTACTACGAGCGCTACAACGCCAACGTCCACCGCGGTGTGCATGTGCTCGCCGAGGAGGCCACGGCGCTGTACGAGGGCGCGCGCGACAAGGTCGCCGAGTTCATCAACGCGCCCAGCCGCGACGAGGTGATCTTCACCAAGAACGCCTCCGAGTCGCTGAACCTCGTGGCGAACATGCTGGGCTGGGCCGACGAGCCCTACCGGGTGGACCACGAGACCGAGATCGTCATCACGGAGATGGAGCACCACTCCAACATCGTGCCGTGGCAGCTGCTCGCGCAGCGCACGGGCGCGAAGCTGAAGTGGTTCGGCCTCACCGACGACGGCCGGCTCGACCTGTCCAACATCAACGAGGTCATCACGGAGAAGACGAAGATCGTCTCCTTCGTGCTGGTCTCGAACATCCTGGGCACGGTCAACCCGGTCGAGACGATAATCCGGCGCGCGCAGGAGGTCGGCGCGCTCGTCTGCATCGACGCCTCCCAGGCCGCCCCCCACATGCCGCTGGACGTACAGGCCCTCCAGGCCGACTTCGTGGCCTTCACCGGCCACAAGATGTGCGGTCCGACCGGCATCGGCGTCCTGTGGGGCCGCCAGGAGCTCCTGGAGGACCTGCCCCCGTTCCTCGGTGGCGGCGAGATGATCGAGACCGTGTCGATGCACTCGTCGACGTACGCCCCGGCGCCCCACAAGTTCGAGGCGGGCACCCCGCCGATCGCGCAGGCGGTCGGCCTCGGCGCGGCGATCGACTACCTCAACGCCATCGGCATGGACAAGATCCTCGCCCATGAGCACGCGCTGACGGAGTACGCGGTCAAGCGGCTCGGCGAGGTACCCGACCTGAGGATCATCGGCCCCACCACGGCCGAGGACCGCGGCGCGGCGATCTCCTTCACGCTCGGGGACATCCACCCGCACGACGTGGGCCAGGTCCTCGACGAGCAGGGCATCGCGGTCCGGGTCGGCCACCACTGCGCCCGCCCCGTCTGCCTGCGCTACGGAATTCCTGCGACCACGCGAGCGTCGTTCTATCTGTACTCCACTCCGGCCGAGATCGACGCTCTGGTCGAGGGCCTGGAGCATGTACGGAACTTCTTCGGCTGAAGGGCGTGAGCTGAGACCGTGAAGCTGGATTCGATGTACCAGGAAGTCATCCTGGACCACTACAAGCACCCGCACGGGCGTGGTCTGAGGGATGGCGACGCCGAGGTGCACCACGTGAACCCGACGTGCGGCGACGAGATCACCCTCCGAGTGAAGTACGACGGCACGACGATCGAGGACGTCTCCTACGAGGGCCAGGGCTGCTCGATCAGCCAGGCGTCCGCCTCCGTCCTCAACGAGCTCCTCGTCGGCAAGGACCTCGCCGACGCGCGGAAGATCCAGGAGACCTTCCTGGAGCTGATGCAGTCCAAGGGCAGGCTGGAGCCCGACGACGCGATGGAGGACGTCCTGGAGGACGCGGTCGCGTTCGCCGGTGTCTCCAAGTACCCCGCCCGGGTCAAGTGCGCCCTCCTGAGCTGGATGGCGTGGAAGGACGCGACGGCCCAGGCGCTGGGTGGCGCGGCCGACGCCGAAAGGAAGACGGCATGAGCGAGACCGCTGAGATGAAGCCGGCCTCGGAGGAAGAACTCCGAGAGGCGCTGTACGACGTCGTCGACCCCGAGCTGGGCATCGACGTCGTCAACCTCGGGCTGATCTACGGCATCCACATCGACGACGCGAACATCGCGACGATCGACATGACCCTGACCTCGGCGGCCTGTCCGCTGACCGATGTCATCGAGGACCAGGCCAAGTCCGCCACGGACGGCATCGTCAACGAACTGCGCATCAACTGGGTCTGGATGCCCCCGTGGGGCCCCGACAAGATCACCGACGACGGCCGCGAGCAGCTGCGGGCGCTCGGGTTCAACGTCTGAGACCGGACACGCGGAAGCGGCGGCACCCTTCAGGGTGCCGCCGCTTCCGCGTGCGGGCATTCAGGCCAGCGGATCCGTCAGGCGGAATGCGGAGTCCGCGCGGTAGAGGTCGCTGTTCTGGTACGGGTCCAGTTCCAGCTGGAAGTTCTGGTGGCGCAGATAGCGGCCCGGGTAGTTCACCGACTCCAGCATGACCGCGCCGGAGTAGGCCGAGGTGCGGGCGCAGAAGGTGGCGTCCTGCTCGAAGAGGGACGAGCCGTCGTCGCTCATGGCGCGCAGGACGAAGTTGCGGTGCCGCAGGTACCTGCCGTCGGCCGTCCTGAACGAGTAGCAGTAGCCGTTCGCCAGGCCCTTGACCACGGAGAACGAGGAGTCCGCGCGGGACTCGGAGCCGCGCGGCGCGTCCAGCTTCACGAAGCCGTCGCTGACGTGCCAGTAGCGGTCCGGGTAGTTGACCGAGCGGACCGACATGCGGTCGGTACCGGACTGCGGTGCCGAACCGCCGGAACCGCTCGAACCTCCGGAGCCGCCCGAGCCGCCCGAGCCGCCGGAACCACCCCCGGCCGCCGAGGACTTGGAGGGCTTCGCGGCGGACGGCGAGGACTTGGGGCCGCCGGTGGCGTGCTGCGCGCCGGTGGCGGTGGCGGACGGGTCCGCGGCCGCGGCGGCCGACGACATGCCCGAGGTGCCCTTGGGCTGGCCGGCAGAGGCCCTCGGCGAGGCGAAGGAGAGCAGACCGGGGCCGTTGTCGGTGGCCGCGTCGGTGGCCGCGGGAGCCGACGCCCGGTCAGGAGTGCTGTGGCTGACGGCTATCGCGGTGGCACAGGCGACGATCGTGGCGATCGCCAGCGTGCCGGCCAGCCAGAGTCTTCGGGTCCCGGGAGCCCGGGAGGTGTCGGGGACCCAGCCGTTCTCCCACTGGGGGTGCGGCGGGGGCTGGGGGGTGGTTTCTGGCATGCGCGTTTCCTCCAGCGGCGCCATTGCAGCGGCAGCCGGGGGTGTGAGAGTGAGGTGAGTGAAGTGTGAAGCAGTGGTGGATCACAGAGGTGCACACACTAGTGGAGCGACGGGACTGCGGGGAGTCGTTTCAGCTAGCGGTTTCTGTGAGCATTAAACATCTTCGGGTGGCGTGAGGGGAGTGCGTGGCGCGCTCGTCTTCGGCCCCAACTACATGTCACCTGAACCTACTTGGGTGCTGAATGGGCCTGCCGACCGCCCCGCGCCAGCCGTTATGTACGACCGTACGCAACGTTGCGTACACTCGTACACATGGGATACCTGACGCTCGCCGGCGCCATCGCCGCCGAGGTCGCCGCCACGACGGCGATGAAGTACAGCGACGGCTTCAGCAGGCTCTGGCCGACGCTGCTGACGGCGCTGGGGTACGTCGTCTCCTTCCTGCTGCTGGCCCAGACGCTGAAGACCGTGTCGATCGGCACGGCCTACGCGATCTGGGCCGGGGTCGGGACCGCGACCATCGCCGTGCTCGGCCTGATGCTGTTCGGCGAGGGCCTGTCCCTGCTCAAGGTCGCGGGGATCGTGCTGATCGTCGGGGGAGTGGTGGTCCTGAACCTGGGAGGCGCGCACTGATGCCCCGCCGTTACGACCCCGAACGCCGGCAGCGGATCATCGAGGCGGCGATCCGAGTGGTCGGGGAGAAAGGGCTTGCCGGGTTGAGCCACCGTTCCGTCGCCGCCGCGGCGGACGTACCGCTCGGCTCCACGACGTACCACTTCAAGACCCTCGACGAGCTGATGGTCGCCGCGCTGCGCCAGGCCAGCGAGGGGTTCGCCAAGGTGATCGCCTCGCGCGGCGGACTGGAGGATCCCCGGACCGACCTGGCGACGGAACTGGCCGCCTGGATGGGCGAATGGCTGGCCGGCGACCGCACGGGCGTGGAGCTGGAGTACGAGCTGTACCTGGCCGCGCTCCGCCGCCCCGCCCTGCGCCCGGTCGCCGCCGAATGGGCCGACGACGTGGCCCGCCGGCTCGCCCACCGCACCGACCCGGTCACGGCACGCGCGCTGGTCGCCCTGATGGACGGCATCTGCCTGCAGGTGCTGCTGACGGGGGCGGAGTACGACGAGGCCTACGCACGGGAGATGCTGAGGCGGGTCGCCGGGGGAGGGTGACGAAGCAGATCCGGGAGGCCGAGGCCGACGGACGCCGCTGTGGGGAGGTCGGCCGGGGAGGCTGGGGAGGTCGGCCGGGGAGGCTCGGGAGGGCGGTCGGTCGGGGAGGCTCGGGAGGGCGGTCGGGGAGGCTGGGGAGGTCGGTCGGAGAGGTCGGTGGAGGAAGCTGGGGGGCGGTCGGGAAGGCTCGGGAGGGCGGCCGGGGAGGTCGGTGGAGGAAGCTGGGGGGGGCGGTCGGGGAGACTCGGGAGGGTGGCTGGGGAGGTCGGTCGGGGAGGCTCGGGAGGGCGGTGTCCGATACCGGCTCGTGAGACGCGGTTCGCCCTGGACGCCCTGCTCACGTTAGGTTTCTGTGCATGACCGACACGAACGTTCGCACCACCGGCGCCGTGGCCGCCGGCCTCGCCACCATCGCCGCCGACGGCACCGTTCTCGACACCTGGTTCCCGGCCCCCGAGCTGGTCGCCGAGCCCGGTCCGGCCGGTACCGAGACGCTGTCCGCCGAGCGGGCCGTGGAACTCCTCGGCGCGGGCGCGGCCAAGGCGATCGGCCCGGACGTCCGCCGCAACGTCGAGGTCGTCGCGGTCCGCACGGTCATCGCCTCGATCGACGAGAAGCCGATCGACGCGCACGACGTCTACCTGCGCCTGCACCTGCTCTCGCACCGCCTGGTCAAGCCGCACGGCCTGAGCCTGGAGGGCCAGTTCGGCTTCCTCGCCAACGTCGCCTGGACCTCCCTCGGCCCGGTCGCCGTCGACGAGATCGAGCAGGTCCGGCTGAACGCCCGCGCCGAGGGCCTGCACCTCCAGGTGACCTCGGTCGACAAGTTCCCGCGGATGACCGACTACGTTGTCCCGAAGGGCGTGCGCATCGCCGACGCCGACCGGGTCCGCCTCGGCGCGCACCTCTCCGAGGGCACGACCGTCATGCACGAGGGCTTCGTCAACTTCAACGCCGGCACGCTCGGCACCTCGATGGTCGAGGGCCGTATCTCGGCCGGTGTCGTGGTCGGAAACGGCTCGGACATCGGCGGCGGCGCCTCCACCATGGGCACGCTGTCCGGCGGCGGCAACGTCATCATCGCCATCGGCGAGCGCTGCCTGATCGGCGCCGAGGCGGGTGTCGGCATCGCGCTCGGCGACGAGTGCGTGGTCGAGGCGGGCCTGTACGTCACCGCGGGCACCCGCGTCACCATGCCCGACGGCCAGATCGTCAAGGCCCGCGAGCTCAACGGCGCCTCCAACATCCTCTTCCGCCGCAATTCGGTCTCCGGCGCGGTCGAGGCCCGCCCGAACAACGCGGTCTGGGGCGGCCTGAACGAAATCCTGCACAGCCACAACTGACGCCCGACGCACGACGGCAGCGACCTGCGGTCGCCGACCGCTGAGCGCCCTTCCACGGTCCGAGGACGGCCTGGGGGAGGGCGCTCGCTGTGCTCATCCATGTAGCGGCAAGCCCGCTTCGTCGTCGCTCGTAGCGGTGTAGACGGTGAGGCGGGATGCGACGACATCGACCTCCGAAGGTCCTGTGATCCGGAGCCGCACCAACTCGGGGAGATCGGCGGAGCGGTCGATGAGACCGATGGCATCGTCGGGCCATGGGTGTGGCAGCCGCGGCAGGTACTCCACCAGGATCTCGTCGATGAAGGAGCCCTGAACCGCGATCGGATCACCTGTCTCGACGTGGTGCAGACAGGCAAGCGAGATCACGACGTCCGGCTTGTGCGGACCCTCTCTGAGGAAGACGTCCACACAATCACCGTCGTCCACGGCCCCGAACGAGACCCGTTCGACGAAGTAGCTCACGCACGGGGCAAGAAGGCGGGCTGCTCTCAGGAAGCGGTTCTTGACGGCATTCTCTGCCTCGACTGCGTCACTCATGGCGTGAGGCTAGGGCTAGGGCACCCGCCCAGGCATCGAGCAGGGCGCCGAGTTCCTTCCTCGCAGGATCGAGCCAGACATCCCGCTGCCAAGGCGGATTGGCCAGAGCCAGGACCACGGGTACGACGTGGACGCGGTGGTAGGCCACGAGGCGGGCGCTCCGGGCGCGGGAAATCGAGGGCATCTAAGTACTCCGGCCGTCGGCCGCTGGTGCGACGTCTCGACCGGCCGCGCCTACGGGTGTGTGTCCGTGATCGCGATGACCTCGTCGAGGCGGTCCAGGGCGGCGTTCAGGTCGTCGACCTTGGCCTGGATGCGGTCGCGCTCGGCGCGCAGCATGGCTCGCTGCGCGGCGTCGGTGTGCCCGGTGTCCCAGCACGGAAGGAGTTCCGCGATCCTTCGGCTGGTCAGGCCGGCGGCGAACATCTGCTGGAAGAAGCGCACCAGGGTGACGGTGTCCTGCCGGTAGAGGCGCTGGCCGGACGGGCTGCGCGCCGGGATGAGCAGCCCCTGCTGCTCGTAGTAGCGCACGGCGCGTACCGAGACGCCGGCGTCCCGTGCCACCTCGCCGATGCGGACCAGCCGCTCGGCCGCAGCCTCCGTGACGGTCATGGTGATTCCTCTCGCCCCGGTCCTGACGGCCGGCACTTGCCTCTGACGCCAGCGTCAGGTTTTAGCGTACCGGGCATGGACATCAACAACTCCGTCGCCCTTGTCACCGGAGCCAACCGCGGCCTGGGCCGCGCCTTCGCCCAGCGTCTGCTTGAGCGGGGCGCCCACAAGGTCTACGCGACGGCCCGCCGACCGGAGACCGTGGACCTGCCCGGGGTCGAGGTGCTGCCCCTCGACATCGCCGATCCCGCGTCCGTGAGGGCCGCCGCCGAGGCCGCCCCGGACGTCTCGCTCCTCATCAACAACGCGGGAATCAGTACGGGGACCGACCTGGTGACCGGTTCGCTGGACGCGGTGCGGCACGAGCTGGAGACCAACATGTTCGGCCACCTGCAAATGATCCGGGAGTTCGCGCCGACGCTCGCCAGGAACGGCGGGGGCGCGATCGTCAACGTCCTCTCCGCCATGTCGTGGTTCGGGGGCAAGGGCGCCAACGCCTACCACCTGACCAAGGCCGCCGCCTGGGCCATGACCAACGGTGTCCGTCTGGAGCTCGCCGAGCAGGGCACGCTCGTCACAGCGGTACACCTCGGCCTGGCCGACACCGACATGGCGGCGGGCTGGCCCGTGGACAAGATCGCTCCGTCGGACCTGGCCGACGCGGCGCTCGACGGTGTCGAGGCGGGCTCCGCCGAGGTCCTCGCCGACCAATGGAGTCGGGACGTCAAGTCCCGGCTGCCGCTGACGCCGGAGGAGTTCAACGCCGCGATGGACCGCGCCCTGGCGGCGCTGATGGCGGCCTGAGGGGCGCGTGGGCCGCGCTGACTTCGGTGTGTTGCTTCCTATGGAAGGTCCATCGATACTCCGTACGCAGTTGTGGATCTTCATGTTGTGGCCTCGCGTCGGCGGTGGTGCAGTCGCGGGCGCGGGGCCGGTGTCGGCGACGCCGTAGGGATCAGCGCGCGCGAAGCGCTTCACTCCGGACTACCGCCGGTCGGCCGTGGGTCTCACGCAGGATTGATCGTCATGGTGAATCCCTGGGGCACTCAACGTCTGCCGTGGTCCCGCGTCAGCGCGGTGAGCCTCGGCGACAGCCGCGACGGTGTTGAACACCGCCGGGACGACGAAGACGCTTCCTGCGACGAGATCATGCCGGCCGCCTCACGTGTTCAGGCGTCGTGCGGCAGGGACGCCCTGAACTCCGCGAGTGCGGTGAAGTCGGGTTCGCGCAGGCCGATTCGGGGGTTCACGTGGTGCAGCAGGGCCGCCCCGGGATGGTGGGCGCGGACGTACAGCGTGTCCGCGGGACTCTGCTCGTCGTCCACCCAGGCGAAGGGCCGGCCCCGGGCGTACCCCACGATCGCCTCCGTCTTCCAGTGCACCCCGTCCGGCCGCTCCGCCAGCAGTCCCCGGCCGAAGTCGACGTACGGGAGTTCGGGCAGGCCGACGACCGGGGCGATCCAGTGGTTGGCCTCGGCCATCCAGGTGGTCGCCCAGCACAGCTCGTAGCCGAGGGCGAGCAGTGCCGGCCCGTGGTCCGGGTTCAGCCAGACCCGCAGGGGGTGGCCGGGGCGCACGGCCGCCCGGATCGTCGTATAGCCGGGCGGGCGCCGTTCCGGCGTGGCCGCGTACGGGTTGAGGGGGCCGTCGACGTCCAGGAACAGCAGCGGGCGGCTCATGGGGACAACGTACGGCAGCGGGCGGCGGGACACCGGTGGATATTCCCGCGCCGGGCAGGCATAGTGGCGCCGCTCCGCACGCGTCACCAGGGACACAGGGCCCGGACACGAGGTGGGCCCGGGGGAAGAGAAGGTGACGATGGATGCGGAACTGCAGAAGAGCTTCCGGGAGTTCGTGGACAACCGGTCCACGGCCCTGCTGAGGACGGCTGTGCTGCTGACCGGCGGTGACCAGCACGCCGCCGAGGACCTGCTGCAGAACGCCCTGATCAAGGCGGCCGGCCGCTGGCAGCGCATCGAGGAGCCCGAGGCCTACGTACGGCAGGTCCTCTACCGGCAGCAGATCAGCCGGTGGCGGCTGAAGTGGCGCCGGCGCGAACTCAGCGTCGCCGAACCGCCGGAGAGCCCACCGGCCCCCGACGCCACGTCCGCCGCCGAACTGCGGCTCGTGCTGCGTGCCGCCCTGTCCCGGCTCACGGCCCGGCAGCGCACCGTCCTGGTCCTGCGCTACTTCGAGGATCTCCCGGAGGCCGACGTGGCCCGGCTGCTCGGCTGCTCCGTCGGCACCGTGCGGTCCACCGCCCACCGCTCGCTGGCCCGGCTGCGCGCCCTCGCGCCCGAACTGGCCGCCCTCGACCCGGACCCCGGCCGCGAACAGCCGCCGTCCCGTGACTACTCGCCCGTGGAGGTGCGGCCGTGAACGTCGAGGATCTCGTGCGTGACTCCCTGCGGGAGCTGGCCGCTGAACAGCCGCCCGCGGTACCGGGCTTCGCCGACCGGGTGCTGGCCCTGCGCCGGCGCCGCCGTACCCGCAGGCTCGCCACCGTGGCCGCCGCGACGGCCGCCGTGGTCGCCGTCGCCGTGGCGGTGCCGGTGCTGGACTCGGGGCGGAACGACGTCCGTCCGTCCGGGGTCGTGGGGCGGAACGGCATCGCCGGCCACCCGGACCAGTCGCCGCCGCGCGAGCTGATCGCGGCCGGGCAGACCGCGCTCGCCGCCTACTACACCTGGCGCACGGTGCCGCAGACGGAGAAGCAGACGGAGAAGAAGGGCAGCAGCGAACGCACCTACTGGCTGCTCGACCCGGGGACCGGCACCTACGTGAAGGACTCCCGGTGGTCCGTCGTCGCCGTCGCACCGGGCCTGCGGACGGCGGCCGTGCTGGAGCGGCACCTGCCCGTGAGCCGGATCGGCCTGCTCGACCTCGCCACCCGGAAGGTCGAGCGCTGGATCCCCGTCGAACACCCCGTCGCCGGGCTCGCGTTCTCGTACGACGGGGCCCGACTGCTGGCGACGACCTACGACGGCGACCCCGACGCACGGCTCAAGTACCAGAGCGACAAGGGCGGCTGGGTCTGGGGGCCCACCTCCGGGACGTCCACCCGGACCGGTTTCTACGACGTGGACGTGGTCTCCGGAAAGGGCTCCTGGACCGGGGTCGCCTCCGACCGTGACACCCTCGCCCGCGCGGACTTCTCGTTCAGCCGCACCGGCGACCAGGTGTACGCGCAGGTCCTGGGCAAACACGACGGCACCCAGCAGTTCTACGACCTCGACGGCGAGAAGGCCGCCGGGCCGGCGAACGAGCGGTACCTGCGCGCGGACGTCGACGCCCGGCTCTCCCCGGACGGCCGGCTCGCCGCGCTCGGCCTGACGAAGGAGATCGCCCCGGGGAAGTCGTACTCCTCGATCCGCGATCCCCGCACCGGGAAGGAGATCACCAAGGTCCGCGGCGCCGAACTGCTCGCCTGGGCCGACGACCGGCGGCTCGTCGCCTGGGAACGGGTGACCGGCCTGGACGAGCCGTACCGGCCCCGGCTCGTGCTGGTGACGATCGGCAGCGACCGGATCGTGCCGCTGAGCGGGGTCCAGAAGGAGATGTTCGAGGAGACCAAGGGGTGGCAGCCCGTCTTCGTCCGCCGCTGATCAGGCGGCCGTGAACTCCTCGTACACCGCCCGCAGCCCGTCGGCCGCCTCCCGGCCGGCGGGCCGCAGCGGTGCCCGTACCGGCCCGGCCGGCAGGCCCAGCGCGGTGAGCAAAGCCTTCGCCGTCACGGTGCCGGGCAGGCCCGCCGCCGTCATCGCCTCGATCAACGGCGTGGCCCGCAGTTGGAGTCGGGCCGCGCCCGCGGTGTCGCCCGCATCGAACGCGTCGAGGATCGCGGCGACCCGGCCGGGCACGACGTTCGCCACCGTGCTCACGCAGCCCGCCGCGCCCACCGCGTACAGGGCGAGGATGTGCTCGTCGCAGCCCGCGTAGTACGCCAGCCCGGTGCTCGCCGGCTCGGTGCTCGCCGGCCCGGTGCCTGCCGACTTGGTGCCTGCCGGCCCGGTGCTCGCCGGTCCGGTGCGCGCCAGTACCTTCTGGGTGCCGAGGAAGTCGTACGAGCAGTCCTTCACGGCGACGATCCGGGGATGCGCGGCGAGCCGGACCATCGTCTCCGGTTCGATCCGGGTGCCGGTGCGGCCCGGGATGTCGTACAGCATCACCGGCAGCCCGCTCGCGTCGGCCACGTCGAGGAAGTGTGCCTCCAGGGCGTCCTGCGGCGGCCGGCTGTAGTACGGCGACACCACCAGGACGCCGTCCGCGCCCGCCTTCTCCGCCGCCAGCGCCAGCTCGACGGTGTGCCGGGTGTCGGCGGTGCCCACGCCCGCCACGACCGGCACCCGCTCTCCCACCGACTCCCGGACGGCCGTGATCAGCTGCGCCTTCTCCGTGTCCGTGGTGGTCGGCGACTCGCCGGTGGTGCCGTTCACCACCAGGCCGTCACAGCCGTCGGCCACGAGACGGGCGGCCAGCCGCCGGGCCCCGTCGAGGTCGAGCGCCCCCGTCGCGGTGAACGGTGTGACCATCGCACAGAGGGTGCGGCCGAAGGGGGGTGCGCTGGGTGAGTTCGTCATGAGAGTAGTCTCGGCACCGCGACAACTTAGCTCTACTTAATTCTTCTATGGTTCATGTCTTAGAGATGCTACGACGTGATACGTCGTGCAGGCGTCGACGGTGGGACGGGCAGGGCTGATCGCCGCCGACCCGGGTATCCGGAGTGTCAAGCAGAGTGGATGCCGACGACACTCAGGAGGGGCACGATGACGAAGCGGAGCGCACGTGAAACGGGGGCTCGACTGACGCGGAGCGCGGGTGAGTTGGCGGCGAAGGCCGACCTCAAGGGGCGTACCCAGGCCCGTGCCGCCGATCTGAAGGACAAGGCCGGTGCCCTGACCGTGCAGTTGCGCGAGGGTGCGACCAAGGCCGGTCACCAGGCGCAGAGTCGGGCCGCGAAGGGCGGTCACGCGGCGCAGGAGCAGGTGCTGAAGGCCCGTCACACGCTCCAGGAACGGGCGCTCAGGACCGGGCACGCCGTCCAGGAGCAGGCGGGCCGGACGGGGCACCTCGCGTCCGAGAAGGCCGCCGGCGCCGGGCGCGCCGCCCGTGGGCCTCTCGCGCAGCCCGCGCGGATGGCGGTCAGGGCCGCCCTGCGCCGCCCGCGCCAGATCCTGATCGCCGGTGCCGCCTTCGCCGCCGCGGGTGTGGCGGCCGCGGGCGTGCTGCGCCGGTACCGGCGCCGCTGAGATCCGCCCATGGGGTCCCCCGGCCCCACCGCCTCGCCGAAAACCAGAACCGTCTGGACAAGAAAAGTTTTCGGTGAGACGGTGGGGCCATGCTGGATGTCACCGTGATCGAGGACCCCGAGGCGGCGGCCGTGTCGCTGGACCCTGTACGGGCCCGGCTGCTCGCCGAGCTGGCCGCGGCGCCCGCGTCCGCCACGATGCTGGCCGGGAAGGTCGGGCTGCCCCGGCAGAAGGTGAACTACCACCTCAGGGCGCTGGAACGGCACGGCCTGGTCGAACTGGCCGGGGAACGGCGCAAGGGCAACGTCACCGAGCGGCTGATGCGGGCGACCGCCGCGTCGTACGTCATCTCGCCGGCCGCGCTGCCCGCCGTCCAGCCGGACCCGGACCGCTTCCGCGACCAGCTCTCCGCGCGCTGGCTGCTCGCGCTCGGCGCCCGGCTGGTACGCGACGTCGGCACGCTGATCACCGGGGCCGCCAAGGCCCGCAAGCGGCTGGCGACCTACGCGCTGGACGGCGAGGTCCGCTTCGCCTCCGCCGCCGACCGGGCGGCCTTCGTGCAGGAGCTGACGGCGGGCGTGAGCGCGCTCATCCGCAAGTACGACGCGCCCGACGCGGACGGCGGCCGCGACCACCGGATCGTCGTCGCCGTCCATCCCACGGTCAAGGAACCGGCGGCGTCCACGGCCGAGGAACCGTCCGCCGTGGACGCCGCCGAGCCGTCCGCCGTCCCGGCCGCCGAGCCGTCCGCCGTGGACGCCGCCGAGCCGTCCGCCGTCGCGGCCGCGGAACCGCCGCTGTCCCCGGCTGCGGAATCGCTCCCGGCCGCGGAATCGCCGTTGCCCCCGGCCGCGGAATCGTCGGCGCCCGCGGCCGGTGGCCGGCACACCCCCGAACTGGACCAGTAGGCAGCAGGAGCCCCGTCATGTCGAAGGAATTCGAGATCGTCCGTGAGTTCGAGGTCGACGCCACGCCCGCGGAGGTGTGGGAGGCGATCACCAACGGCACCGGTGCGTACCTGTGGCCGATGGAGCCGCCCGAGCCCCGGGTGGGCGGCGCGGCGGCCTTCGGGTCCACCGTCGCCGCCTACGACCCGCCGCACCACCTGATCACCCGCAGCGAAGACGTGGGGTTCCCGACCCAGAGCGCCAACCAGCTGGAGCATCTGGTCGAGCCCCGGGACGGCGGCCGCCGCGCCTGGGTGCGCTACGTGCACAGCGGGATCTTCACCGACGACTGGGACAACCAGTACGACGGCGCGAACCGGCACACCGACTTCTACCTGCACACCCTGCGCGAGTACCTCACCCACTTCGCGCCCCGCCCGGTCACCTTCGCCCAGCTGAACGGGCCGGAGGCGTCCCGGGCGCCGGACGCCTTCGACGCCGTGACCCGGGCCCTCGGCCTGCCTGACGACACGGCCGAGGGCACCAAGGCGGGCGTCCGCGGGCCCGGAGGGCGGACCCTGGAGGCGGTGGTCGACTACCGCGACCCGTACTTCGTCGGGCTGCGCACCGACGACGCCCTCGTCCGGTTCTTCGGACGCAACCACTGGGGTGCCCCCGTCGGCATCAGCGTGCACGACTTCGCGCCGGACGCAGACGCCCGGGCGAACGAAGCCGCCTGGCAGGACTGGCTGAACGGGGTGTTCGGCCAGTCCTGAGCCACGGTGTCCGCTTACGGGCGGAAGCGCAGGACCTGCGGGTCGTGGTCGCTGATCTGGTCGTGGAACTCCGAGTTGATGTGCACGCTGTCGTACACGAAGTCGCCGTCGCCGCGGATCTTCTTGCTGATCAGGATCTGGTCCAGGACCTGTTCGTTGCCCTGGTAGTCGTAGGTGTAGCGCTCCTTCGTGGGCAGCGACTGGATCGCCGACCAGAGCGCGCCGCCCTGCTCCAGGATCTTGGTGGTGCCGGAGAAGTCGAAGTCGTTCATGTCGCCGAGCGCGATGACCTCGGCGTCCTTCTGGACGTCCAGGATGTTCTTGACGAACGCGTTGACCAGCGTCGCCTGAGCGTGGCGCTGGGTCTCCGAGCTGCGCACCACCGGCTGGTACTGCGAGGTCAGACCCTGGTCGCCGCCCTTGGAGTTGAGGTGGTTGGCGATCACGAAGACCGTCTTGCCGTGGAAGACGAACTCGCCGGCCAGCGGCTTGCGGCTGGTTGTCCAGGCGGAGTCCGCCGGGGCGATACGGCCGGGGGAGGCCGTCAGCTGCGCCTTGCCGTGCACCTTGGTGACACCCACCGCGGTGGTGGCGTCGCCGCCCGCGCGGTCGACGAAGGACACCCGCTCCGGGTTGAAGAGGAAGACCTGGCGGATGTTGCCGCCGGGCTCGCCGCCGTCCTGGTCGTTGACGGGGTTGACGGACCGCCAGTCGTACTTCGGGCCGCCGGCCGCGACGATCGCGTCGATCAGCTTGTTCACCGTGACGTCGGCGGCGACCGTGCCGTCGTCCGTCGCGCCGTTGTTGTCCTGGATCTCCTCCAGGGACACGATGTCGGGCGACTGGAGGTTGTGCACGATCGCGGACGCGTGCGCGGCGAAGGTGCCGTCGGAGGGGTCGAGGTTCTCGACGTTGTAGGTCGCCACCGCCAGCTCGCCGTGCGACTGCTTCTTCGTCGTCTCGCGCTCCAGGCCGCCGCTCTTCAGGGTGCCCAGCGAACTCGCGACGAGCGTGTAGCCGCCGTACTGGTTGTAGTCCAGCGGGCCGGTCGTGGCGCCGGCCAGCGTGTCGCCGACGTTCGCCACCGGGAAGTCGGCGGTCGAGCCGAGGGACTGGATCTGGAGGCGGCCGGTGTTCTGGTCACGGTAGGAGCGGTACAGCGAGCCGCCGCGGACGGTGCGGTTCTCGTGCGGCTTCACCGTGACCCACAGCTCGGCGTACGGGTCGGTGGCGGTGACCACGCGGGCGTCCGCGACCCGGACGTTCATGCCCTCCAGGGACTCGTAGTAGTCCAGGGCGTACTTCTCCGGCTTCAGGGTCAGGCCGTTGACCGAGTTGCCCGCGGCCGCGTCACCCGCCGGGGCGTACGCGCTCGGCACCGACTTCTTGTCGATCACGACCGGTGCCGGCACCGCGTTGCCCGTGGAGACGGTGGTGACCGTCGGCTTGGTGATCTCGGTGACCGACTGGTTGCCGGTCGAGGCGCCGCCCGGGACGTACTCGGAGACCGTGCCGGTCACCGTGACCGAGTCGCCGACGGCGGCCTTCGGGGTGGAACTCGTGAAGACGAAGACGCCCTCGCTGGTGGCCGGGTCGTCGTCCGGGGTCGGGTCCTGGATCCAGAAGCCCTTGGAGGAGCCGTAGGTGCGCGTGGCCGTGACGATGCCCGGGACGTCCGTCACCTTCTGGCCGGCGTACGGGGATATGCGCGTGGTGCCCTGGACGTCGTGGATGCGCAGGCCGTCGGCCTGGGCGGGCGAGGTGAGGGCGACGGTGGACGCGGCGCCGCAGACGGCTGCGACGGTGAGCGCGGCGAGACGCGCGGAAGACCTGCTCGGCAAGGGAATCCCTCCGGGGACATACGGACGTGCCGGGACGAGGGTGAACCATGGAACGTTCATGACACGTGCGTGCAGAACACGCGACGTGGGTGTGACGCGCGTAGACACAGAGTGAACACTTGTCCTCCCTTTTCTACGCGCGTCAATCTCCTGTGTGGTGAGGGGAGTTGTCAAGGTTTCAGCCATGTACGGGACCGGACGGGGAGATGAACCGGGCGGCATGGGTGGAAATCCGTCTAGGCTGAGCGGCTGAGCCGTACGGCGTCCAGGTGCTCGTACGGATGTCGCTACGGCGTGGCAGCCGTACGACCGCCCAGGCATCCGAGGAGAACCAGCCGATGTCAGACAGCTCGCCCCTGCCGCCGGTGCGGTTGCGTCCCGAAGCGGAGCTGGCGCGTGCCGCGCTGGCCGCGCCGCTGCTCTCGCGGGCCGCCCGGCTCGCCCGCTGGGCCGGCCCGGACACCCGCGTCGACGCAGGTGGCGAACTGGCCGAGGAGCAGCTGCCGGCCGCCGTCGAGCTGCTCGGTCTCACCGGGGACGACGCCGTCGCGTACGCCGCCGAGGCCTGGCGGGTCGCCGTGGACGCGGGGCTCGTCGAGATCGCCGACGAGGAGGCCGGCACCGTGACGGCCGGGGCGGAGCTCGGGCAGCTCACCGGCGGCTCGCCGCACGACGTCCTCGCGGTGTGGCAGGCGGCGCTGGAGACCGTGATCGCCGACGCGAGCGTGCCCGACCTGGACGGAATTGTCGACGCGCTCGACGAGGGCGGCGAGGTCGATTTCTCGTCACTCGGGTGGGACCCCGAGGCGGAGGCCGACTTCCTCGACGGCGTCCTCGGCAACCTCTATCTGCTGACGGTGAGCGAGGGCGGTCCCGGCGAGTCGCCGGTGCCGCTGCCCGCGCTCGCCGCGTCGATGATCGTGCCCAGTGACATGGGCGAGCCCACCAACGACGTCCTCGAACAGGTCTCCGACGCGATGATGCGGCTCGACGACCAGTTCCGGCTGCTGGAGCCGGTCGGGCTGGTGGAGTACCAGCCGGTCGACGAGGCGCTGATGGCCGACGCGGAGGAGGAACCGGCGGCGGGACCGGTCGACGAGACCGACGTCTCCCGGTACGGCATGGTGCGGCTCACCCCGCTCGGCGCGTACGGGCTGCGGGCGCGGCTGCTGGAGGCGGGCTTCCAGGCCCCGGCGGTCGGCGACCTCACGGACAAGGGCGCGGACGCGCTGCTCGACGGAACGGCCGCGTTCCCGCAGGGGGCCGCGCAGGCCGAGACCGAGCAGTGGCTGGCACGCCGGGAGTCCCTCGCCGCCGCGCGGGAGCTGCTGGCCGCCGCGCGGGGCGGGGACGCCGGGGCGCCGCTGCGCCGGCTCCGCTGCCAGCAGGCGCTGTCGCTGCTCGGCGGCGAGGCCGAGCCGGCTCTCCGTGAGGTCCTGGACGACCCCGAACTGGGCGGCCTGGCCCGGGTCTGGCTGGCCGAACGCGGCGCGGCGGGCGTGCCGCAGCCCTCCCAGGACATGATCTTCTGGCTGACCATCGACACGGTGGCCGCCCAGCTCGCGGCCGAGGGCAACTCGGAGGAACTCCAGGCGCTGGTCGAGGGGTTGGCCCGGCAGCACGCCGGGTTCTTCGCCGAGGCGTGGCGGGTCGAGCACCCGGACACGGCCGACGTCCTGGAGGCGATGGGACGCCTGCACCCGGACAAGAAGGTGGCGAAGGAAGCCAGGAAGGCGGCCTTCAAGGCCCGCTCCCAGCACGGGGGATAGGGCGGCGGGGCCGACGGCGCCCGACCGGGACCCCGGGGGGCCTTCGGGCCTCCGTGGGCCGGGTGCTTCGGGTTTCTGCGGGGTGTCGGGCGCGGGTGGGTGGGGGCTTGGCGCGCGGTTTCCCGCGCGCCTCAAGGCGCAGGGCGTCGGCGGGGCGCGGGTGGGTGGGGGCTTGGCGCGCGGTTTCCCGCGCGACTCGAACGCAGGGCGCCGGCGGGGTGCTTGGGGCTTTCGTGGGGCGGGGCTTACGGGTTCGTGGAACGGCGGAAGCCGATGTCGCCCGGTGTTCAACCGGCGTTCAGGAGCGGCCGGGAGCGTGTGCGCCGTCTTGAGGTCCGCCACCCTCCACGGCACTCCGACCGTCACAGGAGACACCATGTCGCTCACCCGCAGGGACTTCGCCGCGAAATCCGCGCTCACCGGTGCCGGTGTCGCGCTGGCCGGCAGCGTCGGCGCACTCGCCACCGCCCCGAACGCCCTCGCCGCCACCGACACCGCCGAGGGCCAGTCGGCGCACGGGCACGGCGAGGTCGGCTACGGGCCGCTGGTCGCCGACCCCGACGGCATCCTCGCGCTCCCCGCCGGCTTCCGGTACGAGATCATCACGTACAGCGGCCGGACCAGGCTGGAATCCGGCGAGTTCACCCCCTCCAACCACGACGGCACCGCCACCTTCGACGGCCCCCGCGGCGCCACCCTGCTCGTCAACAACCACGAACTGAAGGGCCCGCGGGCCGACTGGGAGCACCCCGTCCCGCTGACCGAGGGCCTGGTGTACGACCCCGCCGCCGCCGGTGGCTGCACGGTCGTCGAGGTCCGCCCCGGCGGCCATGTCGCCGAGTGGGTCGGCATCGCCGGCACCTCCACCAACTGCGCGGGCGGCAGCACCCCTTGGGGCACCTGGCTCACCTGTGAGGAGACCGAGGACAAGGCCGGCGCGAACGGCATGACCAAGGACCACGGCTACGTCTTCGAGGTGGACCCCGAGGACCGCCGGGCCAACCGCGACCCCAAGCCCGTCAAGGCGCTGGGCCGGTACGCGCACGAGGCCGTCGTCGTGGACCCCAGGCGCGGCCACCTCTACCTCACCGAGGACGCCTCCGGCCCCAACGGCCTGCTCTACCGCTGGACCCCGCCGCAGGGCTTCCACCACGGCCGCGGCAGGCTGCGCACCCTCGCCGACGACGCGGGCACCCTCCAGGCCTTCAAGTGCTTCGACTCCGGCGGCAAGTTCGTCGACGACCTCTCCCGCGCCACGCGGATCGGCACGGTCTACGGCGTCGACTGGGTGGACGTCCCCGACCGCGACGCGCGCACCACCTCGGTCCGCAAGCAGTTCACCACCGGCCAGGTCACCCGCGCCCGCAAGCTGGAGGGCATGTGGTGGGGCGACGGCGGTGCCTACCTCGTCTCCTCCTACGCCCGTGCGGAGAGCCCGGTCCAGCACGACGGCGCCGTCTGGTTCTACGACCCGGGGCGCCGCACCCTCACCCTGAAGGTGCTCATCGGCGTCAACCCGGACCCGTCCGCGGAAGGCGACTTCGACGGACCCGACAACATCACCGTCTCCCCGTACGGCGGTCTCGTCATCGCCGAGGACGGCGAGGGCCTCCAGCACCTGTTCGGCGCCACCGACAGCGGCCGCACCTATCCCATCGCCCGCAACGAACTCAACGCCGGCACCGAAGAGGAGCCGGAGTACAGCGAGTTCACCGGCGTCACCTTCTCGCCCGACGGCCGGACCCTGTACGCCAACATCCAGACCCCGGGCATCATGCTCGCGATCACGGGGCCCTGGAAGCGCCAGAAGCGCTGCTGATTTTAATTCGCTCGCTCGATTCGCGGCCGCCCTCCTAAGGTTGTACACGTCCAGGTGCGAAGGCAGGACCTACTTCCACTGATAATGGGGCGGTCGCGGGTTCGAATCCCGCCACCGGTACGACGCGCCGGTGTAGCTCAGGGGCCAGAGCACCTACGTCGGTCCCGCCGGCCTCGAACTCTGGACACCAAAACTTCATGCACCTCCCGGTGCGCAGGCTGCGGCTCCTTCTTTCTCAGAGAATCCAGCGCCGCCGCCGATCCGATCTCGGGAGGCTCAGTTCATGGTGGGTGTCCGGTGCGAAGGCGACGGATACTTCGGGAGCTGGTGGGAAACCGTGCGGGTTCGAATCCCGTCATCGGCCCAGGGCCGGTGTGGCGGAATGGAAGACGCGCCAGTGGTGAGCGACCGTCGCCGACCCCTTTCTTTCTCGGACACCGCCATTTCTGTGCCTCCTCCCAGACTCCGTTGAATTCGGGGGGAATTCATCATGGCGCGATTCAACACCAAGGGCGCCCGGGCGCAGCCCACTTCACGGGTCACCTCCACGGGCCGCGTGCTCCGTACCTACCAGGGCGGCCGCGGCCAGGAGCGGGACAGGCGCTCCGAGCTCTTCCTGCTCGCCGTGTCCAACTTCGTCTCGCAGCAGACCTTCTACGAGACCGGCGCCGAGCGCGACGACCGGTTCGCGAAGCTCGTGCGCGAACTCGCCGTCACCGACGCCGCCTGGACCGCCGGTCTGCTCGGCTGGCTGCGCGGCGAGGGCAACCTGCGCACCGCCTCGCTGGTGGGCGCCGCCGAGTACGTGCACGCCCGGCTGGCCGTGGGCGCCACCGACGGCCCGTCCAACCGCCAGGTCGTCGCCTCCGTGCTGCGGCGCCCGGACGAGCCCGGCGAACTGCTCGCCTACTGGACCGCCACCTACGGCCGTGCCGTCCCCAAGCCCGTCAAGCGCGGGATCGCCGACGCCGTACGGCGGCTCTACCACGGCAGGTCGCTGCTCAAGTACGACACCGCGGCCAAGGGCTACCGCTTCGGCGACATCCTCAACCTGGTGCACGCGGCGCCGGACCCGGACCAGCCGGGGCAGGGCGACCTGTTCCGGTACGCCCTGGACCGGCGGCACCACCCGGACACCGCCGTACCGCCCGGGTCGAGCCCGGTGCTCGTCGCGCACCGCGAGCTGATGGCCCTGCCCGTCGAGCGGCGGCGCGCGGCCGTCACCGGACCGGGCGGTGCCGAGCGGATCGCGGCGGCGGGCCTGACCTGGGAGACGCTGGCGGGCTGGCTCCAGGGACCGATGGACAAGGCGGCCTGGGAGGCCGTGATCCCCTCGATGGGGACCATGGCGCTCGTGCGCAACCTGCGGAACTTCGACGAGGCGGGCGTCTCGGACGAGGTCGCCGCCGAGGTGGCGGCCCGGATCAGCGATCCGGCGGAGGTGGCGCGGTCGCGGCAGTTCCCGTTCCGGTACCTCGCCGCGTACCGGCACGCGCCGTCCCTGCGCTGGGCCTACCCGCTGGAGCGGGCGCTCGGCCACTCGCTGGCCGCCGTGCCCGCGCTGCCGGGCCGGACGCTGGTGCTCGTCGACCGTTCGGGCTCGATGTTCTACTCCCGGCTGTCCGACCGCTCGGACCTCACCCGGGCCGACGCGGCGGCGATCTTCGGTACGGCGCTCGCGCTGCGGGCGGCGGACGCGGACCTCGTCGAGTTCGGCACCACGAGCCGGCGGCTGACGTTCGGTGCGGGCGAGTCGGTGCTGCGGATCCTGGACCGCTTCGGCGACCTGGGCGGCACCGACACCACCTCGGCGATCCGCTCGCACTACCGGGGGCAGGACCGGGTGCTGATCGTCACCGACGAGCAGTACGCGTACCACCGGCACGGCGACCCGACCCGGCAGGTCCCGGCGCACGTCCCGGTCTACACCTGGAACCTGGCCGGCTACCGGGCGGGCCACGGCCCCTCGGGAAAGGGCAACCGGCACACCTTCGGCGGCCTTTCGGACGCGGCTTTCCGGATGGTCCCGCTGCTGGAGGCCGCCCGGGACGCCGACTGGCCGTGGGAGACGGCGGCGGCCTGACCGCGGCCCCGGCCCACGAACGTGGCCCGCACCTTCACGGGGGGTGCGGGCCACACCCGTACCCCTCGCACCCTTGCCCTGCCCTGCATTGATATCTAACATTTCAGTTATGGAGGCTCTACGACCACTGCCCCGCACCCTGCTCAGGGACCGCGCCTACCTCGCGATCCGGGACGCCATCGTGGCCGGTGACATCGAACCCGGCGCGGTGGTGCGCGACAGCGAGCTGGCGGAGCGGCTGGGGCTGTCCCGGGCTCCGGTGCGGGAGGCCTTCTCCCGGCTCGTCGACGAGAGGCTTCTGGAAAGCAAGCCGCAGAGCTACACCCGGGTCACCCCGGTCGTGGCCGCCGAGGTGCGGGACGCGGCCGCCGTGGTCGGTGCCATGCACGAACTGGTCACCCGGGCCGCCGTACCCCGGCTGCGGGACGCCGACCTGGACGAGATGCGCGTGTCCAACGTCCGCTTCGCCGCCGCCGTACAGGCCGGCGACGTGGACGAGGCGCTGCGTGCCGACGACGAACTGCACGACGTGCTGGTCCGGGTGGCCGGCAACCGGGCGGCCGCCGCCACCGTCGCCCGCTACACCCCGCTCATCCGCCGCCTGGAGCGCCGCCGCTTCGGTGAGGGCGGCTCGTGCCGCTCGGCCGGACTCCACGAGCGTCTGATCGAGGCCTGCGCGGCGGGTGACGCGGAGGCGGCGGCGCGGGTCACGGCGGACATCTGGCACACCCTCGGTGACCTGGCGGACGACGCCACCACCGACTGACCGCTCCTCCAGGAGGCGCTCCATGTCCCTTTCCTCGTACGACCGTTACCCGCTGCTCTTCGGCCCCTCGCCCGTCCATCCGCTGGAGCGCCTCACCGCCCACCTCGGCGGTGCCGCGCTGTGGGCCAAGCGGGAGGACTGCAACTCCGGGATCGCCTACGGCGGGAACAAGACGCGCAAACTGGAGTACCTGGTCGCGGACGCCCTCGCCAAGGGCTGCGACACCCTCGTCTCCATCGGCGGGGTGCAGTCCAACCACACCCGCCAGGTGGCGGCCGTCGCCGCCCGCGCCGGTCTCAAGTGCGTGCTGGTGCAGGAGAGCTGGGTGGAGTGGCCCGACGCGGTCTACGACAAAGTCGGCAACATCCTGATCAGCAGGCTGGCCGGAGCCGACGTACGTCTCGTCCGGGCCGGGTTCGGGATCGGCTTCAAGGAGAGCTGGGAGCTGGCGCTGCGCGAGGTGGAGGAGTCCGGCGGCAAGCCGTACGCCATCCCGGCCGGCGCCTCCGACCACCCGCTCGGCGGGCTCGGCTTCGCGGGCTGGGCCTACGAGGTGGCCGAGCAGGAACGGCAGCTGGGCGTCTTCTTCGACACGGTGGTCGTGTGCTCGGTGACCGGGTCGACGCAGGCCGGCATGGTCGCCGGGTTCGCGGCGCTGGAGGAGGCGGACGGGCGCCGGCGCCGGGTCATCGGCATCGACGCCTCGGCCAAGCCCGTCGAGACCCGGGAGCAGGTCGCCCGGATCGCCGACCGCACCGGCCGGCTCATCGGCCTCGGGCGCGAACTGACCGTCGACGACGTCGAACTCGACGAGCGCTACCACGCGGGCGTCTACGGCATCCCGGACGACACCACCCTGGCCGCGATGCGCCTCGCGGCCCGCACGGAGGGCATGGTCACGGACCCGGTGTACGAGGGGAAGTCGATGGCGGGCATGATCGACCTGGTCGAACGGGGCGAGATCGCCGCCGGCTCCACGGTCCTCTACGCCCACCTCGGCGGCCAGCCGGCCCTGAACGCGTACAGCGCCCTGTTCTAGGCGGTACTCGCCGAGCGGCGGTCCCCAGGCGCCCCGCCGGGGGCGCTGAGGGGCGTGCTCCCGCTGATCGTGGTGTTCCTGATCGGGGTCCCGCACTTCCTGCGGGACCTGGCGGCGGGAGCGACGAGGACGTGACGGCGCGGCGCGCGGGCGCTACAGCGCCTGCGCCCCCGGCTTCACCATGTTGCGGACCGTCCGTGCCTTCACGAAGTCACCGATCGCGGTCATGTCCCACTCGCCGGAGAACTGCCGGACCAGCTTCGCCATCATCACGCCCGTCTGCGCCTCGGCGTTGGTGAGGTCGAAGCGGACCAGTTCCTCGCCGGTCGCGGCGTCCAGGAGACGGCAGTAGGCCTTGGCGACCTCCGTGAACTTCTGGCCGGAGAAGGAGTTCACGGTGAAGACCAGGCCGGTGACCTCCGGGGGGATCCGGCCGAGGTCGACCACGATCACCTCGTCGTCGCCGCCTCCCTCGCCGGTCAGGTTGTCGCCGGAGTGCTTGATCGCGCCGTTCAGGATGGACAGCTTGCCGAAGTAGCAGCTGTCGACGTGGTCACGCTGCGGGCCGTACGCGATGACCGACGCGTCCAGGTCGATGTCCTTGCCGCGGAACGCGGGCTCCCAGCCCAGACCCATCTTGACCTGCGAGAGCAGCGGGCTGCCGCCCTTGACCAGGGACACGGTCTGGTTCTTCTGGAGGCTGACCCGGCCCTTGTCGAGGTTGATCTTCCCGGCGCCGGGGGCGGGGGCGGCGGGCGGCGCGGACGGCATCGGGGGAGCGGCGGCCGGCACCGGCTGGACCGCCGGGGCCGGGGGCGCCGCCGCGGCCGGTTCCTCCACCGTCACCCCGAAGTCCGTCGCGATGCCGGCCAGCCCGTCCGCGTACCCCTGGCCGACCGCGCGGGCCTTCCACGCGCCGCCCCGGAGGTAGATCTCCACGACCACCAGGGCCGTCTCCGCGCCCAGCTGCGGGGGTGTGAAGGTGGCCAGCACCGAGCCGTCGTCCGCGTCGCGGATCGTCGCCGTCGGCTCGATGCCCTGGAAGGTCTGGCCCGCGGCGTCGGGGCTCGCGGTGACCACGATCTTCTCGATGCCCGGCGGCACGGCGGCCGTGTCGACGGTGATCGCGTCCGGGGACGTACCGCCGCCGGAGCGGTACGTCACACCCGGGCCGACGGGCTGGTTGTAGAAGATGAAGTCGTCGTCGGAGCGCACCTTGCCGTCGCCCGTGAGCAGCAGGCCCGACACGTCGAGCCGCACGGGGGCGGCGACGTCCACCGCCACCCGGGAGACGGGGAGAGGGATGTTCGAGCCAGGGGTCATAGCTGTCATGCCCCACTGAACGAACGACACCGCTTTACCGTTCCCTTACCGAGCGGCGGCCCCTCCGCCCCTCGCCCGATCGGCCCTCCGAACCCCCCGGCCGGCTCACGGAACGACGACGATCTTCCGTCCCACGCCCGCCGCGAACTGCTCCAGCGCCTGCGGATAGCTGTCCAGCGGCAGCCGGTCGCTGATGAAGACCTCCGGGTCCAGGACCCCGTTCGCGAACAGCTCCGCCGCCCGCTCGTAGCTGTGCAGCACGGCCATGGAGCCGGTGATGGTGATCTCCTGGTTGTAGATGCGGTACGGGTCGATCGTCACCCGGGTCGCGTAGTCGGCGACGCCGAACTGGAGGAACGTGCCGGCCTTCGACACCCGTTCCAGGCCGTCCTGGATCGCCGCCGCGTTGCCGGTCGCGTCGATCACCACGTCCCAGCCCCGCGGCCGGTCCAGCTCGTCCGCGTCGGCGGCGGCCGCCGAGACGCCCAGCCGGCGGGCGGTCTCCAGCCGGGCCGGGTTCAGGTCGACGACGTCGACGCTCGCCGCGCCGGTCCGCTTGGCCAGCTCCAGCATCATCAGGCCCATCGTGCCCGAGCCGTAGATCAGGACGTGCGCGCCGAGGCGGGAGTTGAGCACGTCGTAGCCGCGTACCGCGCAGGACAGCGGCTCGATGAGGGCCGCGTCCTGGGTGCGGACGTGCTCGGGGAGTCTCACGCAGTTGGCGACCGGGGCGACGGCGTACTGCGCGGCGCCGCCGGGCACGGTCACGCCGATCGCGGCCCACCGCTCGCAGAGGTTGTTGTGGCCGTCCCGGCAGTAGCGGCACTCGTGGCAGTACAGGGACGGGTCGACCGCCACCCGGTCGCCGACCGCCACCTCGGTCACCTGGGAGCCGACGCCCACCACCTCGCCGGCGAACTCGTGTCCCGGCACGATCGGCAGCTTGGGCGCGAACTCGCCCTGGAGGATGTGCAGGTCGGTGCCGCACAGACCGCAGGCGGCGACCTCGACGACCACCTCGCGGGGCCCCGGCGTGGGGTCGGGGACCTCGGTGACGACGGCACGGCCCACGGACTCGATGACGGCGGCCTTCATTTCACGGCTCCAAGCGACAGGCCCTGGACCAGTTTGTCCTGGGCGGCGAACCCCGCGGCGAGCACCGGCAGGGAGACGACGAGCGACGCGGCGCACACCTTGGCCAGGAACAGGCCCTGGCTGGTGATGAAGCCGGTCAGGAAGACGGGGGCGGTCTCGGCGACCACGCCCGTCAGCACCCGGGCGAAGAGAAGTTCGTTCCAGCTGAAGATGAAGCAGATCAGGGAGGTCGCGGCGATGCCGGGCAGGGCGATCGGGGCCACCACGCGCGCCAGGATCGTCGGCAGGCGGGCGCCGTCGATCTGCGCGGCCTCGATGACGGCGACCGGGACCTCGGCGAGGAACGACTGCATCATCCACACCGCGATCGGCAGGTTCATGGAGGTGTACAGGATGACCAGGAACCAGATGTTGTCCAGCATCCCGGTGTTCTTCGCGAACAGGTAGATGGGCAGCAGCCCGGCCACCACCGGCAGCATCTTCGTGGACAGGAAGAAGAACAGGACGTCCGTCCACTTCCTCACCCGCCGGATCGACAGCGCGTACGCCGCCGGGAACGCCAGGACGAGGACGAACAGGGTCGAGACGACCGACGCCACCGCCGAGTTGACCAGCGCCGGCCAGGGGCTCGCGCCGCCGCCCGCGCCGAAGAACTCGCGGTAGCCGTCCAGGGTGAGGGCGGCGCCGAAGGAGGGCGGGTTGGTCGCCGCGTCCGCCTCGGAGTGGAAGGACGTCAGCGCCATCCAGGCGACCGGGAAGAAGAAGACGATGCCGACCAGCCAGGCCACCAGGCCGATGCCGCGGCCCCGGTGCTTCCTGATGTGCGGGGCGATGCTGCTCATGCGCGGGACGCCTCCTCTCGGAACAGGGACGACACCACGCGCAGGGCGAAGGTCGCGATGACGATCGAGCCGATGACCACCAGGACGCCTGCGGCCGAGGCGAGGCCGTTCTCGTGGGCCTGGTAGAAGCTCTGGTAGACGGTGTACGGAAGGTTGGCGGTGCCCAGGCCGCCGGACGTGATCGTGAAGACCGCGTCGAAGTTCTGGACGATGTAGATGCTGCCCAGCAGGGCGCCGAGTTCGAGGTAGCGGCGCAGGTGCGGGAGGGTCAGGTGGCGGAAGATCTGCCATTCGCCGGCGCCGTCCACCCGGGCGGCCTCGATCTGCTCCGGGTCCCGGCTCTGCAGCCCGGCGAGCAGGATCAGCATCATGAACGGCGTCCACTGCCACACCAGGGCGGCCTCGACCGCCAGCAGCGGGGTGTTGGAGATCCAGTCGGGCTGCGGTCCGCCGACGTAGTGCAGCAGCCCGTTGAGGAGGCCGTACTCGGGGTTGTAGAGGACGTGCTTCCAGAGCAGGGCGGCGGCCACCGGGACGACGAGGAACGGGGCGATCAGCAGGGTGCGGACCACGCCCCGGCCGCGGAACCGGTTGTTCAGCAGCAGCGCGAGCGCGAGGCCGAGCACCAGGCTGACCAGCACCACGGTCACCGTGAGGAGCACGGTCGTCCACACCGAGTGGCGCAGGTCGGCGTCGGTGAGGACCTGGCGGTAGTTGTCGACGCCGGCGAAGTGCCGGGCCTTCGGGTAGAGCGCGTTCCAGTCGAAGAAGGAGATGACCACCGTGGCCACGAAGGGCAGCTGGGTCACGACGATCATGAAGACCAGGGCGGGCAGGAGCGGGGCCCGGGTGGCCCAGGCGCGCAGGCGGGCGGAGGGCGGCCGCGTGGCGCGTGCGGGTGTCGCTGTGTAGGGGGCTGTCGTCGCGGTCATCGTCCCTCGTACTCCTTGGAGATCTTCTCGGCGAGCTGCTGGGACTTCTTCAGGGCCGAGTCGACGGACTGCCGTCCGGCGATGGCCGAGCTGATCTCCTGGGAGACCTTGGTGCCGAGATCGGTGAACTCGGGGATGTCGACGAACTGGATGCCGGGCGCGGGGCGCGGCTGCACGCCGGGGTCGTTGGGCCGGGCGCTCTCGATGGCCTCCTTGGTCATCTCCTGGAACGCGGCGGCCGACTTCACGTAGTCGGGGTTGGTGTACGTCGACGCCCGCTTGCCCGCCGGGACGTTGGACCAGCCGCTGGTCTCGCCGACCAGTTGCTCGTACTCCTTGCTGGACGCCCAGGACACGAACTTCCAGGCCTTGTCGGGGTTGCGGGAGGCCTTCTGGATGCCCCAGGCCCAGGTGTAGAGCCAGCCGGCGGACTTCGTCCGCTCCACGGGCGCCGGGACGTAGCCGAGCTTGCCCTTGACCGGGGAGCCGTTCGCCTCCAGGAGGCCGGCCGCGGAGGTGGCGTCGTACCACATGGCGGTCTTGCCCTGGGTCATGTTGTTGAGGCACTCGGCGAAGCCGGACTGCGGGGCGCCGGACTCGCCGTGCGCGCGGACCAGGTCGACATAGAACTTCGTCGCCTTCTCGAAGCCGGGCGCGTCCAGCTGCGCCTTCCAGTCCTTGTCGAACCAGGTGCCGCCGAAGGTGTTCACGACCGTGGTCAGCGGTGCCATCAGCTCGCCCCAGCCGGGCAGGCCGCGCAGGCAGATGCCGCGCATCCCGGACCGCGCGCCGTCCACCTTCGCGGCGAGGTCGGCGACCTGCTGCCAGGTGGGGTGCGCGGGCATCGTCAGGCCCTTCGCCGCGAAGACGTCCTTGCGGTACATCAGGAAGGACGACTCGCCGTAGAAGGGCTGGCCGTAGAGCTTGCCGTCGGAGGCGGTCAGCGCCTGCCGCATCGGCTTGAGGACGTCCTCCTCGTCGTAGCCGGGGTCCTTCGCGACGTACGAGTCCATCTCGTGCAGCCAGCCGTTGCGGGCGTAGATCGGTATCTCGTAGTTGGACAGGGTGGCCACGTCGTACTGGCCGGCCTGGTTGGCGAAGTTCTGGCTGATCTTGTCGCGGACGTCGTTCTCGGGCAACACGGTGAAGTTGACCTTGATGCCGGTCTCCTTGGTGAAGCGCGGGGCGAGCTTCTGGAGTTCCGTCATCTGGGGGTTGTTGACCATCAGCACGTTGATCGAGTCGCCGCCGGAACCGGACCCGCCCGCACCGACCCAGCAGCCGGAGAGCAGCGGGGCGAGCAGCGTCCCTGCGGCGGCCATGGCGAGTGTGACGCGCGGCCTCCGTCGGCTCGGGGTTCGCATGGATCGCTCCTGGAGGAATCGTGATATATGGGGCATTGAAGGGTGTGGCAGGGTCTTCGGGGAGTGCGGGGGGTGGTGTCAGACCCGGATGACCTGCGGGCCCAGCAGGGAGTAGCGGTGGGCCTCGGCGGAGGGCAGCAGGGTGCTCGTCACGATCGCCTCCAACGCGCCGACGCCGGCGAAGCGGCAGAAGCTGACGGCCCCGAACTTGGTGTGCACGCCCGCGAAGACCGTCCGGCGCGCGGCTCGTATCGCCTGCGCCTTGACCTCGCCGACGGCCGGGTCCGGCGTGGTCAGCCCGTGCTCCCGGGAGATGCCGTTGGCCCCGATGTAGGCGAGGTCCAGCACGAAACCGGCGAGCATCTTCGTCGTCCAGTGGTCGACGGTGGCGAGGGTGCCCGCCCGGACCCGGCCGCCGAGCAGCAGCACCGACGTGTTCTCGGCCTCGGCGAGCGCGCCCGCGACCGGCAGCGACGCGGTGACCACGGTCAGCGGCCGGTCCGTCGGCAGCGCCTCGGCGATGAGCTGGGGGGTGAAGCCCTCGTCGACGAAGACGGTCTCGGCGTCACCCAGCAGTTCGGCGGCGGCCGACGCGATCCGCCGCTTCTCCGGGACGTGGCTGGTGGAGCGGAAGGCGAGGGTGGTCTCGAAACCGGCGCTCTCCACGGGGTACGCGCCCCCGTGGGTGCGGCGCACCAGGCCGTGGTCCTCCAGGGCGCGCAGATCGCGCCGGATGGTCTCCCTGGCCACGCCCAGCGCGTCGGCGAGTGCGGTGACGTCGACCGAGCCGGTGGCGCGGGCGGCCCGCACGATCTCGCGCTGGCGTTCTTCCGCCGTCCTCGTGCTCATCCCGTCACCCACTTCCTTGTGGAAACGCCTGGAACTGTCTGTGCGTCCGCCTTGTGGAACTGCCCGTTCGGGCCTTGCAGCAAGTTCTACAGCGGGTGCGGAGGGCTGACCAGGTCTGTTGCGGGCCCGATACTGCCCGTGTGTGCCCGTTTGCGGCACGGAGTGCCCGCCTCGGACCTGGGTCGCTGTCCGGAAGGGGGTGGAAGCGGGCGGCCCGGATGCCCGAACGCGACGGCGGGCGGGCCCGTTCGGTGCCCGCCCGCCGTCGCGTGCGATCGTTTGCTGCCGTGCCGTGCCGTGCCGTGCCGTGCCGTGCGTGCGTTCCCTGCCGTGCGTGCCGCGTGCCGCGTGCCGCGTGCCGTGCGTGCCTCAGTGCGGCCAGATCGGCGGGTCGACGACGAACCGGCCGCCCAGGTGGGTGTGGGCCGGGTTCTCGGGATCCAGCTCGCCGAGTTCGGCGATCAGCTTTTCGGCGTACGGCTCGGAGTCGTCCCGCGGCTCGTAGCCGAGCGCCCGCGCGGAGGTCAGGTCCCACCACAGGCGGGTGTTGGCGGAGGAGCCGTAGACGACGGTGTGGCCGACCTCCTCGGCGGTCAGGGCCGCGTGGAAGAGGCGGGCGCCGTCGGCCGGGCTCATCCACACCGAGAGCATCCGCACGTCGGTGGGTTCCGCGAAGCAGGAGCCGATACGGACCGAGACGGTCTCCAGGCCGTGCCGGTCCCAGTACAGCTGGGCGAGGTCCTCGCCGAACGACTTGGACAGGCCGTAGAAGGTGTCCGGGCGGCGCGGGGTGCCGACCGGGATCGGCGGCTCGCCCGCGAGCGGGGCCGGGGTGAAGCCGACGGCGTGGTTGGAGGAGGCGAAGACGATCCGCGGTACGCCCGCCTCGCGGGCGGCCTCGTAGAGGTGGTACGTGCCCTCGATGTTCGACCGGAGGATCTTCTCGAAGGGCGCCTCCAGGGAGATCCCCGCGAGGTGCAGCACCGCGTCCACGCCCCGTACCGCCTCGCGCAGCGCGTCCTGGTCGGAGAGGTCGGCCGTGATCGCGTCGGGTTCGCCCTCGATCGGCCGCACGTCGAACAGGCGCAGCTCGTAGCCGTACTCCGGCAGCAGCGAGCGCATCAGGGTGCCGAGCCCGCCTGCGGCGCCGGTGAGCAGTAGCGTGCGGGGAGTGGGCATCCACGGTCTCCTTGACTCGGCACCGGTCGCGTATGTGCATCCTATTCACATTCATGGACACGCTAGGGAGCCGGGGTGTGCTGCGTCAAGTGTGCCGTGGAGTGCGGAAGTCCGCTCGCATGTTGGTCGTTTGTCTGCTTGACCGGCTCTGATGGAGGCTCGTAACGTGGTCACGTTCATGAATGTAGACGCCGATCAGAGACATGCATCGCCAGGGAGCGCCCGTGACGCCAGCCCCTCTCGCCGCCCGGCTCCGTGACCCGCGCGGGCCGCTCTTCTTCCCCGTCACGGCCTACGGCCCCGACGGCTCCCTCGACCTCGACGTCTACCGTGAGCACGTACGGCGGGGCGTCGAGGCCGGCGCCGCCGCGGTGTTCGCCTGCTGCGGCACGGGGGAGTTCCACGCGCTGCTGCCGGAGGAGTTCGAGGCCTGCGTGGGCGCTGCCGTGGCGGCGGCCGACGGCCGGGTGCCGGTCGTCGCGGGCGCCGGCTACGGCACCGCGCTCGCCGTGCGCTACGCGCGTCTCGCCGAGGCCGCGGGCGCCGACGGCCTGCTCGCCATGCCGCCCTACCTGGTGGTCGCCGGCCAGGAGGGCCTGCTGCGGCACTACCGTGAGGTGGCCGCGGCGACCGGCCTCCCGGTGATCGTCTACCAGCGCGACAACGCGGTGTTCACCCCGGCCACCGCCGTCGAACTCGCCCGCACCGAGGGCGTCATCGGCTTCAAGGACGGTCTCGGCGACCTGGACCTGATGCAGCGGATCGTGAGCGCCGTCCGCACCGAGGTCCCCGGCGACTTCCTCTACTTCAACGGCCTGCCCACCGCCGAACAGACCCAGCTCTCCTACCGGGCCATCGGCATCGACCTCTACTCCTCGGCCGTCTTCTGCTTCGTCCCCGAGATCGCCCTCGCCTTCCACACCGCGCTGCGCGAGGGCGACCGGGCCACGGTGGACCGCCTGCTGGACGGCTTCTACCGTCCCTTCGTCGAACTCCGCGCGCAGGGCCGGGGATACGCCGTCTCGCTCGTCAAGGCCGGGGTACGGCTGCGCGGTCTGGACGTCGGCGAGGTCCGGCCCCCGCTGCACGAGCCGGGCGAGGACCATGTGAAGCAGCTCGCCCAGCTGGTCGAGCGCGGCTACGCACTGCTGGAGGGGGACGCGTGACGACGTCCACAGCGGAACGGGTGAAGTCGCCGCACGGAGCGGCACGGTCGCGGACGTCCACGTTCGTCTACCCCTGGGACGTCAACGGCGACCCCGAGGCCCCGCGGCGCATCGCCGAGCTCGGCGTGGACCAGGTCACCCTCGCCTCCGCCTACCACTCCACCCGCGCGCTGACCCCGCGCCATCCGCGCCGCCGTATCGTCACCGCCGAGCACGCGGCCGTCTACTACCCGGCCGGCGGCCACTGGGCGGACCGCGCGCTCCGGCCCTACCCGGCGGGCGACTGGGCCCCCGGCGACGCCTTCGGGGAGGCGGCCGAGGCGCTGCGCGGCGCCGGTCTCGACGTGCACACCTGGGTGATCCTCGCCCACAACTCCCGGCTGGGCGCCGAGCATCCGGACACCTCGGTCGTCAACGCCTACGGCGATCGCTACCCCTGGGCCCCGTGCATCGCCCAGCCCGCCACCCGCGCGTACCTCACCGACCTCGCCGCCGAGGCCGCCGTACGGCCCGGTGCGGCCGGCACCGAACTGGAGTCCCTAGGCTGGTACGGTCTCCAGCACCTGCACGCCCACGACAAGACCGCCGGGGTCGGCCTCGGGGACGCCGGCCAGTACCTGATGGCGCTGTGCTTCTGCCCCACCTGCCGGGCCGGATACGGCGAACACGGCCTGGACGCAGACGAGTTGGCGGCGGCCGTACGGGACGCGCTGGAACCGCTGTGGCGGGGCGCCGGGGACGACGCTGGCTGGCCGACGGTCGAGAAGCTGCTCGGCGAACCGGTGGCCGCGGCCACCCGCGCCTGGCGGGACGGCAGGGCCCGCACCCTCCAGGAGGCGGCCGTCGCCGCGGTGCGCGCGGCGGCCCCCGAGGGCTTCCAGGTGCTGCTGCACGCCGACCCGGTGGCGTACCACTGCGGAGCCAACCCAGGCGTGGATCCGGCCCATGTGCTGTCGGTCGCCGACGGTGTCGTGGTCCCCTGCGCCGGCGGTACGGCCCTGCTGGCGCCCTTCGCCGAGCACGCGCGGCCCGGCACGGTCCTCGCCGCCAACTTCACGGTGGTGTCCGGGATGGGCGGCAGCCCCGGCACCCTGGCCACGGACGCGGCCCGCGCCCGCGACCTGGGCGCGACCGAACTGCGCCTGTATCACGCGGGATTGGCATCCGACGACGACCTGGCGGCGGTACGGTCGGCGCTGCGCTGAGCCAGCGCGCAGGCGGTGCCGAGCAGCGCACCGCCGAGGACCACCAACAGCAGCCGGTGGCTGACGAGTTCGACGAGAGCGGAGCCGGCCGCCAGCCCCAGCACGTTCGGTGTGAACATCAACGTGCCGGCGGTCGCGGTCGCCCGCCCCAGCGCGGCGGCCGGGATCTCGCGCTGTACGGCGGTGTGGGCGGCGATCAGGACACAGGGCAGGCCGAGTCCGCCCGCGAGGCCGCAGACCAGCAGCACCGGGTCGGACGGCACCGCCCGGCCGGCCAGCGCCAGCCCGGCCAGCGCGGTCCCGGCCACCGCGAACCACCGCTCGCCGAGCCGTCGCAGCGCGGGCCCGGAGACCAGCCCCACCACCACCGAGCCGGCCCCCTGGGCGGCGTACAGCACTCCCACATAGGCGGGGGTGTGGCCGAGGGCGTCCACCACCGCGTAGTTCAGGCTGCTGCCGAGCGAGACCAGGCCCATCGTGACACCGCCCGCGCGGACCAGCGGCCGCAGCGCCGGGTGCGCCCACAGCAGCCGGACCCCCTCGGTGGTCCGCCGGCGCAGGCTCGCGGCCGGCCGCCGAGGGCGTTCCTCCGTGACCCGCAGCAGGGCGCACAGCCCCGCCGCCAGTACGAAGGTCAGGGCGTCCAGCAGGGCGACGCCCGGCCCGCCGTACGCCGTGTACAGGGCGGCGCCGGTCAGCGGGGCGACCAGCTTCATGCCCTCGCGGGCGGTCGTCCGCAGCCCGTTGAAGTCGCCGAGCAGGGCGGGGTCGACGGCGGCGACGACCAGGGCGGAGTCGGCCGCGTCCTCGACGACGCCCGCCGTGCCGTAGAGGAGGAGGACGGCGAAGAGCAGCGGGACGGAGCCTGATGAGTGGACCGTGCAGAGGGACAGCAGGAGGGCGGCCAGGGCGAGGTTCGTACAGATCACCAGGGGTTTGCGGCGGACGCGGTCGGCGAGGGCGCCAAGGGCGGGGCCGAGGAGGGTGGGGGCCCACAGGGCGGCGGTGCACAGGGCGGCGAGGCCGTCGGAGCCGGTGAGGTCCTTGACCCAGACACCGGCGACCAGCCAGAGCGCGGAGGTGCCGAAGCCGGACACCACGACGCCGGTGAGGCAGAGGACCGCGTCGCGGTCGCGGAGCAGCCGCGTCACGGCCCATGAGCTGGGGGTCGTCATGCCTGGTCATCGTGCGTCTAAGGAGGGGGTACGGGGATCGGGAAGGTGCCTTAGAAGGCGGGTGGACCGCGGGCGGGCCCCGGTGACAGGGGGCGAAGAAACCGGTGCCCGGGGCGAAACCGGTGCCCGGGGCGATGAGATTCCGCGGCCGGTGCGGTCTACCTCCTGAAGCCGAACGACCGCGTCGGTGGACAACCGGGAGGCAGCGCAATGACCGGCACGACCATGATCGACCTCGGCCCGCAGACGAGGATCGTCGCGGAACTCGCGGAAGGGGTGACGGACGGGCAGCTCGCGGCACCGACCCCGTGCCCGGACTACGCGGTCCACCACCTGCTCGCCCACGTGGCGGGCCTCTCCGTGGCCTTCCGGGACGCGGCCCGCAAGAACCTGGGCGTCACGACCGACCACCGCCCCGGCGCCACGCTGCCGGAACTCGGCCCGTACTGGCGGCAGGAACTGCCCAAGGCGCTCGACGCACTGGCCGAGGCCTGGCGGGACCCGGCCGCCTGGAGCGGTATGACCCGGGCGGGCGGGGTCGACCTGCCGGGGGAGGTGGCGGCGGCGGTCGTCGCCGACGAACTCGTCGTGCACGGCTGGGACCTGGCCCGTGCCGCCGGCCTGGAGTACACCCCCGATCCCGCGGCGCTGGCGGCGGCGCACGGATTCCTGGCGATGGCGGCCCAGGGCGACCGCGGCCCCTTCGGCCCGCTCGTGCCGGTGCCGGAGGAGGCGCCGTTGCTGGACCGGACGGTGGGGCTGTCCGGCCGGGACCCGGGCTGGAGGCCGTGAAGGCGCCGAAACGGTGAGCGGGCGGGGACCCGGATCCGTACTCTCCTCGCCATGCCACTGAGCCTGACCGTCCTCGGTACCTCCTCCCCGCACCCCCGGCCCGGCCGCCCGTGCTCCGGGTACCTGCTGCGCGGCGGCGGCGCCGAGGTCTGGGTCGACGCGGGCACCGGGACCTTCGCGGAGTTGCAGCGGCACACGGATCCGGCCCGGCTCACGGCGATCTGGGTCTCGCACCTGCACGCGGACCACAGCGCGGATCTGCTCGCCGCCGCCTACGCGTTCGCCTTCGGCGGCCTGACGCCGGCGGCGCCGATCCCGGTGTACGCCCCGCAGGACTGCGCACGGCGCCTGGCGAACTTCCTCGGCCGGCCGGACCCGGGCTTCCTGAGCGGGGTGTTCGACTTCCGGCCCCTCTACGACGGCCACGCCGTCCGGCACTGGAACCTCCGGCTGGCCGCCCGCGCGGTCGCGCACGGCACCGAGGCGTACGGTCTGCGCGCCGAGTGCCAGGGCAGTGTCCTCGCGTACTCCGGGGACAGCGGACCGTGCGACGCCCTGCCCGAACTCGCGGCCCGCGCGGACGTGTTCCTGTGCGAGGCCGACCTCGACGAACATCGCGAAGGCGAACAGGTCCATCTGACCCCGGAGGACGCCGGGCGAGCCGCCCGGGACGCGGGCGCACGAGAACTGCTGATCACCCACGTGGGCCCGGCCCTGACCCGCGAGATGGCGGCGACCCGAGCGGGAGTGACATTCGGCAGCCCGACAAGCGTGGCCCGGGAGGGCGAGGCCAGGGGTTTCTGAGGCGACCGGTGCCCACTGCGGAACTTCGTTCTCGGCTTTCCCTGTAATAACGCTTTGCCGCGCCAAGCTGTCCGTCATTTCCGCCGACTCTCCGTCGAAGGCTCCGATTCCACGCTACGATCCCCATGATTTCTTCTTCTGTCGCACCCGCCCGCGCTGGGGATGGTTTCCGTGGACGTGAAGCTCTTCATCGAGAAGGAGTCCGGTGAAGATTCCCGCGACGTGATCGAGCTTGCCGACGACCTCAAAGCGGAACTCGGTCATTCCTGCGAGGGTGAGATCGATCTGCTCTTCGAAGAGGCGCAGCCCGGTACGGCCCCTGGGAAAGGGCCGATGGCGATGGCGGGCGCGCTGCTGGTGCGGCTCGGGGAAAGCGAAGGGCCAGTGGGTCTGCTGAGATCTCTTTTCAGCTGGCTGGCGCGTACGGACCGGGCCGTGGAGATCTCCGTGAACGGCGTCGAGATGAAACTCACCAGGTCGACCCCTGAACAGCAGGAAAGGATCGTCCAAGCGGTACTGGAACGTATCGCCGCCGGCTCCTGAACGAAAGGCTGATCTGTGCGTCGGCTCTTCTATGCGCTGGGTGCGGGGAATTATCACGCCGACGGGAGGCTCGGGCCACTCGGGGGAGTGGAGGACGATCTCGCCCGCATGACCGAACTGTTCACGGGTGAACTCGGCTACGTCCGCCGTCCCGCGACCCCGTTCCTCGACAGAACCGCAAGGGAGGTGCGCACCGACCTGGTGGCCCAGGAGGACGAACCGTTCACGGTGGACGACACCCTCGTGGTCTACTACACCGGCCACGGAGAACACATCCGTGACCGCCATTACCTCATGTGTCCGGACAGCGATCGCGCGAAGCCCACCTCGACGGCCCTGCCCACCGAGGACCTGGTGCGGATCTTCACCGAGCGCAACGCACGGCGGCTGCTGCTCATCGTCGACACATGCCAAGCGGCCGGCGGCGCAGCCGATGCCATACGCCAGGTCGCCCACCAGGTGGCCGTCGGCATGGGCAGGCAGAACGACGCGTTCAGCGCACGGATGGTCTCCTTCTCGGTCATCTCGGCGGCCCGGCGATATCAGGTTGCCGGGGACTCCGCCTTCCGTACCGCGCTGGAAGCCGCGATCAGAAGTGGTGAGTGCGGCGGCATACGCTCACGGAAGCTGCTCCTGGAGACGGTCGTCGAAGTCGTGAGCGAGAAACTCAGGGAACTGGGTCACGACCAGCAGGACGCCACTCTCGCCACCTTGATGACGGACAGTGATGATCCGCCGTTCCTTCCCAACCCTCGCTACGACCCGGACGCTCCCCCCGAAGGAACCAGTGTCGCGGAACTGAGGAACTGGGCCGGCAGCACGCTGCCCCCGGAGGAGAAGCGGGCGGCGGCAGCGGGTCGTTTCACCGGCCGCACCGAGGCTCTCGCACGGCTCGGGGCCTGGGTGTTCGACACCGTGGACACGAGCCGCCCGTTCGCCGTGTCCGGAGCGCCGGGAACAGGTAAATCCGCGTTGCTGGCGGAATTCCGGAGGCTGCTGGCGGCGGAGACCGGTGCGCCTGGCGCGCTGCCACCTCTGACGGTCGCCCTCGTCGACGCTCGTGACAGATCCGCGGACGACCTCGTTCGTGAGGTCGCCGTGGCCGAGGGCGTCACCCCCGACACGCCCTACGGCGTCCTCAGGAAGTTCCTGCGCCAACGTCGTCGCCCCTTCGTGCTCCTGGTCGATGCCGTGGGGGAGGCGCCCGAGAGGGAGGGTTCCGAACGCCCTGGAGAAATCGCCGCGGTCCTCCGGGACCTGGCCGCGATACCCGCCATGCGCGTCATCACGGCGGTCCCCGCCACACTCCTCGGCGTACCGCGCCCGGCCGAGCGCCTCGACCTGGACGACCCCCGCTGGGACAGCGAAGCCGAACTGCACGCCTACGCCTGCCGGATGCTGCTCGGCTCGGACGGGCCGGTAACGGCCACGACCCGCTCACCCGCCGGGGTTTCCCCACGGGCGGCCGAAGTCGTGGCCCGCGCCCGCGGGAACCGCCTCCTGATCCGCCTGCTGGCCCAGCAGCCCGAAGAACACGCGGCGGGCGACGCCGGCACACCGACGATCGGGCCGGCCTTCCGCGCGGCACTGCGAGCGCGGTGCCGTGACGACGCCGAGTTCAGGACCATGTCGGCGCTCCTCAGCGGACTGGCCTTCGCCCACGGAGCGGGACTCCCCTGGGGCGGGCGGCTGTGGCCCAAGGTGATGGCGAAGGTCTTCAACGACGGCGAACCGCTGCACAGCGAGGACATCCGGCGGCTGCTCGACGTGGCCGGCCCTTTCCTGGTGGAAGCTCTCGACTCCGCCGGGCGCACCGTCTACCGCCTCTACCACGAGACGTTCGCCGAGGAACTCCGCGGCACCGCACCGGCACACGCCCGCGAGGACATCCTCGAAGCGCTTCTGAAGGAGTTCCAAGAACGCCACCAAGAAGCGCAGGACCACCCTGCCGACCCCTACCTGCGCGATCATCTGCCCGCCCACGCCGAGGACGTCGGCGCTGACCCAGCCGGGGATCCCGGCCCGAAGTCGCCCGTCCCCGCCGCCGTGGCGGACACGGACCGACCCGGGCGGGGTGCCCGTGAGGTGCTGGAGGCGGTGCTGTTCAGGCTCCTGGCGCGCGTCCTGGGTCACCTGTCCGTGGTCGAGGGTCGCCCGCTGTCGCTCGGCCGGTTCAGGACCGTCATCGTCATCGGGTCCACGGCACGGGCGCGGGACCAACGCACCACCATGGAGGACGGACGGCACCGGATCGTCGTGGAGACCTCTTCCCCCGGCGACCTCGTGTTCAAGGCGCTGCGCGGCGGCAGCGCGGACAGGTAGGCCGACGTCCCGGTCGCGCCCCACCCGCGTCACCTCTGTCAGAAGCATTGACGAAACACGGCTGGCCTCCTACCTTCGTCCGCGTCGTACTTCGTACGTCATATATGAGACGCGATACGCGAGATCAGATACGTCAGACCTGGTCGTGGCGGCCCGGTTCGTGACCCCGAGAGGTGCGCATGACCTCTGTGCCCGTGCCGATCCCGTCCCGTACGCAGTACGTGCTGGACGCGATCAAACACCGCATCCTCACCGGCGTGCTGACGCCAGGTCAGGCCCTGGTGGAGACCGAGCTCGCCGCGCAGTTCGGGGTGTCCAAGACCCCCGTGCGGGAGGCGCTCAAGACCCTCGCGGGGACCGGGCTGGTCGTGATGAGCCAGTACAAGGGCGTCACGGTGCGCATGGTGGACGCGGACATGGCGCGTGAGGTCTACGACGTACGGCTGCTCCTCGAACCCGAGGCCCTGAAGCGGGCCGTCCGCCGGGGCGCCTCCCTGGACGCCGCCCGCGACGCCCTCACCCGCGCCGCCGACGCCACGGACACCGCCGAACGCTCCCTCGCCAACCGGGACTTCCACCGCGCCCTCTACCTGCCGTGCGGCAACCCGCTGCTCGGCCGGATGCTCGACGAGGTCCGCGACCAGGCCGCCCTCGTCTCCGCCGTCGCCTGGGCCGCCTCCCCCTCCTGGGAACAGGAGGCCGGCGAGCACCGCGAGATCCTCCGGCTGGCGCTGGCGGGCGACGCCGACGGCGCGGCCCGTGCGCTGCACTCCCACATCGCGTCCTTCGTCGACCGGGCGTTCCCCCGGGCAGCCGACCAGGAAGGCCAGGAATGAGCAGCGTGGCGTTCGAGACCCAACGGGCGGCCCTGGCCGACGTCGTGGCCATCCCGGTGACACCGTTCGCCGAGGACGGCGGCGTCGACCAGGACGCCCACCGGGCCCTGCTGCGCAGGCTCCTCGACGGCGGGATCCGCACCCTCACCCCGAACGGGAACACCGGCGAGTTCTACGCCCTGACCCCCGAAGAGCGGCGGCTGGTCACCGAGTTGACGCTCGACGAGGCCGGGGAACGGGCCGTGGTCCTCGTCGGTGTCGGCCACGACATCCCCACCGCCGTCGCCTCCGCCCGGCACGCCCGGGAGCGCGGCGCCCGGATGGTGATGGTCCACCAGCCCGTCCACCCCTACGTCTCCCAGGCCGGCTGGGTGGACTACCACCGGGCCATCGCCGCGGCCGTCCCCGAGCTGGGCGTCGTCCCGTACGTCCGCAACGCCCAGCTCCCCGGCGCCCGTCTGGCCGAACTCGCCGACGCCTGCCCGAACGTGATCGGCGTCAAGTACGCGGTTCCGGACGCCGCGAAGTTCGCCGCCTTCGCCCGGGACGCGGGGCTCGACCGGTTCGTGTGGGTGGCGGGGCTCGCGGAACCGTACGCCCCCTCCTACTTCTCGGCCGGCGCCACCGGCTTCACCTCCGGCCTCGTGAACGTCGCCCCGGCCGTTTCGCTGAACATGATCGAAGCGCTTCGATCCGGCGACTACCCGGCCGCCATGAAGGTCTGGGAGCAGATCCGCCGCTTCGAGGAGTTGCGCGCCGCGGGCGGCTCCGCCGACAACGTCACCGTCGTCAAGGAGGCCCTGGCCGCGCTCGGCCTGTGCCGCCGCGACGTCCGCCCGCCCAGCAGGCAGCTGCCCGAGGAAGCGCGTGCCGAGGTCGCCGCCATAGCCACCGGATGGTCCCTGTGAACCGCAGTGAGAACGTCCCGCGCAAGCAGCCCGAGGAGCTGCGGAGCCACCAGTGGTACGGCACCGAGGGCCTGCGTTCCTTCAGTCACCGTGCCCGCACCCGCCAGCTCGGCTACCTCCCCGAGGAACACCTCGGCAAGCCGGTCATCGCGATCCTCAACACCTGGTCGGACATCAACCCCTGTCATGTGCACCTCCGTGACCGGGCGCAGGCCGTCAAGCGGGGCGTCTGGCAGGCCGGCGGCTTCCCCCTGGAGTTCCCGGTCGCCACCCTCTCCGAGACGTTCCAGAAGCCGACCCCGATGCTCTACCGCAACCTCCTGTCCATGGAGACCGAGGAACTGCTGCGGTCGTACCCGGTGGACGGCGCGGTGCTCATGGGCGGCTGCGACAAGTCCACCCCGGCGCTGCTCATGGGCGCCGCCTCCGTCGACCTGCCCACCGTCTTCGTGCCCGCCGGGCCCATGCTCCCCGGCCACTGGCGGGGTGAGGTACTCGGCTCCGGCACCGACATGTGGAAGTACTGGGACGACAGGCGCGCCGGACTGATCGGCGACTGCGAGCTGACCGAGCTGGAGAGCGGGCTGGCCCGGTCCCCCGGCCACTGCATGACCATGGGCACGGCGTCCACGCTCACCGCCGCCGCCGAGGCCCTCGGCGTGACCGTGCCGGGCGCCTCCAGCATCCCGGCCGTCGACTCCGGGCACGACCGGATGGCCGCCGCGTCGGGGATGCGGGCCGTCGAACTCGTCCACAGGGACCGCAGGCTCTCCCAGCTCCTCACCGCCGACGCCTTCGAGGACGCCGTCACCACCGTGCTCGGCCTCGGCGGCTCCACCAACGCCGTCATCCACCTCATCGCCATGGCCGGCCGGGCCGGGGTGCGGCTCACCCTCGACGACTTCGACCGCATCGCCCGCACCGTGCCCGTCCTCGCCAACGTCCGGCCCGGCGGACGGAAGTACCTGATGGAGGACTTCCACTTCGCGGGCGGCCTGCCCGGCTTCCTCTCCCGGATCCCCGATCTGCTCCACCTCGACCGGCCGACGGTGTCGTACGACAGCTACCGCGAGCAGCTCGCCGGCGCCCGGGTCCACGACGACGACGTCATCCGCCCCCGTGACAACCCGGTGGCCGCCGAGGGCGGGGTAGCCGTGCTGCGCGGCAACCTCTGCCCGGACGGCGCGGTCATCAAGCACATCGCCGCCGAGCCGCACCTGCTCAGGCACACCGGGACGGCCGTCGTCTTCGACGACTACCGGACCATGCAGCGCACCATCGACGACCCGGACCTCGGCATCACCGCCGACAGCGTGCTCGTCCTGCGCAACTCGGGGCCGAGGGGAGGTCCGGGCATGCCCGAGTACGGCATGCTGCCCATCCCCGGCCACCTCCTCAAGCAGGGCGTACGGGACATGGTCCGGATCTCCGACGCCCGTATGAGCGGCACCAGTTACGGCGCCTGCGTGCTGCACATCGCGCCCGAGTCGTACGTCGGCGGCCCCCTCGCGCTCGTCCGCAGCGGGGACCCGATCACCCTCGACGTCGAGGCGCGCACCCTGCGGCTCGACGTGGACGAGGCGGAGCTGGCCAGGCGCCGGGCCGAGTGGACACCGCCGCCCGTGCGGTACGAGCGCGGGTACGGCGCGCTCTACGACCAGCAGATCACCCAGGCCGACACCGGCTGCGACTTCGAGTTCCTGGCCCGGCCCGGAGAAGTCCCGGACCCGTACGCGGGCTAGCCCTGCCGCACGACAATCGTCGAAGCGCTTCAACCACGTGTATCAAGCAAGCGCTTCCCGCACCCGCTGTAACCGATGCGAACGGAGAACAGTCGTGGCCCAAGCCGCAGCCGTGGCGAACCCGCCCGCGCCACCCCGGCGGCGCCGTGCCTCCGCGACGCCGCGCAGGCTGCCGTACCTGCTGATCGCCCCGGCGGCCCTGCTGATGCTGGGGTTCATCGCCTACCCGGTGCTCAGCGTCTTCTACTACAGCCTGCAGAACTACAACCCGACCAAGCCCTGGCGGAACGGCTTCGCGGGCCTCGGCAACTTCACCCAGGCCTTCGCCCACGACCCCCAGTTCTGGGACACGCTGACCTTCAGTGCCCAGTGGGTCGTGGTCGAGGTCGGACTGCAGCTGCTGTTCGGGCTGGCCCTCGCCCTGATCGTCAACCAGACGTTCGTGGGCCGGGCGCTGGGCCGGGCACTGGTCTTCTCGCCGTGGGCCGTCTCCGGGGTGCTGACCTCCGCCATCTGGGTGCTGCTCTACAACTCCCAGACCGGCATCACGCGTTACCTCGCCGACGCGGGCATCGGGTCGTACGGCACCAGCTGGTTGTCGGACACCTCGACCGTCTTCCCGGCGGCGGTGGTCGCCGACCTCTGGCGCGGTGTCCCCTTCTTCGCGATCCTCATCCTCGCCGACCTCCAGTCCGTCTCGAAGGACCTGTACGAGGCCGCCGAGGTCGACGGGGCGAGCCGGCTCAAGCAGTTCTGGCACATCACCCTGCCGCACCTCAAGGACGCCATCGTGCTGTCCACGCTGCTGCGCGCGGTGTGGGAGTTCAACAACGTGGACCTGCTCTACACCCTGACGGGCGGCGGCCCGGCAGGGGAGACCACCACCCTTCCCCTGTACATCGCCAACACCAGCGTCGACGCCCACAACTTCGGCTACGCCTCGGCCCTGACCACGGTGGCGTTCGTGATCCTGCTCTTCTGCTCGGTCGTCTACCTGCGGCTGAGCAAGTTCGGAGGCGAGGCGAAGTGATCACCGAGATCGCACCGGCCACGCGGCCCGTGGTGACCGGACCCGCCCGGCCCGGGAAGCGGCGGCGCGCCTGGGACGAGGTGCCCCGCTGGGGGATCTACCTCCCCCTCGGGATCTACCTCCTCTTCACCCTGGTCCCGTTCTACTGGATCCTGCTCTTCGCCGTCCGCCCGGCCGGATCCACCTCCCTCGTGCCCTGGCCGGTCACCTTCGACCACTTCCAGAAGGTGTGGACCGAGCGCAGCTTCGGCACGTACTTCACCAACAGCGTCTACGTCGGCGTCGCGACCCTGGTGCTGACCACCGTCGTGGCGCTGGCCGGCGGCTACGCCCTGGCCCGCTTCGACTTCCGGCTCAAGCGCGGCTTCCTGCTCGCCCTGCTGTGCTCCCAGTTCGTGCCGGGCGCGCTGCTCCTGGTCCCGCTCTTCCAGATCTTCGCCAACCTGCGGATGATCAACTCGCTCGGCAGCGTCGTCGTCGCCGAGACCGTCTTCCAGCTCCCGCTGTCGATGATCCTGATCAGCGGCTTCATCCGGAACGTGCCGTACTCCTTGGAGGAGGCCGCCTGGGTGGACGGCTGCAACCGGCTCACCGCCTTCCGGATCGTCGTCCTGCCGCTGCTGCGGCCCGGCCTGGTCGCGGTCGGCTCGTTCGCCTTCGTGCACGCCTGGAACCACTTCCTGTTCGCCCTGATGTTCCTGTCCGACCAGAGCAAGCAGACCATCCCGGTCGGCCTCAACACCCTGATGAGCGCGGACAGCGTGGACCTGGGCGCGCTGGCCGCGGGCGGGATCATCGCCGCCGTTCCGGTCGTGATCGTCTTCGCCTTCATCCAGAAGTGGCTGATCACCGGCTTCAGCGCGGGGGCGGTGAAGGGATGAGACACCTATCGGACCCCTCGGGACAAACGCTTACCCTGCTCGCAAAGATCGACAACGCAGGGAGGAACCCATGACCGTCGACATCGTCCTGGCGGGAGCACGCGGCCACGGCCGCTGGCACCTGGAGAACATCCGCCGGCTCCAGGACAAGGGGATCGTCCGGCTGGCGGGCATCTGCGAGCTGACCCCGCTGGGCCCCGACGAACTGCCGGACGGTCTCGGAGAGCCCGAGCAGTCCGCCGACTTCGGCGCGCTGCTCGACTCCACCGGCGCCCGGATCGCGGTCGTCTGCACGCCCATCCCCACCCACACCGACCTGGCCCTGACGGCGGCCGAGCGGGGCGTCCACCTGCTCCTGGAGAAGCCGCCGGCGCCCTCGTACGCCGAGTTCCGGCGGATGGCGGACGGGGTCGCCAAGGCGGGCGTGGCCTGCCAGATCGGCTTCCAGTCGCTGGGCTCGGGCGCCGTGCCCGCGATCCGGAAGCTGATCGAGGAAGGCGCGATCGGCGAGGTGAGAGGGGTCGGCGGGGCCGGCGCCTGGGCCCGGCCCGAGTCCTACTACCGGCGCGCGCCCTGGTCCGGCAAGCGGCGGCTGAACGGCGTGGACGTCGTCGACGGGGTCCTCACCAACCCCCTCGCCCACGCCGTCGCCACCGGACTCGCCCTGCTCGGCACCGTCCGCGCCGAGGACGTCACCGGCATCGAGACCGAACTGCTGCGCGCCAACGACATCGAGTCCGACGACACCTCCTGCGTCCGCGTCTCCACCCCGCGCGGCCCGGTCACGGTCGCCGCGACGCTCTGCGCCGAGGAACCCGGGGACCCGTACGTGCTGGTGCACGGCGACCGCGGCCGGATCACCTTCTGGTACAAGCTGGACCGGGTGCTCGTCCAGCGGGCGGGCCGCGGCCCGGAGGAGACCGAGTACGGCAGCACGGACCTGCTGGAGAACCTCGCCGACCACCTCACCACCGGCGCCGCACTGCTGGTCGAGCCGGACGCGACGGGTGCCTTCATGAAGGTCGTGGAGGCGATCCGGGTGGCAGACGACCCGGCCGCGCTGCCCGCCGACGCCTGGCGCCACCTGCCCGGCGAGGACCGCCGGGTGGTGCCCGGCATCGACGCGCTGGTCGCGGCGAGCGCCGACACCCTCGCTCTCTTCTCCGAGCTGAGCGCTCCCTGGGCTCCGCCGAGCGAGGGCTCGCTGGAAGAGGCCTCGCCGAAAGAGGCCCCGCCGAAAGAGGTGAGCCCATGACGGACGCCGCCCTGCTGCTGACGGCCGCCGGCCGGCCGGTCGGCCGCTACGTGACCCACCCCGGCCTCCCGGCCCGGCTCTCCCCGCGCCCCTACCTGCACCCCGTCACCACCCTGGCCGGCACCACGGTCACCGAGCTGACCCCCGCCGACCACCTCCACCACCTCGGCGTCGGTGTCGCCGTTCCCGACGTCGAGGGGCACAACTTCTGGGGCGGGCGGACCTACGTCCGGGACCGGGGACCGACCGAACTCGACGACCACGGCACCCAGCGCCACGTGGCCTTCCAGCTCCGCGACCCCGACGGCTTCGTGGAGGAGCTCCGCTGGGCCGCCGCCGGCACGGACCTGCTCCGTGAACGCCGTACCGTCGCCGCCACCGCGCTCACCGGCACCGCCTGGGCGCTGGACTTCACCTTCTCCCTCACCAACGTCACCGACGGCCCGCTCTCCCTCGGCAGTCCCGCCACCAACGGCCGCCCCGGAGCGGCCTACGGCGGCTACTTCTGGCGGGCCCGCAAGGAGGCCTCGGCGCCGGACGTGTTCACGGCGGACCGGGAGGGCGAGGAAGCCGTGCACGGCGGCACCGCCGGCTGGCTCGCGCTGGCCGGCGCCGACTGGACCCTCGTCTTCACCGGCGCCACCGAGGACACCCGCCGCGATCCCTGGTTCGTGCGCGCCGCCGAGTACCCGGGCGTCGGCTCCTCGCTGGCGGGCACCGAGCGGCTGCCGGTCCCGGCCGGCGGGACCGTGGTCCGCCGGATCGTCACCGTCGTCGCCGACGGCCGCCTCACCCGGGACGAGGCCGCGACGCTGGCCCGCAAGGCGGTGACCCGGTGACGACGACCTATCGCAACCCCGTCCTGGACGCGGACTGGTCCGACCCGGACGCCGTCCGCGTCGGCGACGACTTCTACCTCACCGCCTCCAGCTTCGGCCGGGCCCCCGGCCTCCCGCTCCTGCACTCCCGCGACCTGGTCAACTGGACCCTGGTCGGGCATGCCCTCGAACGCCTGGAACCCGAGGCGCGGTTCGCCTCGCCACGCCACGACTGCGGGGTCTGGGCCCCCTCGCTGCGCCATCACGACGACCGCTTCTGGATCTTCTGGGGCGATCCCGACCAGGGCATCTTCCAGATCAACGCCCCGGAGATCAGGGGCCCTTGGACCCGTCCGCACCTGGTGAAGGAAGGCAGGGGGCTCATCGATCCCTGCCCGCTCTGGGACGACGCGACCGGCGAGGCGTACCTCGTGCACGCCTGGGCGAAGTCCCGGTCGGGGATCAGGAACCGGCTGACCGGGCACCGGATGCACCCCGACGGCACCTCGCTGCTCGACGCGGGCAAGGTGATCGTGGACGGGGACCGGATACCGGGCTGGTTCACCCTGGAGGGCCCCAAGCTCTACCGGCACGACGGCTGGTTCTGGATCCTCGCGCCCGCCGGCGGAGTGGCGAGCGGCTGGCAGGGGGCCCTGCGCTCCCGGGAGTTCTTCGGGCCGTACCAGGAACGGATCGTCCTGGAGCAGCGGGACACCGACGTCAACGGACCGCACCAGGGCGGCTGGGTGCGGACCCGGGGCGGCGAGGACTGGTTCCTGCACTTCCAGCAGCGGGGCGCGTACGGCCGGGTCGTGCACCTCCAGCCGATGCGCTGGGGTGACGACGGCTGGCCGGTGCTCGGGGACGAGGGCGCGCCGGTCGCCGAACACCCGAGGCCCGGGCTGCCGGCGCAGCCGCCCGCCGCGCCCGCCACCGACGACGACTTCCCCGGCGGGCGGTTCGGCCGGCAGTGGCAGTGGACGGCCAACCCGGGGGAGGGCTGGGCCACCCAGCACTCGGGGGACGGGCTGCGGCTGGCGTGCGTGCGCTCGGGGGATGCGCACGACCTGCGCCGGCTGCCGCACGTGCTGACCCAGCGGCTGCCCGGGAAGCCGTGCGTGGTCGACGTCGGCCTGCGGCTGGACGGCGCCGGGCCGGGGACGCGCGCCGGGCTCGCGGTGCTGGGGGACGCGTTCGGCTGGATCGGGCTCGAGCGGGGCGCCGACGGCGCGGCTCGGCTCGTGCACCGGTTCGCCGAGGCCGTCGCCGACCGGGAACGGGACGCGGCCCCGGCCCGCCCCGCGCCCGACGGGCGGGCCCGGCTGCGGATCGAGATCGGCGCGGCGGCGCGCTGCCGCTTCTCGTACGACGTGGGGGCGGGCTTCGTGCCCTCGGGGCCGGTGTTCGCCGCCACCCCCTGGCGCTGGGTCGGCGCCCTGCTCGGCCTGTTCGCCGCCGCGCCCGAAGGACCGGGCCACGCCGGGGCGGCCACCTTCTCGCAGTTCCGGATCACCGCCCAGTAGTCGTCGTTCTTGTTGGGAGCCGCAATGACGCACCTCCGTAGCAAGCGCTTGCCGAACCGGGGCACCTCGCCCAGTACCGCGCATCTCCACTGGATCCCGAAGAAGAGACCCGAAGAAGAGAGCCGACCAATGAAGAGCAGCATCCGCAGAAGCAGGCGTGCGGCCGTCGCCGTCGCCCTGGGCTCCGTGCTCGCGCTGACCGCCACCGCCTGCGGCGACGACGGCAGCGGCAGTGCGGGGGACAAGGGCGACGAGGGCTCCGGCAAGGGCACGATCACGTTCTGGGACAACAACGGCGGTGTCCGCACCGACGTCTGGAAGCAGATCATCGCCGACTTCGAGAAGCAGAACCCGGGCATCAAGGTGAAGTACGTCGGTGTGCCCGCCGCCAGTGTCCAGTCCAAGTACGACACCGCCATCCAGGGCGGGGGCCTCCCCGACGTCGGCGGGGTCGGCACCGCGATGCTCGCGGAGGTCGCCGCGCAGGGCGCGCTGGAGCCGCTGGACAGCCGGCTCGCGAAGAGCTCGCTGAACGGCAAGCTCAACGAGAAGTTCCTGGAGAGCGTCGAGGCGGCGGGCGGCGACGGGAAGACGTACTCGGTGCCGACGTCCGCGAACAACGGCACGCTCTGGTACCGGACCGACCTGTTCGCCGCGGCGAAGCTGGCGGCGCCGACCACGTGGACGAACTTCTACGCGGCCGCCGGCAAGCTCACCGACACGGCGAAGAACAGGTTCGGGTACACGATCCGGGGTGGCGAGGGGTCCATCGCGCAGGCGCTGGACGCCACGTACGGCCAGAGCGGGATCACGTCGTTCTGGAACGGTGACAGGACCACCGTCAACGACCCGAAGAACGTGGCCGCGCTGGGGAAGTACGTCGGGCTGTACAAGAAGGACACGCCGTCCGCCGACGTCAACAACGACTTCACCAAGATGGTCGCGCAGTGGGACTCCGGCACGATCGGCATGCTCAGCCACAACCTCGGTTCCTACGCCGACCACGAGAAGGCGCTGAGCGGCAAGTTCAAGGGGATCCCGAACCCCACCCTCGACGACGGGACCCGGGTCCAGGTCTCCAACCCCGTGGACGGCCTGGGGCTGTTCAAGTCGAGCAGGAACAAGGCGGCCGCCTGGAAGTTCATCGAGTTCGCGGCCTCCCACGAGGCCAACAGCAAGTGGAACGAGTCGGCGGGGCAGGTGCCGGCGAACAACGAGGCGGCGCAGGACTCGTGGGTGCGGGCGTCGGAGCCGACGAAGCTGGCGGCCGAGGCGCTGAACGGGGCCTCGACGAAGATCGTGCAGCTTCCCTACTACTTGCCGGACTGGAACACCATCTCCAAGGCCGACAACGAGCCGAACTTCCAGAAGGTGCTGCTCGGGAAGATGACGGCGAAGGAGTTCCTGGACACGTTGGCTTCGCAGTTGAACAAGGCTCAGGCGGACTGGAAGGCCCATCACTGAGAGCTCGGGTGGTTTCGGTTGTGGGGGGCTGCCGGCCCGTCGTGGCTGGTCGCGCAGTTCCCCGCGCCCCTAGGAAGCTGAAAGGTGCACCCTCGTGTCCCTTACGCGCAGACAGGTGACATCCGCGGCCCTTGCCGCCGTTCCTCTCGTCGGCCGAAGCCCCGAGCGGAACCCTCGAACCCTCTACATCGCCGGTGATTCCACCGCCGCCCAGAAATACGCCGACGAGGCTCCGGAAACCGGATGGGGCATGGCACTCCCCTTCTTCCTCCGGAAGGACATCACCGTCTCCAACCAGGCCGTGAACGGGCGGAGTTCCAAGAGCTTCGTCGACGAAGGGCGGCTGGACGCCATCCTCGCCACCGTCCGTCCGCACGATCTGCTGCTCGTCCAGTTCGCGCACAACGACGAGAAGAGCGCCGATCCGGCCCGGTACACCGAGCCCTGGACGACGTACCAGGAGTACCTGCTGAAGTACGTCGAGGGAGCGCGGGCGCGCGGTGCCCGGCCCGTGCTCGCCACCCCGGTCGAGCGCAGGAGGTTCGACGCCGACGGCAACGCCGTGCCGACCCACGGCGACTATCCGGCGGCGATGCGTGCGCTGGCCGCGCGGGAGCACGTGGCGCTGCTCGACATCGAGGCGCTGTCGCTGGCCCTGTGGCAGGCACTGGGCGTCGAGGCGACCAAGACGTACTTCAACTGGACCGACACGGAGCAGGACAACACGCACTTCAATCCGCCGGGGGCCATCGCCGTGGCCCGGCTCGCGGCGCGGGAGCTGCTGCGTACCCGGGTGCTGGCGCGGCACGACGTCATCCGGCTGCACGAATCCATCCCGGCCTCCTGGATCACCTGGCCACCCGCATAGCCGAGGAGAACCGCACAGTGCGTACACAGATATGTCATGGACGCGTCATTGGCGCGCTGGCCGGCTGCACGGCTCTCGTGCTCGCCGCGACCGGGACCGCCCAGGCCGCCGCCCCGCACCGGACCGCCCCCGACCGGCAGGTGCTGGCCGCGCACGACGGCTGGGGCTCGGCCACGACCGGGACCACCGGCGGGGCCGCCGCCGACTCCGCGCACGTCTACACCGTCACCACCTGGGACGAGTTCAAGGCCGCCCTCGCCGACGGGGGCAGCGCACCGAAGATCGTCAGAGTCGTGGGGACGATCGACGCGGACGGGCCGAGCTGCGACTCCTTCGCCGTGCCCGGCTACGACTTCGCCGCCTACCTCGCCACGTACTCACCGGAGGTCTGGGGGCACTCCACCAACCTGGACAACGAGCCCGACGACAGCCCGGAGGGGCTGCGCCGCGCCTCCCAGGCCCAGCAGGACGCCTACATCAAGGCCTACGTCCCGGCCAACACCACCGTCATCGGCGTCGGCAGGAACGCCGGGTTCAAGGGCGCCAGCCTCCAGATCAAGTCCGTCGACAACGTCATCGTCCGCAACCTGGCCTTCGAGAGCCCCCTCGACTGCTTCCCGCAGTGGGACCCGACCGACACCGCCGACGGCAACTGGAACTCCGAGTACGACAGCGCGGTGATCTACGGGGCGACGCACGTGTGGATGGACCACGACACGTTCACCGACGGCGACCACCCGGACAGCACGCTGCCGTACTACTTCGGCCGGATCTACGAACAGCACGACGGTGAGCTGGACATCGTCAAGGGCGCCGACTACGTCACCGCTTCCTGGAACGTCTTCGAGGACCACGACAAGACGATCCTCATCGGCAACAGCGACAGCGCGTCCACCGCGGCCGTCGACCGGGGGCATCTCAAGGTCACCTTCCACCACAACCTGTTCTCCCACCTGGTGGAGCGGGCGCCCCGGGTGCGGTTCGGGCAGGTCGACTCCTACAACAACCACTTCGTCGCAGGGGACGGCTACGGCTATAGCTACGGCATCGGCATGGAGTCCCAACTCGTCGCCGAGCACAACGCGTTCACCCTCCCGGCCGGGGTCGGCACCGGATCGGTCCTGAAGAAGTGGAAGGAGGCGCCGCTCACCGCCGACGACAACTACGTCAACGGCGAGCTGACGGACCTCATCGCCGTCCACAACACCGAGGTACCCGGCGAGATCCTCCAGTCCGGAGCCGGCTGGACCCCGACCCTGCGCACGAGGATCGACCCGGCGCGGGCCGTCCCGCGCATCGTCGACCGCGCCGCGGGCGCCGGCCGGCTGCGCTGACACCACCGGGGCCGGGGCACCTCGCGCCCCGGCCCGCCACCCCCCACGGCAAAGGAAGTAACGCCCCCTCTTCGCCCCTCTCCGTCGCCAAGGAGCACCCGCATGTCCTCGCCCCTCCATCCCCTGTCCAGACGGGGTTTCCTGCGCGCGAGCGCCGGGGCGGGCGCCGCTCTCGGCCTGACCGCCGTGCCCGCGCACGCCACCGGCCGCCCCTTCGGGCGGTACGGATCACCGGAGCGCCGCCTCTCCCCGGAAACCCTGTACGTCGACCCCTACGGGCGCGGCGACTTCAGCACCGTCCAGGCCGCCGTGACCGCCGCCACCGGCAGCGGCCGGACCCTGGTCCTCGCCCCGGGCGTCTACCGGGAGACGGTCGCCCTCGACACCACCCGCACCGAGGCCACCTGGATCGGCGCGACCGAGAACCCGCGGGACGTCGTGATCGTCCACGACACCGCGGCCGGCACCCCGAAGCCCGGCGGCGGAACGTACGGCACCACCGGGTCCGCCACCACCACCGTGCAGGCCGACGGCTTCACCGCCCGGTGGATCACCTTCGCCAACGACTGGCTGCGCGCCGACCACCCCGACATCAGCGGCACCCAGGCCGTCGCCCTCAAGGTGCAGGGCGACCGCTCCGCCTTCCACCACTGCCGCTTCCTCGGGCACCAGGACACCCTGTACGCCGACTCTATGGCCCTCGGCGTCATCGCCCGCCAGTACTTCGCGCACTGCTACGCCGAGGGGGACGTCGACTTCGTCTTCGGGCGGGCGCGGGCGGTGTACGAGGACTGCCACTTCCGCACCCTGGACCGGACCGACCTGGCGGCCGCCCCCTACGGGTTCGTCTTCGCGCCCTCGACGGCGGCCGCCAACCCCTACGGCTACCTGGTGTCCCGGAGCCGGGTCAGCAGCGCGGCCCCCGACGCCGCCTACAAGCTGGCCCGTCCCTGGGTGCCCAGCTCCGACACCACGGCCCGGCCCTCGCTCGTCGTCCGCGACTCCCACCTCGGTCCCGGCATCGACGCGGCCGCCCCCTACACGAACATGTCGGCGAGCTTCCCCTGGCAGGACCAGCGCTTCGCGGAGTACCGCAACTCGGGACCGGGCGCTGTGATCACCGTCCCTGAGAACCGGCCCCAACTCAGCGCGGAACAGGCGGAGTCGGCGACCCGGGAGACCTGTCTCGGTGACTGGACCCCGTGGCGGGGGTGCTGACGTGCCGACCCGACGCGCACTCATCGCCGCCGGTGCCGCGCTGGCCATGGGCGCGGCCACCGGCTTCACCCGCGACCGCCGTGTCCTGCACGTCCGCCCCGGTGACTCCGTCCAGGCGGCCGTCGACGCGGTGCCGGGCCCCGGCTGGACGGTCCTCGTGCACCCGGGGACGTACCGCGAGGTCGTCGACGTGCCCGCCGGAACCGTGGAGTTGACGATACGCGGGGCCGAACGTGATCCGCGCGCCGCCGTCATCGTCCACGACAACGCCAACGGGACGCAGAAGCCCGACGGTTCGGGAACCTACGGCACCGCCGGCTCCGCCACCTTCACCTCGGCGGCGCCGGGGCTGGTCGTCCGCGACCTCACCCTCGCCAACGACTGGCTGCGCGCCGACCACCCCGACATCACCGGCACCCAGGCCGTCGCCGCGTACCTGACGGGCGACCGGACGCACTTCGAGAACGTCCGGCTGCTCGGCCACCAGGACACCCTGTTCGCCGACACCACCGAACTGGGCTCCTTCGACCGGCAGTTCTTCCACCGCTGTCACATCGAGGGCGATGTCGACTTCGTCTTCGGACGCGCGCGGGCGGTGTACGAGCACTGCCACTTCCGCACCCTGCCACGGGACGTCACCTTCACCCCCAAGGGCATGGTGTTCGCCCCCTCGACCGCCCGTGCGGACCCGTACGGGTTCCTCGCCGTCCGCTGCCGGTTCTCCTCCGGCGCGGAGGACGGGGCGTACAAGCTGGCGCGGCCCTGGGTGCCGACGTACGAGACCACCGCCTGGCCCTCGCTGGTCGTGCGGGACAGTCTCATCGGCCCCGGGATCGACCCCGTCGCGCCCTACACGAACATGCGGGACGCCTACCCCTGGCAGTCCATGCGGTTCGCGGAGTACCGCAACACCGGGCCCGGCGCGGTGATCACCGTCCCCGCGAACCGGCCCCAGCTCACCGACGCCGAGGCGCTGTCGCACACCCCCGCGGCCTACCTCGGCGACTGGAAACCCCTCGGACACCCGACCCGCTCACTCTGATCGACGAAAGGACCCGCACGTCATGCGTCGACTCAGCACCTTCACCGCACTCGCCGTGACCACGGCATCGCTCGGGCTCGCCGTCATGGCCACCCCGGCGCACGCGGCGACCGTCGTGGTCAGCAACTCCACCGACCTGACCAGCGCCATCAAGAACGCCACCGCCGGCGAGGTCATCCAGGTCCGCGGCGGCACCTACTACCCGACGGCCACCCTCCAGTCCACGGTCGACGGGACCTCGTCCGCGCCGGTCACGCTCACCGCGTACGGCTCGGAGACGGTCAAGATCGACGGCTCGTCACTGCCGTCCGGCGACTGGATCTTCAAGCTGACCGCGGACTACTGGAACGTCTCCGACATCACCTTCCAGAACTCCCCGGACAGCGCGGTGGTCTGCCAGTCCTGCACCGGCACCAACTGGACCAACATCAAGACCATCAACGGCGGCGACTCCGGCTTCACGCTCACCGGCGACGGGACCGTGAACAACACCGTCAGGAACCTGGACAGCTACGGCAACTACGACGCCGCGACCCACGGGCAGAACGCCGACGGGGTCGCCATCAAGTTCGGCTCCGGCACCGGCAACCTCGTCACCGGCGCCCGGCTCTACAACAACTCGGACGACGGGATCGACCTCTGGTCGTTCTCCTCGCCGGTCACGATCGAGCACACCTGGTCCTTCGGCAACGGCGTCAACCGCTGGGGCGACTCCGCCTTCGAGGGCAACGGCAACGGCTTCAAGCTGGGCGGCAACGGCGTCACCGTCGCCCACGTCGTCAACAACTCGGCCGCCTGGGGCAACGCCGGCAACGGCTTCACCGAGAACTCCAACACCGGGGCGATCGTGATCAACCGCACCACCGCCTACGCCAACTCCCAGTGGGGCTACTACTTCGCGACCAGCGCGGCCCGCCTGGGCAAGAACCTCGCGGTGAGCAACGGCAGCGGCTCGGTCACCAAGGGCTCGTCGGTGGTGTCGGCCGGGAACAACTGGGACAGCGGCATCAGCACCCCGTCCTTCGTCTCCACGGACGCGTCGACCACCTACAACGCCCGCAAGTCGGACGGCTCGCTGCCCGCGACGACCTTCCTGACCACCGGCAGCACGACCATCGGCGCGACGATGAACTGAACCGCCCAGGGCGCTTGACCCGGTTTTTGCCCGCCGATGAGATATCGATCGGGCAACGGGTCTCGCGCCCGCCCGGATGACGCGCGTAGAACTCGTGTCATGCATAAGTCACTTCGGATCACGGCGATCGCGGCCGCCTGCGCCGTCGCCGGCGGCGCCCTCTACGGAGCCGGTGCCGCCACCGCCGGTCAGTCGACCGCGAACTCCACCCACGAGCCCTACAACATCGGGCTCTTGGTGAAGGACATCGACACCTACTACGGCACCACCGCCGACGCCAACGGCGTGTACCAGGCGTCCCCGGACAGCCCGTACGCCAAGGACCTGGCGCGCATCGACGCGGCCGTGGAGCGCCAGATCGACAAGGCGGCGCGCAAGGCGCACCGCCACGGCGAGAAGCCCGCGGTGGTCTTCGACATCGACGACACGCTGCTGCTCAGCCTCGACTACGAGAAGCGCTACAACTACACGTACAACGGCACCACCTGGGCCGACTACGTCAACAAGGCCGACCGGCCGGGCGTCTTCGGCAGTGCCGAGCTGGTCCGGTACGCCGAGAGCAAGGGCGTCGAGGTCTTCTACAACTCCGGTCTCAGCGAGGCGCAGCGCACCGCCGCCGTCGAGAACCTGAAGAAGATCGGCGCCGACGTCAACCTCGACGCCGCGCACATGTTCCTCAAGGACAAGGCCAACCCGCCGTCCTACCTCAGCGCCTGCGCCACCCCGGGCACCTGGAACTGCACCACCGTGCAGTACAAGTCCGGCACCCGCAAGCACATCGAGCAGGACCTCGGGTACGACATCGTCGCCAACCTCGGCGACCAGTACTCGGACCTGGACGGCGGCTACGCGGACCGCACGTACAAGCTGCCGAACCCGACGTACTTCGTGTCGTAACCAGGTCGGCGGCAACCCTTTCCGGCCATGGCGGCGACTGGGAGGCAGAAACGGGCCGGGGCGGCCCCTCCGGCCCGTTTCGCTCCCCTCGTCGGCACGTCGCCATGGACGTCAAGGAAAGGAACGGCCCGTGCGCTTCAGCACCGGACGCCACCGCAGGACGCGTACCCTCTCGATCGCCGCGGCGGTGGCCGTCGCCGCGGGGGCGGGAGGCGTCTACCTCGGCCTGTCGAACGGCGGTGCCCAGGCCGCCACCAGCACGGTCACCGTCTCCACCACCGCACAACTGGAGGCGGCCGTCGCGCACGCCGGCGCCGGCACCGTCATCCAGGTGCGCGGGGGCACGTACTACCCGACCGCCACCCTCAAGTCGACGGTCAGCGGCACGAGTTCCGCCCGTATCACCCTTGAGGCACACGGCGCCGAGAAGGTGAGGATCGACGGCTCCGAGCTGCCCGCCGGGTCCTGGCTCACCGGGATCTACGGCAGCTACTGGACCGTACAGAACCTCACCTTCCAGAACTCCCCGGCCCAGGGCTTCGTCGCCACCTCGTCCACCGGCGGCGTCTTCAGGAACCTCGTGACCGCGGACAACGGCGACTCCGGGTTCACGCTGCGCGGCGACAACACGGTGGACAACCTCGTGCAGAACCTGGACAGCCACGGCAACTACGACAAGGCCGGGCACGGCCAGAACGCCGACGGCATCGCCGTCAAGTTCGGCTCGGGCACGGGCAACAAGGTGACCGGCGCGCGCCTCTACGACAACTCGGACGACGGCCTCGACCTCTGGCAGTTCTCGTCCCCGGTCACCGTGGAGCACAGCTGGGCCTTCGGCAACGGCAGGAACCGCTGGGGCGACTCCGCGTTCGAGGGCAACGGCAACGGCTTCAAGCTCGGCGGCGGCGGTGTCGCCGTCGCGCACGTCGTCAACGACGACGCGTCCTGGGACAACACCCTGAACGGGTTCACCGAGAACTCCAACACCGGGGCGATCGTGCTGAACCGCAACACGGCGTACGCCAACGGGGAGTCCGGGTTCTTCTTCGGGACGAGCAGGTCGCGACTGGCCCGGAACCTGTCCGTCGGCAACGGGGGCGGCCTTCGCACGCTCGGCTCCCGCACCGTCTCCGCCGCCAACAACTGGGACGGCGGGGTGGCCACGCCGGCGTTCAGGTCGACGGACGCGACGACCGCGTACGGGGCCCGCGGCGCCGGCGGTTCGCTGCCCGTCACGACCTTCCTGACCACGGGGTCCGGCACCATCGGCGCGACCATGAACTGAGGCCGGTCCGGACCCGGACGCACGGTTCCCCGCGCCCCTGCCGCTTCTTCTCGGGGCGCGGGGAACCGTGCACGGCCGGCCGTTCCGGACGGCATGTTCCCGGACCTCACCACCGGGGGTCGTGCCGCCGCCCTCGCGGCCGTCGGGGACGAGCCGGTTCGCCGTGTGCGGCCGGCTCGCCCGTCGGTACCCGGTCGCCGCCCGTGGGGAAAAGGTTGCCGTGTTCCCGTGGTTTCTCTACGAGTCGCCGTCGGTCGTCGTGTGGGTGGCGAAGTCGCCGGTCACCGCGTACTGCTTGCCGCCCGCGGTGCCCGTGATCGTGTAGCTGTCGTCCCCGGCGTCGCGGCCGCCCTGCTTGTGGTTGTACTGGCCCGCGAACACCCACTCGCCGACGGCGACCCCGCTGCCCGGCTTGAGTGTCCACGTGTAGACCAGGAAGCCGTCCTGCTCGGCCACCGTCTGGGTGAAGTCGGTCTCCGGCAGCGAGCGCCAGGCACCGGCGTTCGACACCCCGCCGGTCTGGGCCACCTTCAACCGCACCGTGAGGGAGGTCAGCCGGCCGGTGGTCTTCAGGGTCACGTCGGACTGCGCCCAGAAGTCGTTGCTGTGCGGGTCCACCGAGCCGTCCGACCACAGCGGGCCGTCCTGCTCGCCCGTGGCGACGGGCGCGGTGGCGGTGGCCTTCGGGGAGGAGGACGGTGTCGAACTCGCCCTGGAGGAGGCGGACGTCGAGGGCGTGGCCGGCGGCGGCGGGGCCGCCGAGCGGGACGGCGGGCGGCTGGTCGCGTCCGGGGACCCGGAGGGCGTCGGGGAGACCGCCACCGTCTTCTCGGTGGGGGTGGGCTTCACGGCCGAGGCGACCGCGTAGCCGCCGAAGCCGAGGACCGCGGCGACCGCGGCCGTGGCGCCGACCACCCGGATCCAGCCGAACACCGGTGGCAGGGTGGCGCGATGGCCGGGCCGGTCCTGCGCGGTCATGCCCCGCTCGATCCGGGCCAGGACACGGGCGCGGTCGGGTTCGTGCGCCTCGGCGGCCTCGTGCAGCCGGGCGCGCAGCTCGTCGTGCACGTCCTGCTGGCTCATCGGTTCCTTCCTCCGCTCTGGCCGGCGCGCGGTGCCATCACCGCGTGCACCCGCTGCGGAACACCCTGGCCGCCGAGCAGCTTCTGCAACTCGGCCATCCCCTTCGACGTCTGGCTCTTAACGGTACCCACCGAGATCCCCAGGGCGAGCGCGGTGTCCTTCTCCGACAGGTCGAACGCGTGCCGGAGGACCACACACGCCCGTTTGCGGAAGGGCAGGCGGCGCAGCGCGTCCTGGACGTCGACCACTCCGGCGATGTCCGGGTTCTCGGTCCGTTCCTCGCGGTGCGACCAGAACAGGGCGACCCGGCGGCGCTCGCGCACGGCGCTGCGGATCCGGGTGCGGGCCAGGTTGGCGACGACGCCCCGGGCGTAGGCCACCGGGTGGTCGGCCGCGCGCACCCGGTCCCAGCGGTGCCACAGCGCCAGCAGTGCGTCGGCCGCGAGATCGTCGGCGGCATCGGCCTCGCCGGTCAAGAGGTAGGCCAGCCGTGAGAGTTCGGCGTAGTGGCGTTCGAAGAAGGCATGGAACTCCACGGAGGCGGCGTCGTCGACGACTGTGCCCACGTGTGACCTCCGAAGGAACGTTCCGGCGAGATGCGGAGCGTAGCAGTGATCATTTGGTGTGCTTCGTACGGGGGTTCGGTGCGTGGGTGCTATTCCGTAACACGGGGAAAACCTGAAACCGGTTCGACGCGGGAACAATCCAGCCAGCATCCGCACACCCTTGATCAGGCAACGAGGAGTACGACCATGTCCGAGACGCAGAAGGCGGACCCGCCGCAGAGCGCCGCACCACCTGCCGGGAACGGCGTCGACCGGTTCTTCCGGATCACCGAACGGGGATCCACCTTCGGCCGTGAGATACGCGGCGGCTTCGCCACGTTCTTCACGATGGCCTACATCCTTGTCCTGAACCCGATCATCCTCGGCAGCGCCAAGGACAAGTTCGGCCACACCCTCGACACCGGCCAGCTCGTCACCGCCACCGCGCTGGTGGCGTGTGTGATGACGATCATCATGGGGGTCGGCGGCAACCTCCCGCTGGCCATCGCGGCCGGCCTCGGCCTCAACGCGGTGGTGGCCTTCCAGTTGGCGCCGCTGATGAGCTGGTCCGACGCGATGGGCCTGGTCGTCCTCGAAGGCCTGCTGATCTGTGTGCTCGTCGTGACCGGGCTGCGCGAGGCGATCATGAACGCGATCCCGCAGCAGCTGAAGCAGGCGATCGGTGTCGGCATCGGGCTGTTCATCGCCTTCATCGGCTTCGTCGACGCGGGCTTCGTCAGCCGGATCCCGGACGCCGCGGACACCACCGTGCCGGTGCAGCTGGGCGCGGTCGGCAGGCTCACCGGCTGGCCCGTACTGGTCTTCTGTCTTGGCGTGCTCCTGACCATCGCGCTGGTGGCCCGCAAGGTGAAGGGCGCGATCCTGATCAGCATCGTCACCATGACCGTGGTGGCGATCGTCATCAACTCGGTCGCCGACATCAAGAGCTGGGGCCTGACCACGCCGAAGGTCCCCGACAAGATCGTGGACGCCCCCGACTTCGGGCTCATCGGTCACTTCAGCCTGTTCGGCGGCTTCGCCAAGGCCGGTGTCCTCACCGCGGTCCTGCTGGTCTTCACCCTGATCCTGTCCGACTTCTTCGACGCCATGGGCACGATCGTGGGCATCAGCGCGGAGGCGGGGCTGCTGGACGAGCAGGGGCAGGTGCCCGGCATCGGGCGGGTGCTGTTCATCGACGGCGCGGCGGCGGTGGCCGGCGGCCTCGGCTCGGCCTCCTCCAACACGGCCTACATCGAGTCGGCGGCCGGGGTGGGGGAGGGGGCCCGCACCGGGTTCGCCAACCTGATCACCGGCGGCCTGTTCGGACTCGCGCTGTTCCTCACCCCGCTGCTGACGATCGTGCCGCTCCAGGCGGCCGCGCCCGCGCTGATCGCCGTGGGCTTCCTGATGATGACCCACGTCAAGCACATCGAGTGGGACAGGTACGAGATCGCGATCCCGGCGTTCCTGACGATCGCCGCGATGCCGTTCACCTACTCGATCACGGACGGCATCGGGGCGGGGTTCCTGGCGTACGTCGTCATCAAGGCGGTGCTGGGGAAGGCGAAGGAGGTCAACTGGCTGCTGTGGGTGGTGTCGGCGCTGTTCCTGGTGTACTTCGCGATCGATCCGGTGGAGCAGGTGCTGGGTGTGAAGTAGGGGGTGGGGCGCGGGGTGTGCGCTGTCGGCCGCGGGTTCGCCGTGGCCGGTCGCGCCCCGCGGCGGTAGCCGCACATCGACTACCGCCCCGCGCCCCTGCGGGGCGCTCCGGTTCGGGAGTTACTTCAGGGCCGCCTGCATCATCGCCTTCGCCACCGGGGCCGCCAGGCCGTTGCCGCTGACCTCCGACCTCGCGGCGTCCGACTGTTCGACCATCACCGCCACCGCGACTTCCTTGCCGGTGCTGTCCGACTTGCCGTACGCCGTGAACCAGGCGTACGGCGTCTTGCTGTTGTTCTCGCCGTGCTGGGCCGTGCCCGTCTTGCCGCCCACCGTGACGCCGTCGATCCGCGCGTTCGTGCCCGTGCCCTGTTCGATGACCGTCTGCATCGCGGACTGGAGCTGCTCGGCCGTCGAGGAGCTGACGATCTCCTTGGTGCTGGTCTCGTCGTCGTAGTTCTTGAGGACGTCGCCGCCGCTGTCGGTGATCTGGGAGACCATGTGCGGGGAGACCAGCTTGCCGCCGTTGGCAATGGCCGCCGACACCATGGCCATCTGGAGCGGGGTCGCCGTGACGTCGAACTGGCCGATGCCGGAGAGACCGGTCTGGGCCTTGTCCATGTCCTTGGGGTAGACGCTGGCGTAGGCCCGGACGGGGATGTCCAGCTTGCTGTCGTCGAAGCCGAACTTCTCGGCCATCGCCCGCACCTTGTCCTGGCCCAGGTCGACGGCCATCTTGCCGAAGACGTTGTTGCAGGAGTACTGGAGGGCCACCCGGATCGAGGCGTTCTCGCAGGGCGCGGACGTGCTCTCGTTCCGCAGCGGGGTCGTGGTGCCCGGCAGGGTGTACGGGTTGGGGCTCACCGTCCTGTCGTTGACGTTCTTGTAGAGCCCGTCCTCCAGCGCGGCCGCCGCGACCACCAGCTTGAACGTCGAACCCGGCGGCAGCGGCTGGCGCAGCGCCCGGTTGGTCAGCGGCTTGTCCGCGTCGGCGATCAGCGACTTCCAGGCCGTGCCGGCGGTGTTCGCGTCGGTGAGGGTGTCCGGGTCGTACGACGGGGTGGAGACGACCGCCAGGATCTTCCCGGTCTTCGGGTCGATCGCGACCGCGCCGCCCTTCTTGTCGCCGAGCGCCCGGTAGGCCGCCTTCTGGACGGCCGGGTCGATCGTCGTGATCACGTTGCCGGGGTCGGCGCGCTGCCCGGTGATCGTGTCCATCACGGATTTCAGCCGGTTGTCGGTGCCGTTGAGCAGGTCCTGGTAGATGCCCTCCAACTGGGTCGGGGCGTAGCTCTGCGAGGCGAAGCCCGTCACCGCCGCGTACAGCTTGCCGTCCGTGTACGTGCGCTTGTACTTGAGGTCGCTGCCCGACGTCCGTGCCGAGCCGGTGACCGAGTCACCGGCCACGATGATGTTCCCGAGCGGCTGCGAGTACGTCTGGATCGCGTTCCGCCGGTTGTCCTTGTCGTCCGCGAGTGCCTGGCCGTCGTAGAACTGCACCCATGTCGCCCTGCCCAGCAGAACGAGCACGAGCAGCAGTGTGAAGACGGACGCCCGCCTGATCGTCTTGTTCATCCCGCTCGGACAGACGAGTGAGGACCGGGTGTCCGTTCCCGTTACAACGAAATTCTCATCGTTGGCTCATCCGGAGGGGTCGCGGGCGACGGGGTCGGAGCCGACGGGGTCAGGGCCGGCGGGTCAGAGCCGGCGGGTCGCCAGGGTCAGCCGGTCCCGGGCGTCGAACAGGGCGTCCTTGATCATCTGCTCGTGGGCGGGGGTGAGCCGGGCCACCGGGACCGAACAGCTGATCGCGTCCCGGGCCGGGGTGCGGTAGGGGATCGCCACCCCGAAGCAGCGCAGCCCGAGGGTGTTCTCCTCGCGGTCGACCGAGAAGCCCTGCTCGCGGATCTGGTGCAGCTCCTCGATGAGCTTCTCGCGGTCGGTGAGGGTGTGCTCGGTGAGCGCGGGCAGCGTCTCCGGCAGCAGCTTGCGGACCTGCTCGTCGGTGTGGGTGGCGAGCAGCGCCTTGCCGAGGGAGGTGGAGTGCGCGGGCAGCCGGCGGCCGACCCGGGTGAAGGGGCGCAGGTAGTGCTGGGACTGGCGGGTGGCCAGGTAGACCACGTTGGTGCCGTCCAGACGCGCCAGGTGGATGGTCTCCGTGGTGTCGTCGGAGAGCCGGTCCAGGGTCGGGCGGGCCGCCGCGACCACCTCGTCGCCGTCGATGTACGACGTGCCGACCAGCAGCGCCCGCACCCCGATGCCGTACCGGGTACCGGTCGCGTCGGTCTCCACCCAGCCCAGCTCCACCAGGGTGCGCAGCAGCATGTAGAGGCTGGACTTGGGATATCCGACGGCCTCCTGGACCGCCGCGAGGGAGTGCATACCGGGCCGGCCCGCGAAGTACTCGAGCAATTCCACGGTCCGCACCGCGGACTTGACCTGCGCCCCGCCGCCTGTCTCGCCTGCCGACATCGCCCTTGACCCCTTCGTTGGACGGAAATAATCTCCAACAGCATATTCATCATCAGAGACAGCGTTCAGTATATCGAACATCCCTGGTGAATGACCCGGATACTGCGGCAGAACGCAACTCATGGAGGGACCCGCGGTGGCAGCAGCACCAGTCTGGAGTGTCGACCCGCGCACCGGGAAGCAGCGTGAACAGGTTGCGGTCGAGGCCACAGCCGAAGAGGTGGACGCCGTCGTCACGGCCGCGCACGCCGTACGCGGCTCCCTCGCCGACCGCAGCGTCCGCGCGGCCTTCCTTCGCTCGGCCGCCGCCGGACTCGAGGCGGCCAAGGACGGGTTGGTCGAGGCCGCCGACGCGGAGACCGCGCTCGGCCCGGTCCGGCTCACCGGCGAACTCGCCCGTACCGCCTACCAGCTGCGGGCCTTCGCGGACATCGTCGACGAGGGCGCCTTCCTCGACGTCATCATCAACCACCCCGACCCCACGGCCACCCCGCCCATCCCGGACCTGCGCCGCTACAAGGTCCCGCTGGGCGTCGTCGCCGTCTACTCGGCCTCCAACTTCCCCTTCGCCTTCTCGGTCGCCGGCGGTGACACCGCGAGCGCGCTGGCCGCGGGCAACCCGGTCGTCGTCAAGGCCCACCCCGACCATCCGGCCCTGTCGGAGCTGGTCGCCAGGGTGCTGCGCCGGGCCGCCGCCGAGCACGGGATCCCGGAGGCCGTCGTCGGTCTCGTGCACGGCTTCGAGGCCGGTATCGAGCTGATCAGGCACCCGCTGGTCGCCGCGGCCGGCTTCACCGGTTCGGTCCGCGGCGGGCGGGCGCTCTTCGACGCGGCCGCCGCGCGTCCGGTCCCGATCCCCTTCCACGGCGAACTGGGCTCCCTGAACCCGGTCCTGGTCACCGAGGCCGCGGCCGCCGAGCGCGGCGGTGAGATCGGCACCGGGCTCGCCGGGTCGATGACGCTGGGCGTGGGCCAGTTCTGCGTCAAGCCGGGGCTGGTGCTGGTGCCGTCCGGCGCCGCCGGTGACGGACTGGTCAAGTCCCTCACGGACGCGGTCAGCGACACTGACGCGGGTGTGCTCCTCGACCACCGGATGCGGGACAACTTCATCGCCGGGGTCGCCGAGCGCGCCGGACTCCCCGACGTGGAGAGCCCGGTGACGCCCGGTGCGGGCGGCCGGCACACCGTCAGCGCGGGGTTCCTCTCGGTCGCGGCGGACAAGCTGGCCCAGGCGGGCGCGTACGACCTGCTCCTGGAGGAGTGCTTCGGGCCGGTGACCGTGGTGGCGCGTTACGAGGACCGCGACGAGGCGACGGCGGTGCTTTCGCGGCTGCCGGGGAACCTCACGGCGACGGTCCACGTCTCCGCCGAGGAGGCCGCGGGGGAGGGGCTCGGGGCGGAGATCCTCGCGGAGCTGACGCCGCTGGCCGGGCGCGTGCTGGTCAACGGGTGGCCGACGGGGGTCGCCGTGGCTCCGGCCCAGCAGCACGGGGGGCCCTACCCGGCGACCACGTCGACGTCCACGTCGGTGGGGGGCACGGCCATCGAGCGGTGGCTGCGGCCGGTCGCCTATCAGGGGGCGCCGGCGGCTCTGCTGCCGGCGGAGCTGCGTGACGAGAATCCGCTGGGGCTTCCCCGTCGGTTCAACGGGGTGCTGGAGAGGTAGGGCCGTGGGGGGGGCGTGGGGTGCGTCGCCGGGTGACGGTTCGTCGTGGTTGCTCGCGCAGTTCCCCGCGCCCCTTCGGGCGCGGTTGCCCCTGCGTATGTTCCGAAGTGCTCCTGACACAATCTGACCATGGACCTGGAACTTCCCGAACTTCCCTTCCCGCTCCGTACCTACGGGCCCGACGGGCACTGGTTCTATGAGGACGGGGTGCTCACCGGGTGGGCCGGGGCCCGTCAGGACCGGTTCGTGTCGCCCACCGGGGAGGCGCTGGATCCCGCCTCCGACGCGCCCCGGCTGCTCGGGGCGCCCGAAGGGGACTTCCAGCTGATCGCCCGGGTCACCGTGGGCTTCGGTGCCGCCTTCGACGCCGGTGTGCTGTACGTCCATGTCGGCGACCGCGCCTGGGCCAAGCTCTGCCTGGAGAACTCCCCGGACGTGCCCACCGTCTGCACGGTGGTCACCCGGGGGCACTCTGACGACTCCAACTCCTTCACGGTCGAGGGGAGTTCGGTCTGGCTGCGGATCAGCCGCACCGGACGGGCACTGGCCTTCCACGCCTCCCGCGACGGCCGGACGTGGACCTTCGTGCGGCTCTTCACGCTCGGCGGCGAGAAGGAGACGGAGGCCGCGCTGGTCGGCTTCATGACCCAGTCGCCGCTCGGCGAGGGCTGCGTGGTGACGTACGACCACATCGAGTTCAGGCCCGGCTGGCCGGACGACCTGCGCGACGGAAGCTGACGGGGGGCGGAACCGGCCCGGGTCCGGTCCCGTCCTCCCTTGCATGATCAGTGACCGTGTGCAGGGACCCCGTGTCATCCGGACCGCGCTGGCCGCCGAGGCGGAGAAGATCGCCGCGCTGCACCACCGGGCCCGGTCGACGTACTACCCGGACGGCCTGCCGGACGACGGCATCGACTGGACGGCCGCCTGGCGAGGCGCCGTGGAGCGCCCCGACGGCCACGTGCTGTGCGCGGTCGAGGCGGGCGAGATCATCGGCATCGCCTCCTTCCGCGCCCCCGAGGGCGGCCCGGCGGAGACGGTCAAGCTGTACCAGTTCCACGTCGACCCGGACCGCTGGCGGGCCGGGATCGGCCGGGCCCTGCACGCCGCCTGTGTGGAGCAGTGGCAGGCCGACGGGAAGCGGACGGCCGTCCTGGACGTGCATGTCGACAACCGCCGGGCCCAGGCCTTCTACGCCCGCCAGGGCTGGGTGCCGGACCCGGACAACCCGCCCGCCGAGGGCGACCACCACCTGTACCTGCGCTACGCGGTCGGCGGGGAATGAAGCGCACTGGTTGAAGGTTCAGGTACTGGAAGACGTCTCACTACCTGGAGAGCCGAAGACATGCGCGTCGAGATCTGGAGCGACATCGCCTGCCCGTGGTGCTACGTGGGCAAGGCCCGCTTCGAGAAGGCGCTCGCCGCCTTCCCGCACCGCGACGAGGTCGAGGTGGTGCACCGCTCCTTCGAGCTGGACCCCGGCCGCGCCAAGGACGACGTCCAGCCGGTCCTCGCCATGCTCAGCAAGAAGTACGGCATGAGCGAGGCCCAGGCCCAGGCGGGCGAGGACAACCTGGGCGCGCAGGCCGCCGCCGAGGGGCTCGACTACCGCACCCGGGGCCGTGACCACGGCAACACCTTCGACCTGCACCGGCTGCTGCACCTCGCCAAGGAGCAGGGCCGGCAGGACCAGCTCGTCCAGATCCTGTACCGGGCGAACTTCGCCGAGGAACGCTCCCTCTTCAGCGAGGGCGCCGACCGTGTGGTCAAGCTCGCGGTGGAGGCCGGCCTGGACGAGGCGGCCGTGCGCGCGGTGCTCGCCGACCCCGCCGCCTATGCCGACGAGGTCCGCGCCGACGAGCGCGAGGCCGCCGAGCTCGGTGCGAACGGGGTGCCGTTCTTCGTCCTCGACCGGAAGTACGGCGTCTCGGGCGCCCAGCCCGCCGAGGTGTTCACCCAGGCGCTCAGCCAGGCCTGGAGCGCGCGCTCCCCGCTCCAGCTCCTCGACGAGGGTGGCGCCGAGGCCTGCGGGCCGGACGGGTGCGCGGTCCCGCAGCACTGAGAAACCGCAGGTCAGAGCGGACGCATAAGCGATCCTTGGCAGGTCCTGTAAGAACTCCGCAATGGACGGGGGGTGCCCCGGACCGCAGAGTGGACCCATGGAGACCACGGAGACGTTCGAGAGCCTCGTCCGCGCCGAGTTCACCCCGAAGAGCACCTACCTCAACACCGCCAGCAACGGCCTGCTGCCGGCCCGTACCGTGGCCGCCCTGCACGAGGCGGCCCTGCTGCGGGCCGAAGGGCGGCCGCTCACCCCGCTGTACGAGGACGTGGAGGCGTGCCGGGCCGCCTACGCCCGGCTCGCCGGCGTCCCCGCGACCAGGGTCGCGGTGGGCGCCTCGGTCGCCGCGCACACCGGTGTGATCGCCGCCTCGCTGCCGGCCGGCGCGGAAGTCCTCATCGCCGAGGACGACTTCACCTCCGTGCTCAACCCGTTCCACGTCCGTGGCGACCTCAAGGTCCGTTCGGTGCCGCTGGAGCGCGTCGCGGAGTCGGTGCGCCCGGGCACCGCCCTGGTCGCGGTCAGCGCGGCCCAGTCGGCGGACGGCCGGATCGCCGACCTGCCCGCGCTGCGCGAGGCCGCCCGCGCCCACGGGGCCCGCACCTACGTCGACTTCTCCCAGGCCGCCGGCTGGCTGCCGATGGACGCCGACGCGTACGACTTCACCGCGTCCGTGGCCTTCAAGTGGCTGCTGGGCCCGCACGGCGCGGCCTTCCTCGTGGTCCCCGAGGACTTCGGCGGGCTGACCCCGGTGCTCGCGGGCTGGGTGGCGGCCGAGGTGCCGTGGGACAGCTGTTACGGCCCGGTCACCGAACTCGCCCACTCCGCCCGGCGGTTCGACCTCACCCACGCCCTGTTCACCTGCGCTGGTCTGCGCCGTTCGCTCGACCTGGTCGAGGAGCTCGGCGTGGCCGCCGTGCACGCCCACGACGTGGCCCTCGCCGACCGGTTCCGCGCCGGGCTCGCGACCCTCGGACACGAACCCGTGCCCGCGCCGGGCTCGGCGATCGTCTCCGTCCCCGGGCTCGGCGGCCGGCAGCCCGAGCTGAGCCGGGCCGGCATCGAGATCTCCAACCGGGCCGGCAACCTGCGCGCGGCCTTCCACGTCTACAACACCCCCGCCGACGTGGACCGCCTGCTCGACGCCCTCACGGGCTGACCGGCACGGCCCGGGGGCCGCCACGACGAACGTGGCGGCCCCCGGGCCGAACCCTGGACTCAGGACGCACTCAGCGGATCGGCGTGAAGTCCCGCGCCCCGATGAACTCCGGCCTGCGTACCGGTGCCGCGAAGGGTTCCACCGCCGCGTTCTCCACGCTGTTGAACACGATGAACACGTTGCTGCGCGGGAACGGCGTGATGTTGTCGCCGGAGCCGTGCATGCAGTTGCAGTCGAACCAGGTCGCCGAACCGGCCCGGCCGGTGAACAGCTTGATCCCGTACTGCGAGGCCATCTCCGTCAGCGCCTCGTCGGAGGGCGTGCCCGCGTCCTGCATCTGCAGGGACTTCTTGTAGTTGTCCTCGGGCGTGGCGCCGGCACAGCCCAGGAACGTCCGGTGCGAGCCCGGCATGATCATCAGGCCGCCGTTGGTGTCGTAGTTCTCGGTCAGGGCGATCGAGACGGACACCGTGCGCATGTTCGGCAGGCCGTCCTCGGCGTGCCAGGTCTCGAAGTCCGAGTGCCAGTAGAAGCCGCTGGCCCCGAACCCCGGCTTGACGTTGATCCGCGACTGGTGGACGTACACGTCCGAGCCGAGGATCTGCCGGGCCCGGCCGACCACCCGCTCGTCGTGCACCAGGTTCGCGAACACCTCGCTGATCCGGTGCACCTCGAAGACCGAGCGGATCTCCTTGGACTTCGGCTCCACGATGGAGCGTTCGTCCTCCCGGATCGCGGGGTCGTCGACCAGCCGCTCCAGCTCCCGCCGGTACACCGCGACCTCGTCGTCCGCGAGGAGCTGGTCGACGGCGAGGAAGCCGTCGCGCTCGAAGGCCTCCAGGTCGCCGGTGGCGATCGGCCCGGCCGCACCGGGCGCCGACCAGACGACGGGGTCCTTGCGGGGTACGGAGACCTCGGCCGGGCCACGGCTCGGGTACAGGTCGGTGATCGTGGTCATGGTCAGCCCTCCTCCGTCAGCAGGGGATAGACGCCGTTCTCGTCGTGGTCCTCCCGGCCGGTGACCGGCGGGTTGAACACGCAGATGCAGCGGAAGTCCTCCTTGACGCGCAGCGTGTGCCGCTCGTGTCCGTCGAGGAGGTACATGGTCCCGGGCGTGATCGTGTACGACGTCCCGGTCTCGCGGTCGGTCAGCTCGGCCTCGCCCTCGACGCAGACGACGGCCTCGATGTGGTTGGCGTACCACATCGACGTCTCCGTGCCCGCGTACAGGATCGTCTCGTGCAGCGAGAAGCCGACCCGCTCCTTGGCGAGGACGATGCGGGTGCTCTCCCAGGTACCCGACGCGGACTTCACATGGCGGTCGGTGCCTTCGAATTCCTTGAACGATCGGACGATCACGGTGGTGTACAGCCTCCTTGCTTGATCCTGGTCAGGCGGTTTCCCGGACGGCCCGGGCGAGGATGCTCAGCCCCTCGTCCAGTTCCTCCGGGGTGATGGTCAGGGCGGGCAGCAGCTTGACGACCTCGCTCTCCGGCCCCGACGTCTCGATGAGCAGACCGAGCTCGAAGGCGCGTTTCGCGATCCGCCCGGCCCGCTCCTTGTCGTGGAACTCCAGACCCCAGACCAGGCCCCGGCCCCGGTACTCGCGCACGTCGGCGAGGTTCTCCTCGACGATCGCGATGAGCCCCTGCTCGACCTGCTCGCCCTTGGTCCGGGTCTGCTTCTCCATCGCCGGGCCGTCCGCCCAGTAGGACTCCAGGGCGGCCGCCGCGGTGACGAAGGCCGGGTTGTTGCCGCGGAAGGTGCCGTTGTGCTCGCCCGGCTCCCACACGTCCAGCTCGGGCTTGAACAGGCACAGCGACATGGGCAGCCCGTACCCGCTGATCGACTTCGAGACGGTGACGATGTCGGGGACGATGCCGGCCTCCTCGAAGGAGAAGAAGGCACCGGTGCGGCCGCAGCCCATCTGGATGTCGTCGACGATCAGCAGCATGTCCTGCCGCTCGCAGAGCGCCTTCAGCTCGCGCAGCCACTCGGGCCGGGCGACGTTGATGCCGCCCTCGCCCTGCACGGTCTCCACGATCACGGCGGCGGGCTTGTTGAGCCCGGACCCCTGGTCCTCGAGAAGCCGCTCGAACCACAGGAAGTCCGGCACGGTCCCGTCGAAGTAGTTGTCGAACGGCATGGGCGTGCCGTGCACCAGCGGGATGCCCGCGCCGGCCCGCTTGAAGGCGTTACCGGTGACGGCCAGCGACCCGAGGGACATCCCGTGGAAGGCGTTGGTGAACGACACGATCGCCTCGCGCCCCTTCACCTTGCGGGCGAGTTTGAGCGCCGACTCCACGGCGTTGGTGCCCGTCGGCCCGGGGAACATGACCTTGTACGGCAGGTCACGCGGGCGCAGCACCAGGTCCTGGAAGGCCTTCAGGAACGACCGCTTGGCCGTGGTCGACATGTCGAGGCCGTGGGTGACCCCGTCCCGGTCCAGATAGTCCAGCAACGCCCGTTTCAGCACGGGGTTGTTGTGGCCGTAGTTGAGCGAGCCGGCGCCGGCGAAGAAGTCCAGGTACTCGTGTCCGTCCTCGTCGTACATGCGGCTGCCCCGGGCCCGGTCGAAGACGGTCGGCCAGCTGCGGCAGTAGCTGCGGACCTCGGACTCCAGGGTCTCGAAGACGCTCAGATCAGGCTGGGTGATGGTCACGGCGGGGCTCCTCAGTGCGATGTGGGGGTCAAGGGGCCGATGCGGTAGAGGACTTCGGGGTCGTGCGGACCGTCGGGGAACTCGTCGGCCTCGAACAGCACCGTGCGCTCCACGGTGGCGCCGTGCCGGGCGGCGTACGAGGTGAACAGCCGCTCGGAAGCGGTGTTGCCGGGGGTGATCGTGGTCTCGACGGCGCTGAGCGGGCGTTCCGCGGCCACCCGCGCCGTGAGTCCGTCGAGCAGGCGTGCGGCGACACCGCGCCCGCGCTGCGCGGCGTCCACGGCCACCTGCCAGACGAGCAGGGTGTCCGGGCGGTCCGGCCGGCTGTATCCGGTCACGAACCCGACGGGCTCGCCGTCCGCACCGCGGGCCACCGCGGAGGTGTCGGCGAAGTCCCGGCACCACAGCAGATAGCTGTACGAGGAGTTCAGATCGAGGTTTCCGGAATCCCTGGCTATTCGCCAGAGAGCGGCGCCGTCGATCACCGAAGGGCGGTCGACGATCAGGTCTGCTTGTGGGGCAGTCATGCGGATTGAATTTAGCGAGGCAAATGCAAAAATGCACGGCAGGAGGGCTCCTCGCCCGATCCCGCCGTGCCGCTATGTCCAAATATATCCTGCCACAAAACGGGCATATGGTTCGTGTTTGTGGAGTGTGTCACAGGGTTGAAACCTGGACGAAATTCCACCCGTTTAGCTCCGCAAAAACCGGGCAGAAGAACTCAGGTAACCCATCCACTGAAAAGTAATTCGGAATTGCTTTGAATTCAGGCCCCGGTAACACCGTCGACGCGCTCCACCGCCCGCCGGGCCCCCTCCGGGTCCACCGTCAGCCCCCGCTTCGCGAGTTCCGCCCCGACCGCGGCCAGGCTCGCCCGGACGGCGTCCGCCGTCGCGTCCGCCCCGTAGTGGTTGACCCGGATCATCTCCCCGGCCAGCGCACCCCCGCCCGCGGCCAGCGGCAGCGTGGCGTCACCCGCCAGGGCCCCGGCGACCAGCTCCGAGGCCACTATGCCCGGCGGCACTCGCAGGGTCGTCGCCACCGGCGCCGCGTCGGCCTCCTCGTACACGTACGGTTCCAGACCGCCGCCCAGCGCCACCGCCCCGGCCCGGGTCGCCAGCGCGGCCGTGCGGTGCCGGGCCATCACGGTCTCCGGGCCGTCCGCCTCGATCCGCGCCAGACACGCCTCCAGCGCCAGCATCTCCAGTTGGGCCGGCGCGTGCGGCAGCACCTTGCGGCCGCCGTCGAGCCAGCGCTCCTTCCAGTCCAGCAGGGAGAGGTAGGAGCGGCGCGGGGCGTTCGGGTTCGCCGCCATCCGGGCCCAGGCCCGCTCGCTCACCGACACGGCCGACACCCCGGCCGGGCCGCCCATCGCCTTCTGCGCCCCGATCACGCACAGGTCCACGCCCCAGGCGTCCGGCAGCACCGGCTCGGCGCCGACCGAGGCCACCGCGTCCAGACAGAAGAGGGCGCCCTGCTCCCGCACCGCCTCGCCGATCTCCGCGACCGGGTTGGTGTTGCCGGTCGCGGCCTCCGCGTGCACCAGGGACACGAAGTCGATCTCAGGGTGCTCGGCGAACGCCGCCCGGACCTGCGCGGCCGTCACCGCCGTGTGGAACGGCACCGCGAGGTCGATCACGGTCGCACCGCAGTCCCGCAGCCAGTTCCCGAAGGTCTGCCCGTAGGGGCCGGTGATCACGTTCAGCGCGGTCGTGCCCGGTCCGGCCGTCGCCCGGATCGCGCCTTCCAGGGGCAGCAGCGCCTCGCCCTGCATGATCACGACGTCCTGACGGGTATCCATCAGCCGGGCCACCCGGTCCTCGATCGCGGCGAAGTGCGCGGCGCTCAGCGGGGGCAGGTCGAGGAAGGGGTGGGTCACGGCGGTGCTCTCTTCGCTCACGGACGGGCAGATCAAGACGAGCGTAACGGGCGGGTGCCACCCCCCTCTGACCGGCGACTTCTCAGGCCGTTCGGCCCCATGGCCAACGGTTTGATTTGAGAGAACCAAACATCTCCTTATAATCGGAACCCGCAGAACCGGAATCCACAGCTCCATCACAGACTCACGGGAGGTCTCGTGACCACGCTCCTCGGGCGCCGCCGGGCTCGCGCCCTGGCCGCCGTCACCGCCGCGGCCGGGCTGGCCCTCGTGGCCGGCTGCACGTCGAGCGGCAACGGTTCCAGCGCCTCCAGGACCGCCGCCGGCGGGGTCGAACTCGTCAAGGCCGGTCAGCTCACCACCTGTACCCACCTGCCGTACCCGCCGTTCCAGTCGGAGATCGACGGCAAGGTGCAGGGCTTCGACGTCTCGATGGTCGACCTGGTCGCCAAGGACCTCGGCGTGAAGCAGCAGATCCTGGACACCCCCTTCGAGAACTTCAAGACCGGCGCCTTCCTCAACTCCGGCGAGTGCGACATCGCGGCGGCCGGCATGACCATCACGGCCGAACGCAAGAAGAACGTCGACTTCTCCGACCCGTACTTCGACGCCACCCAGGCCGTCCTGGTCGCCAAGGACAGCGGGATCACCTCGCTCGCCGACGCCAAGGCCAAGAAGGTGAAGCTGGGCGCCCAGGCGCAGACCACCGGCGAGGACTACGTCAAGAAGCAGGGCTTCGACCCGGTCTCCTTCGAGTCCTCCGACGCCGTCCTCAACGGCCTGCGCACCGGCCAGGTCAAGGCCGTCGTCATCGACTACCCGGTGGTCCAGGGCTGGCTCAAGGACAAGGCCAACGCGAACGCCTTCCAGCTCGCCGGCAACATCAACACCGGTGAGCAGTACGGCTTCACGGTGAAGAAGGGCAACACCAAGCTGCTCGCCGCCGTCAACAAGGCGATCTCCGACGCCAAGGCCGACGGCACGTACCAGAAGCTGTACGAGAAGTGGATCGGCCCCTACGACGCGAAGGCCGCGTCCCCGGCCGCCTCATGACCGCCGCCGGCACCGAACTCCAGCCGCGCAGGAAGGGCCTGAGCAGGCGTCGGAAGCGCAGCCTGTCACGCGGCGCGCAGTACGTCGTCTTCGTCGCCGCCGTGATCGCCTTCGCGGCCGGCGCCGACTGGGGGCGGCTGCGGAACCAGTTCGCCCAGTGGGACATCGCCCGGCAGATGTTCCCGGACGTCATCACGCTGGCCCTGAAGAACACCGTGCTCTACACCCTGTCCGGCTTCGTCGTCGGACTGGCCCTCGGCATGGTGATAGCCCTGATGCGGCTGTCGTCCGTCGGCCCCTACCGCTGGCTGGCCGGCGTCTACATCGAGATCTTCCGCGGCCTGCCCGCCCTGCTGATCTTCATCTTCATCGGGGTCGCCGTCCCGCTGGCCTTCCCCGGCACGGAGATCGTCGGCGGCACCTACGGCAAGGTGGCCCTCGCGCTCGGCCTGGTCGCCGCCGCCTACATGGCCGAGACCATCCGCGCGGGCATCCAGGCGGTCCCCAAGGGACAGCTGGAAGCGGCCCGTTCCCTCGGTTTCTCACCCGCCCGCGCCATGGTCTCGATCATCATCCCGCAGGCGTTCCGCATCATCCTCCCGCCCCTGACCAACGAGTTGGTGCTCCTCTTCAAGGACTCCTCCCTGGTCCTCTTCCTCGGGGTCACCCTGGAGGAGCGCGAACTGTCCAAGTACGGCCGCGACCTGGCCAGTACGACCGCCAATTCCACGCCGATCCTCGTCGCCGGCCTGTGCTACCTGCTGGTCACGATCCCGCTCGGCTTCGTCGTGCGCCGCATGGAGGCGAAGGCCCAGGAGGCCGTGCGATGAGCCGACCCGAGATCCAGGTGAAGGGGCTCCACAAGTCCTTCGGCGACAACGAGGTGCTGCGCGGCATCGACCTGGAGATCGGCCAGGGCGAGGTCGTGTGCGTGATCGGCCCGTCCGGCTCCGGGAAGTCGACCCTGCTGCGCTGCGTCAACCTGCTCGAGGAGCCCACCAGGGGCCAGGTGTTCGTCGGCGGCACGGAGCTGACGGACCCCGACGTCGACATCGACGCCGTACGCCGCCGCATCGGCATGGTCTTCCAGCAGTTCAACCTCTTCCCGCACCTCACGGTGACCGAGAACCTCACGCTGCCGCAGCGCCGGGTGCTCCGCCGGGACAAGGCGCAGGCCGCCCGGGTGGCCGCCGAGAACCTCGAACGCGTCGGCCTGTCCGAGAAGGCGGACGCCTACCCCGCCTCCCTCTCCGGCGGCCAGCAGCAGCGGGTGGCCATCGCCCGCTCCCTGTCGATGGGCCCCGAGGTGATGCTCTTCGACGAGCCCACCTCGGCCCTCGACCCGGAGCTGGTCGGCGACGTCCTCGCGGTCATGCGGATGCTGGCGGACGAGGGCATGACGATGATGGTCGTCACCCACGAGATGACCTTCGCCCGCGAGGTCGCCGACCGGGTCGTCTTCATGGACGGCGGGGTCGTGGTGGAGGACGGCGCCCCCGACCAGGTCATCGGCCGCCCCACGCACGCCCGTACCCGCCACTTCCTGTCCCGGCTGCTCGACCCGGCCATGGCCCAGGTGGAGGAGGAGACCTCGGAGTAGGCGGCCGGGGGCATGTTCGTGGGGGCACGGCGGCCGACTGCTGAGCCGTGTCGATGCGGGCCTGCACGTCGCCCTAGGCTGACACCCATGAGCGATCAGGCGGTGCTGCACGTGCAGGGGAGGGTCCTCGTCGGGCCCGAGGACGTCCGCGACGAACTGTGGGTGGTGGGCGGCCGCGTCTCCTACGACCGTCCCGCCGGCGCCCGTGACGTCCGGACGGTCGCGGGCTGGGCGCTGCCCGGCCTGGTCGACGCCCACTGCCATGTCGGCCTCGGCCCGCACGGCCCCGTCGACGCGGCGACCGCCGAGAAGCAGGCGCTCACCGACCGCGAGGCCGGCACCCTCCTGATCCGCGACGCCGGATCGCCCTCCGACACCCGCTGGGTCGACGACCGCGAGGACCTCCCGAAGATCATCCGGGCCGGCCGGCACATCGCCCGCACCCGCCGCTACATAAGGAACTTCGCCCACGAGATCGAACCCGGGGACCTCGTCGCACACGTCGCCCAGGAGGCCCGGCGCGGCGACGGCTGGGTCAAGCTGGTCGGTGACTGGATCGACCGCGACCTCGGCGACCTGGCCCCCAGCTGGCCCCGGGACGCCGTCGAGGCCGCGATCGCGGAGGCCCACCGGCTGGGCGCCCGGGTCACCGCGCACTGCTTCGCCGAGAACTCCCTCCAGGACCTGGTCGAGGCCGGCATCGACTGCGTCGAGCACGCCACCGGCCTGACCGACGACCTGATCCCGCTCTTCGCGTCCCGTGGCGTCGCGATCGTCCCGACCCTCGTCAACATCGCCACCTTCCCGCAGCTCGCGGCGGGCGGAGACGCCAAGTTCCCACGCTGGTCCGCCCACATGCGCCGGCTCCACGAGCGCCGCTACGACACCGTCCGCGGCGCCTACGACGCCGGCATCCCGGTGTACGTCGGCACGGACGCCGGCGGCAGCCTCGCCCACGGCCTGGTCGCGGACGAGGTCGCCGAACTCGTCACCGCCGGCATCCCGCCCCTCGACGCGCTGGCGGCGACCAGCTGGGCGGCCCGCGCCTGGCTCGGCAGGCCGGGCCTGGAGGAGGGCGCACCGGCGGACCTGGTGGTGTACGAGAGCGACCCGCGCGCTGACGTACGGGTGCTCGCGTCCCCCCGGCGGGTGGTGCTGAACGGGCAGGTCGTCGAGTAAAGGAACGGCTGTGCCCGCGGTTTCGAATGGATGCGCGGAAAGTCCACTATTGAGTGAAGTGACGCGGGATTGCCGCCCGTTCACCCACAGTGCGTAATTCTTGGCGGGTCCCGAGCAAGTTTCCTCTGGGGGTCCCACCACCTTGAACACCTTCCGTATGCCCGCACGCCGTCTCGCGACCGTCGCGGCGGCCACGGCCCTCGCCGCAGGTCCCGCGGCCCTGGCCGGCGCGGGCACCGCACACGCGACCACCGGCAAGGGCCACGCGAGCGCGGCCGTCCTGCGCACCGGCCTCGACGTCTCCCTCATCGGCCGGACCGCGCACGTCCCGCTCGCGGTCGCCCTCAACGAGGTGCAGGCACCGCGGAGCGCCGACCGCACCGCGCTGACCGCCACCCTCGACGGAGTGGACGGCGGCAGGCCGTTCCACGTCCTCGGCGCGGACGCCGCCGCCGCGAAGGCGACGGTCTCCGACGGCCGCGCCGAGGCCTCCGTCCACCTCACCCACGCCCGGCTGCACCTGCCGGGCCTGCCCCTGCTGTCCCTCGTCGAACTCGACGCGGTCACGTCCAAGGCCACCTGCGCGGCCGGCAAGCGGCCGAAGGCAGCCACCCATGTGCTCGGCGCCGTCACGGTGCTCGGCAAGCGGGTGACAGTGAGCGCGGTCGGCCCCACCGACGTCAAGGTCCCCGGCGTCGGCGAGGTCCGCCTGGACCTGGCCAGGGCGGAGACGACATCGGTCACGGCGGCGGCCAGCGCCCTCGTGCTCAAGGTCTCCGTCAACCCGCTGAAGCTGAACGTCGCGGACGTAGAGGGAACCCTGACGCTGGCGAGGGTGACGTGCGAGACGCCACCGGATGCCACGGATCCGTCCGATCCCGCGGATCCGGTGACCGACGTCAAGGTGCAGGGCGCCCCGGTGAAGGAGGCGAAGCCCACCCCGGCGAAGCAGACGAAGCTGGCGGAGACGGGCGGCGGTTCGATGACGCCGTACCTGGTGGGAGGCGCACTGGCCCTGGTCGCCGCGGGTGGAGGAGCGGTGGCTCTGGTCCGACACCGCCGCTGACACCCCGTCTTCAGGGGCGCGGGGAACTGCGCGACCAGCCACACACGACCCGCAGCCGCGAGCCGGCCCGCAGTTCCCCTCAGGCGCGTATCAACACCAGCGCCTGATCGAACGCCTGCAGGAACCGGTTCACCACCACCCGGTCCCGCACGGCGATCCGCACCCACTCCTCGTCCAGCCCGGGAAACGTGTCCCCGCGCCGCACGGCGAACCCCAGCGTCCGCAGTTGCCGGCGCACATCGGCAGCCCCCCGCATCCGCACGAGCACGAACGGTCCCTCCGCGGGCCCGGCCACCCGTACCCCCTCCGGCGCGAACTCCTCGAGCCCCGCCACCAGATGGGCCCGGTCGGCCGCGATCCGGTGCGCCGCGTGCGCCGCCTCCGCCAGCGCGCGCGGCGCCACACACGCCTCGGCCGCCGCCAGCGCCGGCGTCGACACCGGCCACAACGGCTGGGCCCGCGCCAACTCGGCGACGACCTCCGGCGCGGCCAGCACGTAGCCGATCCGCAGCCCGGCCAGCCCCCACGTCTTCGTCAGGCTCCGCAGCACCACCAGGCCCGGCACGTCGGTCCGGCCGGCCAGCGCCTCCCGCTCGCCCGGCACCGCGTCCATGAACGCCTCGTCCACCACCAGCGTCCGACCGGGCCTGGCCAGCCGCACGATCGCCTCGGCCGGATGCAGCACCGACGTGGGATTCGTGGGGTTGCCGATCAGCACCAGGTCGGCGTCCTCCGGCACCAGCGCCGGATCCAGCCGGAAGCCGTCCGCCGCCCGCAGCAGCACCCGGTCCACGGTGTGCCCGGCGTCCCGCAGCGCCGCCTCCGGCTCGGTGAACTGCGGATGCACCACCACCGGCCGCCGCACCTTCAGCGCCCGCGCCAGCAGCACGAACGCCTCCGCCGCGCCCGCCGTCAGCAGGACCCGTTCCACCGGCAGCCCGTGCCGCTCCGCCACCGCGGCCCGCGCCCGCCGCCCGTCGGGATAGGCGGCGAGCGCGTCCAGCGACCCGGCGATCCGCTCCCGCAGCCAGACCGGGGGAGTGCCGGCGCGCACGTTGACGGCGAGGTCGACGAGGGCGGAACCGTCGTCGCGGACCTCGGCGTCGCCGTGGTGGCGCAGGTCGTGGCCGCCTCTGGAACCTTCCTCAGTGCGCATGGGCATGCCCGTCATGGTGATGGTGGTGCCCCTGGCCGTGATGATGGCCTTCGTCGTCCGGGTGGAAGTGCGGCTGCTGCGGCAGGCCCACCTTGTCCTCGAATCCGGGCAGCGCGATCCGGTACACGCACGAGTCGCAGTTCATCCGCAGATCACCCTTGACCGCCTCCCGGTACCGCTCCATCACCAGGTCGAGCAGCTCCGGCTCGGGCCCGATGACGTCCGCCGAACGCACCTCGACCTCCGGGTGCGCGGCCGCCCAGCCCTCGGTCTGCTGCCGCACCCGGTCCGGCAGGATCCCGGTGAACAGAAAGTACGGCAGGACCACGATCCGGCGCGCCCCCAGTTTCAGACACCGGTCGAGCCCGCTCGGCACGTCCGGCGCGGCCAGCGACACGAACGCCGTCTCCACCCCGGCGTACCCGCGGCCCTCCCACAGCAGCCGGGCCGCCTTGTGCACCTCGGCGTTGGCGTCGGGGTCGGTGGAACCCCGGCCCACCAGCAGCACGGTCACGTCGGCGCGGTCCTCGACCGCCCGTGCGGAACCGCCCAGCGCCTCGTCCAGGCGCCGCTCCAGCACGGCCAGCAGTGAGGGGTGCGGGCCCAGCGGACGCCCGTACGTGTACGAGATCCCCGGGTGCCGTTCCTTCTCCCGGGCCAGCGCGGCCGGGATGTCACCCTTGGCGTGCCCGGCGGAGACCAGCATCAGCGGCACCGCGGCGAACCGGCGCACCCCCTGCTCCACCAACTCGGTGACGGCATCGCCCAACGGCGGCGGGGACAGCTCGATGAAGCCGCCGGCGACGGGCAGTTCGGGGTGGCGGCGGCCCAGCTCCCGTACGAAGTCACGGAACGCCTCGGCCCCGGCGTCGTCCCGGGTGCCATGGCCGGCGATGAGCAGGGCGGGCGGGGTGGTCACAGGGTCTCCTCGGAAGTGGGGTGGTACAGCAGGGCGTTGAGCGCGGCGGCGGCGACCGCCGAGCCGCCCTTCTCGGACACGTTGCTGACGGCGGGCAGTCCGCTCGCCCGCAACGCGGCCTTGGACTCGGCGGCGCCGACGAAACCGACGGGCAGCCCGATGACGAGCGCGGGGGAGGCGTCCAGCGTCAGCAGCTCCTCCAGGGCGGTCGGCGCGCAGCCGATCACCCAGAGGGCGCCGGGGCCGACCTGTTCGTACGCGAGACGGACCGCGTGCGCCGAACGGGTCAGGCCCGGGCCGGACTCGGCGTCCCTCAGCCGGCACACGGTCTCCCGGCGGGTGATCCCGGCCGCGACCATCTCCACGTCCACGACGACCGGCGCCCCGGCGTGCAGCGCGGCATGCGCCTTCACCAGGTCGGCCTCGTCGGTCACGAGATCGGTGGCGTACTCCAGGTCCGCGGCGGAGTGGATGACCCGCTCCACCACGGCCCGGGTCAGCGGCGGGAGGTGCGAGGTGTCCAGGCGGGACCGCAGCCGCCGGAAGGACTCCTGCTCGATGGGGTGGACCACACGGTTCACTCGGCGCCCTCCTCGGACGTCTGCCAGCGGTAGCCGCGCGGGGTGACCATGCGCCCGGCGACGTTCCGGGTGGCCGTGTTGCCCACGGTCACGACCGTCATCATGTCGACCCACGCCGGGTCGAGACCGCCCAGGGTGGTCAGCCGGCTCGACTCGTCGGCCCGCGAGGCGTTGCGTACGACACCCACGGGCGTCGTCGGCGCGCGGTGCTCGGCGAGGATCGCGAGCGCCTTGGGCAGCTGCCAGTCCCGGCCACGGGAACGCGGGTTGTAGAACGTCACCACGAGGTCCGCCTCGGCCGCCGCGCGCACCCGGCGCTCGATGACCTCCCACGGCGTGTGCAGGTCGGAGAGGCTGATCGAGACATGGTCGTGGCCGAGCGGCGCGCCGAGGATCGCCCCGGCCGCGAGCGCCGCGGTGACACCGGGGACACCGATCACGTCGATGTCGTCGGAGGCCTCGGCGAGCGCGGGGGAGGCCATGGCGTACACCCCGGCGTCCCCGCTGCCGATCAGCGCGACGGCCTGCCCGGCCCGCGCCTCGGCGACCGCCGTCCGCGCCCGCTCCTCCTCGGCCCCGAGCCCCGACTCCAGGATCCGGGTCCCGGGCCGCAGCAGGTCCCGGATCTGGTCCACGTACTGGTCGAGGCCGACCAGCACGGCGGCGCGCCGCAGTTCGTCCTTGGCGCGCGGGGTGAGCAGGTCGCGGGCGCCGGGACCGAGCCCGACCACCGCGAGCCGGCCGCGCGCGGGCCGTCGTACGACCGCGCAGGTCGCCATCGCGGGCTGTCCGCCGGACTTCCGCTTGGGGACGAGGAGTTCGCCGCCGCGGGCCAGTGCGGCGGCCTCCGCGACGGAGGGCGTGCCGACGGCGGCGAGCGGCGCCGCGGACGGGTTGGGCACCTCCACCGCGGCCAGCTCCGCCGCGGAGTACGTCACCAGGGGCACCCCGAACCGGGCGGCGGCCGCCACGATCCCGGGCTCTCCGGCCTTGGCGTCGACGGTGGCGAGTTCGGCGACGCTGCGCGGGGACAGTCCCGCGTCCCGCAGGGCGTCCTCGACCAGTGCGTACACCTCGTCGGCCGGGGCCCCCTTGGAGGCGCCGACCCCGACGACGAGGGACGGCGGGCGCAACAGCACCTCGTGCTCGCCGGGTTCGACCGCGCGGTCGGTCAGCCGCACGGCGTAGGCGCCCTCGGCCGCCAGCGGCAGCGGGGGCAGCGGCCACGGGAACTCGGCGCGCAGCGCCACCGGTTCACCGTCCAGCAGAGCCCGCGACACGGTGGCCACCGAGCCCTCGACCGGGAAGCCGAGGGTGTCGAGCCCGGGCAGCCCGACGGCGTCGGTCGCGGTGGTCACCACCGGCTGCGCGGCCAGCACCTCGGCCACCTCACGGGCGAGGCCGTTCGCCCCGCCGCCGTGCCCGCCGACCAGCGACACCGCGAACCGGCCGCCCTCGTCGACACACACCACACCGGGGTCGGTGGCCTTCTCGCCCAGCAGCGGGGCGATCAGCCGCACCACCGCACCGGTGGCCAGGAAACACACCAGCTGCTCGCACTCCGCGAACGCGGACCGCACGGCGTCCCCGACCGGGCCGGCGTACACCCGCGTACGGTCCGGCCAGGCCGCGGCCAGCCGGTCGCGTGCCGCCGCCCCCGCCGCGGTGGCGGAAATCAGGCCGATCACTGAGCAACTCCTTCTTCGGAAGAGGGGGTTCGCGTCCCCCACAGCAGGAACACGGGGTTGGTGGCCGCCAGCCGGGTCACCTCACCCGGCAGCGGCGCGAGGCGGGAGGACTGCAACAGCACCCCGTCGCAGGAGAACCCGGCACCGGTGAGTGCCGCGCGGGCCGCCGGCACCCGGTCCAGGGCGGCCATCGCGACCACCACCGTCCGCCGGGCCCGCACCGCGCACGCGGTGACGACGGCGGGCAGCTCGGCCCCGCCCCCGCCGACGAACACGGCGTCCGGATCCGGCAGTCCGTCCAGCAGCCCGGGCGCCGAGCCGTGCCGCACGTCCACGTACACGCCGTGCGCCCGTGCGTTGGCGGCGATCCGCGCCACCCCGTCCGCCGTCTTCTCCACGGCGACGGCGGCGGCACCGAGCCGCGCGCACTCCACGGCCACGGACCCGGAGCCCGCGCCGACGTCCCAGACCAGGTCGCCGAGCCGGGGCCCGAGCCGGGCCAGCGCCAGCGCCCGTACCTCGAACTTGGTGATCATCGAGTCGCGGTGCGCGAACTCGCCCTCGTCCAGGGCCCATCCGGCGGGCCCGGCCGGAGCCCCGGCCACCGTACGGACCCCACCGAGCACCCGTGTCTCGTCGAGGCACAGCACCACGCTGACGTCGGCCCCCCAGTCACGGCCGGCGGCCTCGGCGGGCGTGACCCGCTCCACCCGTTCCCGTGCCGGATCGCCGAGCGCGCTCGCCACGACGAGGACCCGCGGGCCGGACGACGGGGATCCGGCCGGGTCCTCGGCGGGGCCGGCCGCGGACGAGTCGTCCCGCGCGCGGGACGTGTGGGCCGTCGCTCCCGGCGGTGTGCCGAAGGCGTGCCGCAGGGCGGCTCCCAGTTCCGCCGGGCCCGCGCCCGGTCCCGTCAGCACCGCCACCTTCGGGTGGGCGCGGCAGACGTTGACCGCCGCGCGCGGGTCCCGGCCGTGCGCGCTCACCACCACCGCGTCGTCCCAGGGCAGTCCCACCCGCGCGAAGGCGGCGGCGACGGACGACACCCCGGCCCGCACCTCCAGCCGGTCCGTCCCGAACCGCTCCGCCAGGACCCGCACGATGCCGAAGAACCCGGGGTCGCCTGAGGCCAGCACGAGTACCCGGCTCTCCTTGTCCAGATGCCGCTCGATGACGTCGAGGGCCGGCGCGAGCGGGCCGAGCACGACCCGCTCGGCCCCCTCCGGCAGCCGTACCGCGTCCAGGTGCCGGCGCCCGCCGACGACCAGCCCGGCACCGGCCGCCACGTCCGGGGGAAGGGGCGTCCCCGTCCCCGTGCCGACGACCGTGATCACGTGCTCGCCCCCCGTTCCCGCAGCGCCCGGCGGGCCTCCGGGTCGGCCTTGCGGAAGCCGTGGAAGTGGCCGGGGTGGTAGAGGTGCGAGCGGGTGCCGTGCGCGTCCAGGGCCGGGCCGACCAGGAAGAGGGTGTGCTTCCAGAGCTTGTGCTCCTTGACCGTCTCCTCCAGCGTCTCGATCGTGCACCGCACGACCAGCTCCTCCGGCCAGGTCGCCTGGTAGGCGACGACGACCGGTGTCGACGTCGGGTAGCCGCCCTCCAGCAGCTCCCGCACCAGCTGCCCGCTGCGCGCCGCGGACAGGAAGATCGCCATGGTGGTGCCGTGGCGGGCGAACTCCCGTACCTCCTCGCCCGGGGGCATCGGGGTCTTGCCGCCGCCGAGCCGGGTGAGCACGACGGACTGCGCGACCTCGGGGATGGTCAGCTCGCGCTGGGCGAGCGCGGCCACGGCCGAGAAGGAGGAGACGCCCGGCACGATCTCGACCTCGACGCCGAGGCCGGCGCACCGGTCGACCTGCTCCTGGGTGCCGCCCCAGAGGGCGGGGTCCCCGGAGTGGATCCGGGCGACCCGCAGCCCGTCGGCCCGGGCCCGCTCGTACACGGCGACGACGTCCTCCAGGGACATCGTCGCCGAGTCGAGGATCTCCGCGTCCTCGCGGGCGTGCCGCAGGACCTCCGCCTGGACCAGGCTCGCGGCCCAGATCACCACGTCGGCCTCGGCGATCGCGCGGGCGGCCCGGAACGTCAGCAGATCGGCGGCGCCGGGGCCGGCACCGACGAAGGTCACCTTGCCGGCGGGAGTGTCGCCGGAGACAGTGGCGGAGGCGGCGGCATCGGCCATGGAAATTCGGTCCTCTCTGGACAAAAGGTGTTACTGGTGCTGCTGGATGTGCGCTGGGGCCGGTTGATCGGATAGCAAGGGCACATGGCGGTCTTCGTCGCGCTCGGCGCGTTCCTGATGACGCTGGCCGGCGGCTGGACGGCACAGCGCGTGACCGACCGTCGTCACCTGGTCCTGGGCCTGGCCGGCGGTCTGATGCTCGGGGTGGTCGGCCTCGACCTGCTGCCGGAGGCGCTGCGCGCGGCCGGCCGTGACGTCTTCGGCGTACCGGCCGCGCTGCTCCTGTTCGTGGCCGGTTTCCTGCTGGCCCATCTGGTGGAACGCACGCTCGCCGCCCGCCAGGCCGCCCACGGCGGCGACGAGCACGACCACCACCGGGCGCCCGAGGTGGGCCTCACGGCGGCCGGCGCGATGGTCGGCCACAGCGCGATGGACGGCGTGGCGATCGGCGCGGCCTTCCAGGTGGGCGGCGGCATGGGCGCGGCGGTGGCGCTGGCGGTGATCGCGCACGACTTCGCCGACGGCTTCAACACGTTCACCATCACGAGCCTCTACGGCAACGCGCGCCGCCGGGCGATAGGCATGCTGATCGCGGACGCCTGCGCACCCGTCCTGGGTGCCGTGTCCACGGTCTTCGTCACCGTCCCCGAGACCGTGCTCGGCGGCTATCTCGGCCTCTTCGGCGGCGTCCTGCTCTATCTGGCCGCCGCCGAGATCCTGCCCGAGGCCCACCACGAGCACCCGGCACGCTCGACGCTGCTGTGCACGGTGGCGGGCGCCGCCTTCATCTGGCTGGTGGTGGGCATCTCCGGCTGACGCCCCGGTGCTCACAGCTTCCCGCCTCTGCCGGCGTCCCGGCGCGGCGGCGCGATGAGCGTGGAGAGGTACGGCAGCGGCGAGCCGTCGAGCTCGGCGGCCGGCCGGATGGACTCCTCGTCCAGGCCCAGCGCCGACCCCCACACCGCGTCCTCGACCCGCCCGGTCTCCCGCAGCGCCTCCACCACCTCACCGGCCTGCCGCCCGAACTTGTACGCCACCACCGTCCCCGGCCCGCTCAGCGCGTCCTTCAGCACCTCGGTGCCCGCCGTCACCGGCACGAGCGTCAGCGGCTCGGTGCCCTCGGTGAGCACGGCACCGGACCGGGCGGCGAGATCCTGCATGGCGGTGATCCCGGGCACGGTCTCCACGACGACACCGGGCACCAGCCCGGCGATGGTCTGCGCGAGATACGTGAACGTCGAATAGACATTCGGGTCGCCGATGGTGGCGAACGCGACCGACCCGTGCGTGCGCAGCAGCTCGGCCACCTTCGCACCCGCCGCGTCCCAGGCGGCCTCCCGCCGCCCCCGGTCACTGCGCTCGTTCAGCGCGAACACGACCCGTACGACCTTCTCCGGGCCGACGTAGTGCAGCACGGTCGCCTCCGCGCGCCCGCGCTCCCCGCTGTCCATGACCGGCACCACCACCACATCGGCGGCGCGCAGGGCGTTGACGCCCTTCACGGTCACCAGCTCGGGGTCGCCGGGCCCCACCCCGACACCGGTCAACCTGCTGCTGCTCATGACGTCCGGCACCTCTCCACGAACCTTCGGGCCACACCGGGCTCGGCCGCCCAGTGCGTGTGCAGATAACTCGCGTGCACGCCCTGCTGTACAAAACCCTCGACACGCGGCCGGGGCGTCCGCACGCCCCAGGCGGGCGCCGCACCGGCCCCCGGCTCGACCACGGTCCGGTGGAACTCGTGCCCGCGCATGCGGGTACCGGCGACGGCCAGCACACTGTCCCCGACGGCGACCGCGTCCCGATAGCCGAGAGTCAGCCGCTCCGACATCCGCGCGCCCGCGTCCAGCACCCCGCACATCGGCAGCCCGTCGAGCTCACGGCAGAGATAGAGCAGCCCGGCACACTCGGCGGCGACGGGAGCACCGCGCTCCGCGAGGGCGGCGACGGACTTCCGCAGCGCCTCGTTGGCGGACAGCTCGGCGGCGTACACCTCGGGAAACCCCCCACCGATCACCAGCCCCCGTGTCCCCTCCGGCAGCCGCTCCTCCCGCAGGGGATCGAAGACCACGACCTCCGCCCCGGCGGCGGCGAGCAGCTCGGTGTGCTCGGCATAGGAGAAGGTGAACGCGGCCCCACCGGCGACGGCGACCCGCACCCCGGCCTCTTCCGGGCCGTCCGGCGTTCGCGCCGGCGGGGGCGCGGAAGCCAGTGCCCCGGCCGGGTCCCAGGGCGCGTCCGGCAGCGCTCCCGCGCCCCGTGCCAGCTCCATCAGCGCCCCCAGGTCACAGCCGTCGGCGACCTGCGCGGCCATCGCCGCGACCGCCTCGACGGCGTCCCCCCGCCGCTCGGCGACCGGCACCAGCCCCAGATGCCTCGACGGCGTCTCCACCCGGTCCGTCCGCCGCAGGACCCCGAACACCGGCACCCCGGCAGCCTCCAGCGCCTCCCGCAGCAGCGCCTCGTGCCGGTCGGACGCCACCTTGTTCAGGATCACGCCCCCGACCCGCACCTCCGGATCCCACGACGCGAACCCGTGCACCAGCGCCGCCACCGACCGGGACTGCGAGGACGCGTCCACGACCAGCACCACCGGCGCCCGCAGCAGCTTCGCCACCTGCGCCGTGGACGCCAGCTCCCCTTCCCCCGCGGCCCCGTCGAACAGCCCCATCACACCCTCGACCACGGCCAGGTCACAGCCGCGCGCACCGTGCGCGAACAGCGGGCCGACCAGCTCGGGACCGCACAGGTACGCGTCGAGGTTCCGCCCCGCCCGCCCGGTCGCGAGCGCGTGGTACCCGGGGTCGATGTAGTCCGGTCCGACCTTGTGCGGGGACACGGCGAGCCCCCGCCCAGCGAACGCGGCCATCAGCCCCGTGGCCACGGTGGTCTTGCCGCTGCCCGAAGAAGGCGCGGCGACGACCAGCCGGGGCACGGACGAGGACATCACCACTCGATGCCCCTCTGCCCCTTCTGCCCCGCGTCCATCGGGTGCTTGACCTTGGACATGTCGGTGACGAGATCGGCGAAGCCGACCAGCTTCTCCGGCGCGTTCCGCCCGGTGATCACGACATGCTGGGTCCCGGGCCGGTTCCGCAGCACCTCGACCACCTCGTCGGTGTCCACCCACCCCCAGTGCATCGGGTACGCGAACTCGTCCAGCACGTACAGCCGGTACGTCTCGGCCGCCAGGTCCCGCTTGACCTGCTCCCAGCCCTCCCGGGCCTTCTCCTCGTTGTCCATCTGCGCGTCGCGCTGGACCCAGGACCACCCCTCGCCCATCTTGTGCCAGTCGACGGTCCCGCCCTCGCCGGAGGCACCCAGCACCCGCAGCGCGTTCTCCTCGCCGACCTTCCACTTCGCCGACTTGACGAACTGGAACACCCCGATGGGCCACCCCTGGTTCCAGGCCCGCAGCGCGAGCCCGAACGCGGCCGTGGACTTGCCCTTGCCGACGCCCGTGTGCACCACGACCAGCGGCCGGTTCCGGCGCTGACGGGTCGTCAGGCCGTCGTCCGGTACGACGCTCGGCTGTCCCTGCGGCATTACGCGGCCCTCCTCTGTACGTCCTTCACCAGTCCGGCGATCGAGTCCGCCCGCAACTCGTCCAGCGTCACCGCGGTACCGCCCAGCTCACCGGCGAGCTGCCCGGCGAGCCCCAGCCGCACCTGCCCCGACTCGCAGTCCACGACCACCGAGGCGACCCCCTCGGCCGCGAACAGCCGGGCCGCCCGCCCGGCGAGCGCCACCGGCTCCGGACCGCCGGTGGCCCGCCCGTCCGTCACCACGACCACCAGCGCCCGCCGCGCCGGGTCCCGCAACCGCTCCACCCGCAGCACGTCGTGCGCCTTGAGCAGCCCGGCCGCGAGCGGGGTACGCCCGCCCGTCGGCAGCGACTCCAGCCGGGCCGCCGCCGCGTCCACCGACGAGGTCGGCGGCAGCGCCACGTCGGCCGACGAGCCGCGGAACGTCACCAGCCCCACCTTGTCCCGCCGCTGGTAGGCGTCGAGGAGCAGCGACAGCACGGCCCCCTTCACGGCACTCATCCGCTGCCGGGCCGCCATCGACCCGGACGCGTCGACCACGAACAGCACGAGGTTGCCCTCGCGGCCCTCCCGGGCCGCCTGCCGCAGGTCGTCCCGCCGGATCACGAGCCCCGGACCGGACCGGCCGCGGGCCCGCTGGTGCGGAGCGGCGGCCTGCACGGTCGCCGCCAGGTGCAGCTTGGTCAGGGCACCCCGCGGCCGGCGCGCACCCGTGGTCCGCCCGTGCTCGGTCCGCGCCCGGGACCGCCGCCCGGCAGCCCCCTCGCCGATCCCGGGCACGCTCAGCACCTTGGTGCGGAAGGGCTCGGCGGCCCGTACGGGGGACTGCTCGCCCGCGCCGGCGGCCTGCGGCTCGCCGTCCTCGGCCGCCTCGGGCCGCGCACCGCCGTCGCCGCCCTGGGAACCGCCGTCCTCGGGCGCCGGACCGCCGCCACCGCCACCGGGACCGTCCGGGTCCGGGTCGTCGTCGCTCTCGTCGTCGCTCTCGTCGTCCCCGGAGAACTCCTCCAGCGTCTGGTCCAGCCGGTCCTCGTCGAGGCCCGGCGCGTCGAAGGGGTTGCGGCGCCTGCGGTGCGGCAGCGCGAGCAGCGCCGCCTGCCGGACGTCCTCGGCCAGCACGACGGTCCGTCCGGCCCACGCGGCGAGCGCGGTGGCGGTCCGCGCCATCACGATGTCGGCGCGCATCCCGTCCACCTCGAAGGCCGCGCAGGTCGCCGCTATCTGCCGCAGCGCCCCGTCGCCCAGCCGCACCGACGGCAGCAACTCCCGGGCCGCCACGATCTGTTGCCGCACCGCCGCCTCCTCGTCGGCCCAACGCGCCGTGAAACCGGCCGGGTCGTCGTCGTAGGCGAGCCGCCGCCGTACGACCTCCACCCGCTGGTCGGGCTCGCGCGAGGCGGCCACCTCCACCGTCAGACCGAACCGGTCGAGCAACTGCGGCCGCAGCTCGCCCTCCTCGGGGTTCATGGTGCCGACGAGCAGGAACCTGGCCGCGTGCCGCACCGAGACACCCTCGCGCTCCACGTACGACGCGCCCATCGCCGCCGCGTCCAGCAGCAGGTCGACCAGGTGGTCGTGGAGGAGGTTGACCTCGTCGACGTAGAGGATCCCGCGGTGCGCGTCGGCCAGCAGACCCGGCTCGAAGGCCTTCACGCCCTCGGCGAGCGCCCGCTCGATGTCCAGCGCGCCCACCAGCCGGTCCTCGGAGGCACCCACCGGCAACTCGACCATGCGCGCCGGACGGGACTCGAAGGCCCCGGGCGGGTTGTGCGGGCCGTCCGGGCAGGCCGGGTCGGGCGCGGCCGGATCACAGGAGAAACGGCAGCCGGCGACCACGTCCACAGCCGGCAGCAGCGCCGACAGGGCACGCACCGCCGTCGACTTGGCGGTGCCCTTCTCACCGCGCACCAGCACCCCGCCGACCGCCGGGGAGACGGCGTTCAGCAGCAGCGCGAGGCGCAGGTCGTCCTGGCCGACGACGGCCGTGAACGGGAACGGGGTACTCACTTCTCGTCGCCCTCCAAGTCGCCTTCCAGCTCCAGATAGGTGGCGCGCAGCCGCTCCAGGGTCTCCGCGTCCGGCTCGGCCCACAGACCCCGGTCGGCGGCCTCCAGGAGCCGTTCGGTGATGCCGCGCAACGCCCACGGGTTGGACTTCTTCATGAAGTCCCGGTTCTCCGCGTCGAAGACGTACTCGGCGCTGAGCTTCTCGTACATCCAGTCGTCGACCACGCCCGCGGTGGCGTCGTACCCGAAGAGGTAGTCGACGGTCGCCGCCATCTCGAAGGCACCCTTGTAGCCGTGCCGGCGCATGGCCGCCATCCAGCGGGGGTTGACCACCCGCGCCCGGAAGACCCGGTGCGTCTCCTCGCCCAGCGTCCGGGTCCGCACCTGGTCCGGGGTGGCCGAATCACCCACGTACGCCTCGGGGTTGGCCCCGGTCAGATGGCGGACCATCGCGACCATGCCGCCGTGGTACTGGAAGTAGTCGTCGGCGTCCACCAGGTCGTGCTCGCGGGTGTCGACGTTCTTCGCGGCGACGGCGATCCGCTTGAACGCGGTCTCCATGTCCCCGCGCGCCGCCCGGCCGTCGAGCCCGCGGCCGTAGGCGTAGCCGCCCCAGACCGCGTACACCTCGGCGAGGTCCGCGTCGGAACGCCAGTTGCGGGCGTCGATCAGCGGCAGCAGACCGGCGCCGTACGCGCCCGGCTTGGAGCCGAAGACCCGGGCGGTCGCGCGCCGCCGGTCACCGTGCTCCGCGGTGTCCTCGTCGGCGTGCGCCTTCACGTAGTTGGACTCGGCGGGCTCGTCCAGTTCGGCCACCGCCCGCACCGCGTCGTCGATCAGCCCGACCACGTGCGGGAACGCGTCCCGGAAGAAGCCCGAGATGCGGACCGTGACGTCGATGCGCGGCCGGCCCAGCTCGGCGAGCGGGACCACCTCGAAGCCGGTCACCCGCCGCGACGCCTCGTCCCACACCGGACGGCAGCCCAGCAGCGCCAGGATCTCCGCGATGTCGTCGCCCTGGGTACGCATCGCGGACGTGCCCCACACCGTCAGACCGACGGACCTCGGGTACGCGCCGGTGTCCTGGAGGTACCGCTGCACGAGCGAGTCCGCCAGCGACTGGCCGACCTCCCAACTCAGCCGGGACGGAATGGCCTTGGGGTCGACCGAGTAGAAGTTCCGGCCGGTCGGCAGCACGTTGACCAGGCCGCGGGTGGGGGAGCCGGACGGGCCCGCCGGGACGTAACCGCCGTCCAGGGCGCGCAGGATGTGCCCGATCTCGTCCGTCGTCCGCGCCAGCCTCGGCACGACCTCGTCGCACGCGAACTCCAGCACCGCGACGGCGTCGGGCAGTTCGGTGCCGAGGACCTCCCGTACGAGCGGACGGCTCTCGGCCGTCGCCCAGCCCCGCTGCTCCATGCCCTCCGCGACCCGGCGGCACAGCTGCTCCAGCAGGTCGACGGCGTCGGCGGCCGTCCGGGCGGGGCCCTCGACCAGGTCCGTCAGCTCCACCGGCACCTTCACCGGCGCCCCCGGCTCCGCGAGCAGGTCCTTCTCCACCAGCCCGAAATGAGCGGCGAAGGCGGCCCGCAGGCCCGGCAGCGCGTTCGCCTGCCCGCCCCACACCTGCGAGGCCCGCAGCACGGCCAGCACCAGGTTCACCCGCGGCTCACCGACCGGGCCGCCGCCCAGGATGTGCAGCCCGTCACGGATCTGCACGTCCTTGATCTCGCACAGATAGCCGTCGATGTGCATGACGAACGAGTCGAAGTCGTCGTCCTCCGGCTGCTCGTCCACATGCAGGTCGTGGTGCAGCTCGGCGGCCTTGACCAGCGTCCAGATCTGCGCCCGTACGGCCGGCGCCTTGGCGGGGTCCAGGTCGGAGACCAGCGCGTACTCGTCGAGCAGCTGCTCCAGCTTGGCCAGGTCTCCGTAGGTGTCGGCACGGGCCATCGGCGGCACCAGGTGGTCGACGACGGTGGCATGGCCGCGCCGCTTGGCCTGGGTGCCCTCGCCGGGGTCGTTGACGATGAACGGGTAGATCAGCGGCAGGTCGCCGAGGACCGCGTCCGGGGCGCAGCCGGCGCTCAGCCCGAGTCCCTTGCCGGGCAGCCACTCCATCGTGCCGTGCTTGCCCATGTGCACGATCGCGTCCGCGCCGAAACTGTTCTCCAGCCACCGGTAGGCCGCCATGTAGTGGTGCGACGGCGGCATGTCCGGGTCGTGGTAGATCGCGATCGGGTTCTCCCCGAAGCCGCGCGGCGGCTGGATCATGACCACGACGTTCCCGAACCGCAACGACGCCAGCACGATGTCCTCGCCGTCGACGTACAGGCTGCCCGGCGGCTCGCCCCACGCCTCGGTCATCGCGTCCCGCAGCTCCGGGTCGAGCTTCTCGAACCACGCCCGGTAGTCGGCGAGCGGTACCCGCGCGGGTGCGGCGGCCAGCTGCTCCTCGGTCAGCCACTCCACGTCGTGCCCGCCGGCCGCGATCAGCCGGTGGATCAACTCGTCGCCCTCGGCGGGGTGTCCGGTCACGCCGTACCCGGCGTCCCGGAGCGCGTCCAGCACCCGCACCGCCGAAGCGGGGGTGTCCAGACCGACCGCGTTGCCGACCCGGGAGTGCTTGGTCGGGTACGCGGTGAAGACCAGCGCGACCTTCTTCTCGGCGTTCGGCTTGTGCCTGAGCGCCGCGTGCCGTACGGCGATCCCGGCGACGCGTCCGGCCCGCTCCGGGTCGGCGACGTACACCGGGACGTCGGCTCCGTCGTCGTCGACCCGCTCCTTGAAGGAGAACGGGACCGTGATCAGCCGGCCGTCGAACTCCGGGATGGCGACCTGCATCGCCGCGTCCATGGGGGAGAGCGCGGCGTCCGACTCGTCCCAGGCGGCACGCGAGGAGGTGAGGCAGAGGCCCTGGAGCACCGGCACGTCCAGATCGGCGAGCGCGCCGACGTCCCAGGCCTCCTCGTCACCGCCGGCCGAGGCCTGCGAGGCGTGCGTGCCGCCCGCGGCCAGGACCGTGGCCACCAGCGCGTCGGCCCGGCCCAGCAGCTGGTACAGCCCGGCGTCCGCCCCGCGCAGCGAACCGCAGTACACGGGGAGGGCGTTGGCGCCGTGCGCCTCGATCGCGTCGCACAGGGTGTCCACGAAGCCGGTGTTGCCGCTCAGTTCATGGGCGCGGTAGAAGAGCACGCCGACGGTCGGCCGGCCCTCGACCACGGGACGCTCGCCGTGGACGCCGTACTCCGGCATCTTCCGCGGCTCCTCGAACCCCTCGCCGGTCAGCAGCACGGTGTCGGACAGGAACCGGGACAGCTCCAGCAGGTTGCCGGGCCCGCCCTCGACCAGGTACCTCAGGGCCTCGGCCACCACCCCGGCCGGCACCGACGACTCCGCCATCAACTCGGCGTCCGGCACCGCCTCGCCGCCGAGGAGCACGGTCGGGATCCCGGCCGCTTTCAGCGCGGCGAGCCCGTCCTCCCAGGCCCGCTTGCCGCCGAGCAGCCGTACGACGGCGATGTCCGCGCCCTCGATCAGCGCGGGCAGCTCCGCCGTCACGTCGACGCGCGTCGGATTGCCGATCCGGTAGCCGGCACCGGCGGCCCGGGCCGCCAGCAGATCGGTGTCGGCGGTCGACAACAACAACACTGTGCTCATGCGGGCGCTCCCGGTGGAATGAAAGGCAGTCCTTGCGGCGCGCCCGACTCGATGAGCCGCCAGAGCGCGTCCGTGTCCGCGTGCTGTTCGATCAGGTCGCCGAGCCGGTCGAGCTGCTCCTCGCGCAGCGCGGCGAACGAGGTGTCGGGCGCCGGCACAAACCGGCGTCCCGCGGCGGCCGCCACCTCGCGCAGGAAGGCCCGGCGGAAACCGTCCGACTCCAGGGAGCCGTGCCAGTGGGTGCCCCAGGTCTGCCCGACCCGGCATCCGTCCAGGAAGGCCTCTCCGCCGGTCACTTCGGCGACCCCGTGATGGATCTCGTACCCCTCGACCCGCTCGCCGAGTGCCGTCCCCTCCGGCCGGGTAAGGATCTTCTCGGGGGCGAACCGCACCCTTAGGGGAAGCACCCCGAGACCCTCGACCCGCCCCCGCCGGCTCTCGACGTCGTCCTCGATGTGCTCGCCGAGGATCTGGAAGCCGCCGCAGATGCCGAGGACCGGCCGCTGCTCGGCGGCCCTGCGCCGCAGCGCGTCCGCGAGGCCGCGCTCCCGCAGCCACTCCAGGGCCCGGACCGTCCCGCGCGTCCCCGGGATCACGACGAGATCGGCGTCGGCCAGCTCCTCCGGCCGGTCCACGAACCGCACCACGACCCCTGGTTCGGCGGCCAGCGCGTCCACGTCCGTGAAGTTGGACATCAGGGGGATGGCGCAGACGGCGACCCGGAGCACGTCCTCGCCGACGGGCGGCGCGGTGCTGGACTCCCGCACCGTCCCGCGCAGGGAGACCCGGAGCCCGTCCTCCTCGTCGATGCCGAGGCCGTGCCGGAAGGGGAGGACGCCGTACGTCCGCCGCCCGGTGAGGCCGTGCAGCATGTCGAGGCCGGGCTCCAGCAGGCTCACATCCCCCCGGAACTTGTTGACCAGGAACCCGGCGACGAGTGCCTGGTCCTCCGGCGAGAGCAGCGCGACGGTCCCGAAGAACGACGCGAAGACGCCCCCGCGGTCGATGTCGCCCACGACCAGCACGGGGAGCCGCGCGTTGCGCGCGATCCCCATGTTCACGATGTCGGTCCGGCGCAGGTTGATCTCCGCCGGACTGCCGGCCCCCTCACAGATCACCGCGTCATACGTGCCCCGCAACTCGGCCAGACAGTCGAGCACGGTTCCGAGCAGCCGCTGCTGCCGCCCGCCGTGGTACCCGCGGGCGCTCAGCTCACCGACCGGCTTGCCGAGCAGCACGACCTGACTGCTCTGCTCGCCACCGGGCTTGAGCAGCACGGGATTCATCAGCGCGGTGGGCTCGACCCGGCAGGCCTGCGCCTGCATGGCCTGCGCGCGCCCGATCTCGGCGCCCTCGCGGGTGACGAAGGAGTTGAGGGACATGTTCTGCGCCTTGAACGGCGCGACCTTCACCCCCTGCCGCACCAGCCACCGGCAGACACCGGCGGCGACGACACTCTTCCCGGCGTCGGAGGTGGTCCCGGCCACCAGCAGCCCGCCGCCGTTCACGACGCGCTCCCCGGGCGCCCCGCGACCCGGCCGCGCAGCAGGGCCGCGGTCACGCTCGCCCCGAGCGCCAGCCACCCGACCCGCCGGGACAGCCCGACGGCCCGTTCGATGTCGCCGACTTGCACAGTCCGCCCCTCCCCGTTCAGCACCGGCCGGTGCTCGACCCGCCCCCCGTACGACAACGTCCCCCCGAGCCGCACCCCCAACGCCCCCGCGAACGACGCCTCCACGGGCCCCGCGTTGGGACTGGGGTGCTTCGCCGCGTCGGCCCGCCAGGCCCGCACCGCGCCCCCGGGGTCACCGCCGGCCACGGCGGCCAGTACGGCGGTGAGCCGTGCCCCGGGCCAGCCCGCCACGTCGTCCAGCCGTGCCGAGGCCCACCCGTACCGCCGATACCGGGCCGACCTGTGCCCGACCATGGCGTCCAGGGTGTTGACGGCCCGGAACCCGAGCAGCCCCGGCACCCCGGCCACGGCCCCCCACACCAGCGCGCCGACCACCGCGTCGCTGGTGTTCTCGGCGACGGACTCCACGACCGCGCGCGCGATCCCGTCGGCGTCCAGGGCCTGCGGGTCCCGCCCGCACAGATGCGGCAGCCGCGTCCGGGCCGCCTCGACGTCACCCGCCTGAAGGGCGCGCCCGACGGCGCGGGCCTCCCGGGAGAGCGAAGTGCCCCCGACGACGGCCCAGGTGGCGGCCGCGGTGAGCGCGACGGACGCGGCGGCGGACGGTCGTACGACCCGCTGGGCGACGGCGCCCAGTGTCACGGCGCCACCGGCGCACACGGCGGTGTGCAGGGCGCCCCACCCGCGGTGGTCCCGCCACAGCACCCGCTCCACGGCTCCGGCCGCCCGCCCGAACACGGCGACCGGATGCCCCCGGCGCGGATCGCCGAGCAGCAGGTCGCCGAGAAGGCCGGCGGCGGCGCCGTACGCGAAGACGCGATCGGCACCCATCGGCTCAGCCGGCCGCGGGGTCGGTCACGGGCCGGTCACTGCACCTCGGTCGGCAGCCGCGCATGGCGATATGTCCTCACTCAGGGTGTCCACGCCCTGGTTCGACGAGACCGGCGGTGAGAGTTCCTGGCTCCCGGGGATCGCTACCCCGGTGACAGTGGCGGGACCGCGCCGGATTCACACCGGCTTCCTCTCTTGCCGCCGTACATGGCTCCGGCAGTCCACCACGCCCCCGGAAGACCCGTCAACTTGCCGTTGACCTGCGAGGGGAGTGTGTGGGAAGGCCCACATCGATGGTTCAGAGGGGCTTCTGGGGCATGCCGAAGGCTCCGCGCCGAACGGGTCGGAGCGGAGCCTTCCGGCCCGGTCGGGCCGTTGCGCTGAGCGGTGCGGTCCTGGTCAGGCCTTCGCCACGATCAGGTGGATGCCGTAGGCGACGGCTGCCGCGCAGGCCGCGAAGGAGAGGTAGGCGGCGGTCACGGCCAGGGCCGCGGAGTTGCCTTGTGCGGTGGCGCGTTCGCGGGCCGAGAGGCCCTTGATGCCGAGGGTGAAGAGGGTCACCAGGCCCACGGTGGCCACGAGGCTGACGCCGAAGACGGAGCCGATGGCTGCCCAGTCGATGTTCATGTCGGGTTCTTCCTCGGGGTCAGACGGTGGCGGCCGGGTCGGTCGCGGGAGCGGCGGGGGCGGGGGCGGGGGCGGGG
>NZ_JAKQYH010000077.1:0-111941 GCF_022343545.1 Streptomyces arenae
GGGGGCGCCGAGCGCGGGGCGCGGGGGCGGGGGGTCGAGTGTGAAGGGGCCGGGCGCGGCGGAGGGTCGCTGCGCCCGGGCCCGGTGTTCACCTTGCGTATCGCATCAGCGCCCGCACCATGTGGCACGTCGTGTCCGACGGCGGGTGGACTCCGATGCTCTCCGCCGTGCTCCGTATCGTCTCGTTCCGGGCCTGGACCGGCAGGTACACGCCGGAGTCGAGCAGGGCGATGGCGAGGCGCATGGCCTTGAGGCGGCGGTTGTGCGTGACGTACCAGTCGCGGGGCCGCCCGGCCGGCAGCGGGCGCTTCTCCACCGGCGCGTAGGGCGAGTCGAGCACGACGGCACGCTTCGCGGTGGACTGGGTCGGCAACGGCTTCGGCTTCAGTGCGGCAGCGGGCACGGGCATCCTCCTGTCGCGGTCGGAGCGCCGCCGGACGCCCCGGCGACTCTCTCGAACACTGCTCCCAGTGTACCGGCCCCCACGGACAACGAGACAGGCCGCGAGGACGGTTAACTCCCCTGATGAGGACGGGTATTTCGGTTGTGGCGGGATGGGCGGGCGGGGCCTGCGCGACAGTCCCGAAAATCGAACAGATCGCGCTCGGGAGGACGGCTCGCGTACCGTTCCCCGCATGGAGATCTGGATCAACCCCGCCTGCTCGAAGTGCCGTAGCGCGATCAGCCTGCTCGACGCCGAGGGAGCCGACTACACGGTCCGCCGCTATCTGGACGACGTGCCGGGCGAGGACGAGATCAGGTCCGTGCTCGGCCGGCTCGGGCTCGAACCGTGGGACATCACCCGCACCCAGGAGCCGGCCGCCAAGGAACTGGGCGTGAAGGAGTGGGCCCGGGACGCGGCGTCGCGCGAGCGGTGGATCCGCGCCCTCGCCGAGCACCCGAAGCTCATCCAGCGGCCGATCATCACCGCCGACGACGGCACGGCGCTCGTCGCCCGCACCGACGAGGCGGTACAAGAGGCCCTGGCCAGGGGCAAGAACTGAACACCCCTCAACTCCGGTGTGACGCAGGTTACTTCAGCTGACTCCTGTAACCGCTGAGTAACGACGTTCGACATCTCGTACCTAGCGACGTACGCACTCCCCCTTCCCCTCAGGAGGCGCGCATGTCGCGCAGGAGAAACCTCAGCGCAAAGAAGAAGGTCGCGCTGCTCGTCAGTGCCGCGGCGGTCGCGGGCGGCGGAGCCTTCGCCCTGGCGTCCACCTCGAACGCCGCGCAGACACCGCAGAACGCCAAGACGCTGTCGTCGGCCGCGGACTCGACCGTCTGCTCGGGGCTGGCCACGGCTCTCGGCAACAACCAGAAGTTCATCGCCGGGCAGCAGGCGAACCCGGACGCCCAGTCGGCGGCCAGGATCGCCAACCGGCAGGCGGTCATCGAACAGATCAAGGTCCAGCAGAAGGCGTCCGGTTGCGTCGTTGGGGAGTCGGCTCAGGGCTCCCAGGCGGCGGGCGGCACGCAGACGGGCCAGACGGGCCAGACGGGCCAGACCGGTCAGACGGGTCAGCAGACCGCGGCGCCCTCGCAGAGCGCGGCCACCGGCAACACCGGCGGCGCGGCGGCCGCGTCCGGGCAGCAGGTCTGCAAGGGCTCGACCGTCACCCTGTCCGGCGAGGCGGGCGCACCGGCCGCCTCCAGCAACCAGTTCCCGGCGGGGACCACGCTGAAGGTCACCAACCTGGACAACAACAAGTCCACGACGGTGAAGGTCACCTCGGTCTCCGGCAGTTGCGTACTGCTCAACAACGCGGCCTTCGAACAGGTCCGGGAGCCCGGCAAGTTCCTGATCCGCCGAGCGGTGATCGAGAAGGTCGGCTGACCGGGACCACGGGCTGAGATCCGGCCGCCGGCTTTGACGGAGGGAAAGCCGGCGGCCGCCGCACGACGGTTCCGTACGGTGCCCGAATTGGGGCCCCTACCCCATCTCACCGGACCTCACGACGTGAGTCCCACCACAGAACCGCCAGGTAACACGGGGTTCACATCCGAGCAATGATCGGGAAATCGCCTGTTGACAGGCTGCCGGGCAGAAAGGCGGCGCTCCGGTGCCGTAGCGCCGCTGCACCCGCAAGTGCGCCCGACCCACCCCCGAAGGATGTGGCCCGTGACCTTCAAGGCTGAGTACATCTGGATCGACGGCACCGAGCCGACGGCCAAGCTGCGTTCCAAGACGAAGATCATCGCGGGCGCCCCCGCCGGTCTGGACGCGCTGCCGATCTGGGGCTTCGACGGGTCCTCCACGAACCAGGCCGAGGGGCACTCCTCGGACCGTGTACTGAAGCCGGTCTTCACCTGTCCGGACCCGATCCGCGGCGGCGACGACATTCTCGTCCTGTGCGAGGTCCTGGACATCGACTTCACCCCGCACCCCTCCAACACGCGTGCCGCGCTGGCCGAGGTCGCGGCGAAGTTCGCCGCGCAGGAGCCGATCTTCGGCATCGAGCAGGAGTACACCTTCTTCGACGGCGCCCGCCCGCTGGGCTTCCCCGAGGGCGGCTTCCCGGCCCCCCAGGGCGGCTACTACTGCGGTGTCGGCGCCGACGAGATCTTCGGCCGCGAGATCGTCGAGGCGCACCTGGACAACTGCCTGAAGGCGGGTCTGGCGATCTCCGGCATCAACGCCGAGGTCATGCCAGGCCAGTGGGAGTTCCAGGTCGGCCCGGTCTCCCCGCTGGAGGTCTCCGACCACCTGTGGGTGGCCCGCTGGCTGCTCTACCGCACCGCCGAGGACTTCGGCATCTCCGCCACCCTCGACCCCAAGCCGGTCAAGGGCGACTGGAACGGCGCCGGCGCGCACACCAACTTCTCCACCAAGGCGATGCGCGAGGGCTACGACGCCATCATCACCGCCTGCGAGTCGCTCGGTGAGGGCTCCAAGCCGCTCGACCACGTCAAGAACTACGGCGCCGGCATCGACGACCGCCTGACCGGTCTGCACGAGACCGCCCCGTGGAACGAGTACTCCTACGGCGTCTCCAACCGCGGTGCCTCGGTCCGCATCCCGTGGCAGGTCGAGAAGGACGGCAAGGGCTACATCGAGGACCGCCGTCCGAACGCCAACGTCGACCCGTACCTGGTGACCCGGCTGATCGTCGACACCTGCTGCTCCGCCCTGGAGAAGGCCGGCCAGGTCTGATCCGCGTCCGGTTCCTCCCGAAGGGGCGTCCGCCGTTCACCGGCGGGCGCCCCTTCCGGCTGCCGGGGCCGCGTCGTCAGTCCCGTATGCCGTCGTCGGCGGTGCGCCGTCCGGCAGGCGTTCACGGCCTTGGAGCGTCAAGGCATCGTGGCCCGCGGGGACTTCACCTGCTGCCGCTCCTGCGGGACGACCGGGCGTCGGCCGCAGGGTGGTCGCCGCACTGGTGGACGCCGGGTTGTCCGCAGTGTGGGACGGCAATCCGGACAAGGCGGTCGAGCTCACTCCCCTGACCTGGCACAAACGCCTGGTGGGGTGAGGTGGGCGAGGCCGCCGTCACATCCGGGAAGCGTCCAAGCAGTGAGAGGAGGGTCCTGTTTCGGGGCTGTGTCTGCTTCAATGGGCGCATGGTCAGCTACCAGAACTACACCGCGACGGGTCGCCATGACCTCGAGCCGTTCTGGCCTTCCCGTCAGCACCACGACTTCGACCGGGTGTGTTGCCGCGCGACGAACGCGCGGGCCCTCTAAAGCCGTACACCCCGGCCTTCGGCCAGCGCGGAACGCAGTACGTCCCGGCGCGCCCGACCACGAATCGCGGCCGTCGTCCCGACCGACGAACTCCTCGCGCGAAAGAGCTGACGTCTCATGGCGACCACTCGTTCTCTCTCCCCCGCTCCCGCCCTCGCCGCCTCCTCCCCCGCTCCCCGGCACCGGCTGCGTGCCGTCGACCGGGACGAGGTCGTGGACATGACGGGCCTGCTGCCCCCGGGCGCCACGTGGCTGCCCGCTCCGCAGCACACCCTGCCCACCCTGCCGGGCCAGCCGCCGATGATCGGCTACCTGGTGCTGGTCCCGGCGGACCAGCAGCCGCCGTTCCTGCCGGTCGCGGTCCCGGACCGGCCGGAGACCGCCGACGAGCAGCCGGTCCCGGCCGCCGCCGGTGAGCCGCTCGTCACCGTCGACACCGTGCAGCGCACCGCCCAGGTCGACGGCCGTGAACTCGACCTCACATACCTGGAGTTCGAGCTGCTCGCCCATCTGGTCGCGCACCCCAACCGGGTGCACACCCGCGACCAGCTGGTCACCACGGTCTGGGGCTACGGCCACGTCGGCGACGGCCGCACGGTCGACGTCCATGTCGCCCGCCTGCGCCGCAAGCTGGGCGCGGAGCACCGCCGGACGATCCAGACGGTCCGCCGGGTCGGCTACAAGTACACCCCGCCGACGGGCCGCTGAGCCGGCCGGGACCGGGACGCTCTGCCCTCGGCAGATTCCGGTTCCGTGCGGTGCCGTCACCGGGCACGATCACCGGCATGAGACTTCTCGTGCTGGGTGGAACGGAGTTCGTGGGACGGGCCGTCGCCGAGGCGGCGCTCGGACGCGGCTGGGAGGTGACCGTCCTCAACCGGGGGCGGCACCGGCCCGTCCCCGGGGTGCGGTCGCTGCACGGTGACCGCACCGCGCCGGACGGTCTCGCCGCCCTCGACGGGGGCGGCGAGTGGGACGCGGTCGTCGACACCTGGTCGGCCGCGCCCCGGGCGGTCCGGGAGACGGCGCGGCTGCTGCGGGGCCGCGCCGGGCGGTACGTGTACGTGTCGAGCTGCTCGGTGTACGAGTGGCCGCGCCCGGCCGGTCACACCGAGGAGACGGCCGTGGTGGCGGGGGCCCGGGCGGACGCGGGTCAGACCGAGTACGCGCAGGACAAGCTGGGCGGTGAGCTGGCCGCCGTCGAGTCCTTCGGCCCGGACGGCTCGGTCCTGGTACGCGCCGGGCAGATCCTCGGACCGTACGAGAACGTGGGCCGGCTGCCGTGGTGGCTGAACCGGATCGCGCGGGGCGGCCCGGTCCTCGCACCGGGCCCGCGTGACCTCGCCCTCCAGTTCGTGGACGCCCGGGATCTCGCCGAGTGGACCCTCGGCGCGGTGGAGGCGGGCCTTTCCGGGCCGTACAACCTGGTCGGTCCGACGGGGCACGCCACGATGGGTGAACTCCTCGATGCCTGCCGCCGGGTGACCGGCTCGGACGCGGAACTGCGGTGGACGGCGCCGGAGTCGATCCTGGCGGCCGGGATCGAGCCGTGGACGCAGCTGCCGGTGTGGCTGCCGCCGGACAGCGAGTCGTACGACTGCATGTACGGCATGGACGTCTCCCGGGCCCTGGCGACGGGTCTGGTGTGCCGGCCGGCGGTGGAGACGGTGGCCGACACATGGCGCTGGCTCCAGGAGATCGGCGGGGCGGCGCCGGCGCGTGAGGGCCGGCCGGCCGTGGGGCTGGACCCCGATGTCGAGGCGCGGGTCCTCGGGGTTCCGACGGGCAGGGCGTGAGCTGTGTGCGGGTCCGTGGGGGCTGATCGCGCAGTTCCCCGCGCCCCTTCGGGGCACTGTCCCTCGGGGACGACGCGAGTCCCCGGGGTGTAGCTGGCACCACCCCCTGACATGGGGCTTCGGGCCAGTGACCGGTGGCTGTGGGGTCGGACAGACTGACGCCATGACGACGAACACGAACAGCGGTGGCTTCCGTGGCCGGGCGCGGGAGGTGCTGCTCGCCGCCGTGCGGGGGCTGGTGCTGGCCCTGGTGATCCTGCCGGTCTCGGTTCTCTGCTTCGTCCTGACCGCGGTCTCGGTGGCGCTGATCCCGATCGGCGTCGGGATCGTCACGACCCCGTGGATCCTCGGCGGGGTCCGGGACGTGGCGGACGTACGGCGGCGGCTGGCGTACGAGTGGTGCGGGGTGCGGATCCGGTCGGCGTACCGGCCGCTCCCGGCGGACGCCAACCCGTGGGCCAGGACCTTCGGGATGCTGCGGGACCCGCAGGCCGGACGGGACGTGCTGTGGCTGTTCGTGGACATGACGGCCGGGTTCGTGACCGCGCTGCTGCCGGCGGTGCTGCTGCTCTATCCGCTGGAGGGGTTCGCGGTGGCCGCCGGGCTGTGGCGGGTGCTGTCCGGCGGCGGGACCTACTGGTACGCGTTCGTGCCGGTCTCCGGCCCGCCCACCGCGTTCGGGGCCGCCGCCACCGCCGTCGTGCTGCTGGTCGGTGCCTGGTACCTGGGCCCGCGCCTGCTCACCGCGCACTTCCGGCTCACCCGTGCCGTCCTCGACCCCGGTGAGGGCGAACTCGTGGAGCGGGTAAGGGTGCTGACCGAGACGCGGAAGGACGCGGTGGACACCTCGGCCGCCGAGCTGCGGCGGATCGAGCGGGATCTGCACGACGGGGCGCAGGCCCGTCTGGTGGCCATGGGCATGGACCTCGGGACCGTCGAGATGCTGATGGACAAGGACCCGGCGAAGGCGCGGGAGCTCCTCGCGCGGACCCGGCGGGCCTCCGTGGAGGCCCTGGGCGAGCTGCGGGACCTGGTCCGGGGCATCCATCCGCCGGTGCTGGCCGAGCGTGGCCTCGGGGACGCCGTGCGGGCGCTGGCGCTGCGGCTGCCGGTGCCGACGGAGGTGACCGTGGAGCTGCCGGGACGGGCGGACGCGCCGGTGGAGTCGGCCGCATACTTCGCGGTGAGCGAGGTGCTGACCAACGCGGTCAAGCACTCCGGCGCGGACCGGATCTGGGTGGACCTGCACCACGTGGGAGAAGGCGGCGGGATGCTGCGGATCTCGGTCACCGACCACGGCCGGGGCGGAGCGGTGGTCGGCGCGGGCTCCGGGCTCGCCGGGGTGGAGCGACGGCTCGGTACATTCGACGGCGTCCTGGCCGTCAGCAGTCCCGCGGGCGGTCCCACCATGGTCACCATGGAGATTCCGTGCGCGTTGTCCTAGCCGAAGACCTGTTCCTGCTGCGCGACGGACTGGCCCGGCTGCTGGAGGCCTACGGCTTCGAGATCGTCGCCGCAGTCGAGTCCGGCCCCGAACTCGCCCGTGCGCTGGCGGAGTCGGAGCCGGACGTGGCCGTGGTGGACGTACGGCTGCCGCCCACGCACACCGACGAGGGGCTGCAGTGCGCGCTCAGGGCGCGGCGGGACCGGCCGGGGCTGCCGGTGCTGGTGCTCTCCCAGCACGTCGAGCAGCTCTACGCACGGGAGTTGCTGGCGGACGGCAGCGGCGGGGTCGGGTACCTGCTGAAGGACCGGGTGTTCGACGCGGAGCAGTTCGTGGACGCCGTACGACGGGTCGCGGCGGGCGGTACGGCCATGGATCCGCAGGTGATCCAGCAGCTGCTGGCCCGCCGGGCGGACGACCGGCCGCTGGGCGGCTTGACACCGCGCGAGCTGGAGGTGCTGGAGCTGATGGCGCAGGGCCGGTCGAACGCGGCGATCGCCGGGCAGCTCGTCGTCACGGAACGGGCCATCGCCAAGCACACCTCCAACATCTTCACCAAACTGGGACTCGAGGTGTCGGACGACGACAATCGGCGCGTCCTCGCGGTGCTGGCCTACCTTGACCGCGACCGCTGATTTTCCCGGAACTTCCGCAGCTCAAACGGCAGTTGTGCCCCAAGTGCGTAACAAATCTCTGATGAATTTGTGAGGCGGCTGAACACCACTGAGATGAGGTGCGTATGAGAAGGCGCCGCTTCACTCCTGTCGGGCGCCTCGATGCCGCCCCGCAAGGAAGGTCTGAGGAGTTCCATGGGACGCAACATACGCAAACGCCGCTCGCCGCTGGCTGTCAAGGTCACCGCCGCAACGGCGGCCATCGCGCTCGGCGGGGGCGGGCTGCTCTGGGCACAGATGAATGCTTCGGCGCACGAGTCGAACAATTCCGCCCAGAACTACACGAAGGCCGCTGCCGCCACGGTGGCGACCATCTCCTGCCCGGACGTCGGCCAGAAGCTGACGAGCGTGCCGGCCAAGGCCAAGATGGGGGTGGCGAGGGAGCTGGCGAATCTCGACAAGCAGATCACCGAGGCCTACTCCCGGCTCGCCTCCACCCGCCAGGCACAGGCGAACGACGCCAACTTCGTGCAGAACGCGATCGTCGGCCCCCTGAAGGAGAAGCGGGCGGCCACGATCGACCGGATCCGGCTCGACATCACCCGGGTCGGCGGGCAGTTCAACAGCTCGCTGGCCCAGCTCGCGGCCTGCACCACGCAGACCGCGAACCAGACCACCGCGGGCCGGGGTGGCGGCCGTAACAACGGTGGCAAGGGCAACAACAACGGCCAGAACAACGGTGGCCAGAACAACAACAACGGCGGCCAGAACAACGGCGGCAACGGGCAGGCCACGGCCGCCCCGAGCGCCAGCGCCAGCACCCCGGTCGACGTGGGCATCGGCGGCCAGGCCGGCAACGGCCCGACGGCCGCGGACTTCGTGGACATCACGAAGGTCGCCGCGAACGTCCAGGGCAAGCCGCAGAACGGCCAGCAGGCCTCGACCGGTACGTTCACCACCAGGTGCGGTGTGAACGCGAACAAGAACCACAACACCGACAACGTGATCGTGGCGCCCGGCGTGACCAACGGCGCGCACCACCTGCACGACTACGTCGGCAACCAGAAGGTCGACGCCTTCGCCAACAACAACACGCTGATCGCCGACCAGACCACCTGCCAGAACCAGAGCGACCTGTCGGCGTACTACTGGCCGGTCGTCCGTGAGCAGGACGGCTCGCAGGACTTCGACCAGAACGCGGCCGGCGGTGGCACCGAGGGCAACGTCGGCAAGATCCTGACCCCCGTCCAGGCGCAGATCAAGTACGTCGGCAGCCCGGCCAGCAAGGTCACCGCGATGCCGCAGTTCCTGCGCATCATCACCGGTGACGCCAAGACCACGACCAACGGTCTGGCCAACGCCAACGCGCACTGGAGCTGCACCGGCTTCGAGAACAAGGTCCAGCTGACCGAGCAGTACCCGATCTGCCCGCAGGGCAGCCAGGTGGTCCGCACCTTCGCCTTCCAGAGCTGCTGGGACGGCACGAACATCGACAGCGCCAACCACCGCACGCACGTCGCGTTCGCGGACCCGGCGAGCGGTGTCTGCCCGAACGGCTTCAAGGCGATCCCGCAGCTGACGATGCGTCTGGTCTACAACGTCGCGCAGCCGAGCATCGTCAACGGCCAGGTGAAGAACGCCTACGCGGTGGACGGCTTCCCGGAGCAGCTGCACAAGGCGGCAACCGACCACGACGACTTCATCGCGGTCTTCAAGAACAACCTGGCGAACACCATCGCCAACTGCATCAACTCCGGCAAGAAGTGCCAGTAGGCACTGACTGACGGATAGCACGGAAGCGGGCGGTGGGATTCTCCCACCGCCCGCTTCCGTGTGTGCGTGCCGCCCGTACGGCCGGTACGGCTCAGCTGGTGTGCTTGCTGTGGTCGGTACCGATCTCCTCCCAGCCGCCCAGCGTGTTCTGCAGGGTCTTGACCAGCTTGTCGGTGCCCACGACGACCCACTTGCGGCCGACGAGGTAGAAACCGCCGTAGTCCTTCGCGTCGTTGATCCACTCGCGCTGGCCGCGGTCGGTGGCGAAGGTGGCGAAGACGAACTTGCCGGCAGGAACCTTGCAGATGGCCTGGCGGACCTCGTCGGAGTCGATCTGGATGTCCGGGGTGCACTTCACCTTGGCGGCCAGGCTCTCCAGACTGCCGGTCGCGGTGACCGGGATCTTCGTCTCCGCGCTGCCGTCGCCGGATCCGCAGCCCGCCAGCGCCAGTACGGCCACGGCGCCGGCCGCCGCGAGCATCGGTCGGGTCAACCTCATCTGTTCCTCCGGTCGCGTTGCTGGGCCTGGAATGCCTCAGGGGCCCTCCCCATCGATACGGCTGTGGGCCACGGGGCGCTCAAATCGCACGCGGGTCCAGGATGCCGTGGTCACCCGAGTGGCGGTGACCGACCGACGACTGGCTCGTTCACCAGGACGTGCAGTCACAGGATGTAGCGTCACAGGATGCAGCCCGGCCACCCACAGCCGCCTCCGCCGGAACCCAGGGTCCGGCCGTCGACGTCGAGCAGGCCGAGGCCGCGCTCGTGGAGCACTACCCACGGCTGGTCCGGCTCGCCTATCTCGTGCTGCCGCCCGGTCCGGGCCGCGGCCGCCGCGTCCTGACCGCGCACGCCCTCGTCCAGCGGGCGCTGCCCCGCGGCCGCACGCAGGCCCCCGCCGTGCCCGCCCAGTCGGCCGGCCGGGACACCGACCCCGGGTACGCGCTCGTCCGGCTCCAAGTGGTGCGTACGGCACTGGAGGCGGGTCGCCCGCTCAGGCTCACCGCGTGGCCCAGGCGCGCCCAGCTGCCGCCGCTGCTCCCCCAGGTGTGGGGCCTGCGGCTCTTCCCGCGCTCCGGCGGCGCCGACGAACTCGCCCTGGACCAGCGGCTGGCCACCCTCTCCGGTCCGGCCCGGGCGGCGTACGCGCTGCGCGGGCTCGAACGGCTCCCCGACGGCGAGGTCCGCAGGATCCTCAGGACGGCCGGGGTCGACCAGCCGGAGGCCGCGCTCGCCGAGGCGAACGGCGTGCCGGCCGAGTACCCGCTGCTCGACTCCCCCGAGTTCGACCCGTGTTCGCTCCAGGCCCGGCCCACCGACCTGAGGCGCCGCCGCCAGCACACCAGGGCGGCGCTCGCCGCGGCGGCCGCGCTCGCGGTCTGCGGGGCGCTGGTCGCGCTGCCCGGCGGCGGCTGGGGCGCCGACGGCGCGGCCGCTCCGGTGTACGCGCAGAACCCGGCCGCCCGGGCCGCCCTGGACCCCGCCCGGCTGACGAAGGTCCCGGCCACCGCCTGGAAGACGGCCGCCCGTACCGACTTCTCCGTGTGGCCCGCGCGCGGCGCCCTCACCGGCGACACCGCGCTGCTGCGCCGCGCCCTCGCGGTCTGGGCCCGGCCTGGCCCCACGGTCCGGGTCTCGGCGACCCCCGGCACCCAGACCGGCGGCCCGTCCGGACCGCCCCAGCTGCTGTACGCGGGCGTCGTCGACAGCGCGCGCGTGGCGGTCTTCTACGACGGTCTGCGCATCGCCCGCTACGCCGAGCCGAAGGACGGCACCGCGGGCGCGGCGCTGGACTTCGCCCGTGTCGACGGCGCGACCGGCGCGGAGGCGAGCGCGCTGGTGCTCGGCCGGGCCGACGGCAACGTCCGCTATCTGACGGCGCCCTGGGTGACCGGCGCGGCCGAGCGGGACCTGATGAAGCCGGCCGCGGCGGCGACGGACGTGGGGCTGACCGACGGGGTGACCGGGCCGCTGGCCAGCGCCGCGCTGCAACAGGGGGCGTGCACGTCCTGGGAGGTGCTCCAGCTGACCGACGCGCAGGGGGTGCGGCTCTCGACCGACCTGGGCGAACTGGTGCCGGCCCATCTCACCGCCGGGCAGCCCGGCCGGGCCGGGGAGGTCGACGGGGCGGCGGCACTGCGGGACTGGGCGCCGTTCGCCTGCTCGCTGGCCGCGGAGCGTTCCGCCGGGGTGCGCGGTGTCAACGCGTGGGCGTTCGCCGCGCAGCCGCTGCCGGAGGCCGGCGGCACCGGGTCGTGGGTGTGCACCCGGGCGGAGACCTGGCGGGGCGACGGGACGGTGTCCCTGGCCCAGTTCCGCACGCCGGGCAGCCGGTACGGGGCGGTCGCGGCCAAGGGGGCCGACGTGACCGCCTGCGGCCCGCGCGATCCGCAGGTGCTGGCCGGGGTGCTGTGGAAGTCCGGGGGCGGGCAGTGGTACCTGCTGGCCGCGGGCGGCCGCGACACCACATCGATCCGGGCCACCGGAGGGGTCACCGCCTCGGCGCCGGGCGCGCTGCTGGCGGCCAAGGCGAAGCAGGGAGCCCAGGCCTCCCTGAAGGGGACGCTGGCGGGCGGGCGCGAGATCGGCGGACTGCGCTGAGCCAGGTGCCACCACCCTTGCTGACACTCGCGTAAACAAGGCCCGGCGCAGCTCTTCTCAGCCGGGCTACCCGTCAGTACATTGACGCCATGTCCAACAAGCCGCCGCGACCGGTGGAGCCCGAGCACGTCCCGCTCCAGGCCCGCAACGTGTCCTTCGCCTGGGAGGACACCCCGCTGCACTGGGTGCCCGGCGATCCGTTCGCCACCCACACCATCAACGTGCTGCACATGCTGCTGCCCGCCGGTGAGCGGTGGTTCGTGCACGTCTACAAGCAGGTGCTGCCCCTGATCCGCGACGAGCGGCTGCGCGCGGACGTCGTCGGCTTCATCGGACAGGAGGCGATGCACTCCCAGGCCCACGACGAGGTGCTGCCGCACCTCAGGGAGCTGGGCCTGGACCCGACGCCGTACACCGCGCAGGTCGACTGGTTCTTCGAGAAGCTGCTCGGCGACCGCACGCTGCCGCCCGGGAGGGCCCGCCGCTGGTGGCTCCTCGAACGGGTCGCGCTGATCGCCGCCATCGAGCACCACACCGCCTTCCTCGGCGACTGGGTGCTCAACGCCGAGGAGCTGGACCGGCGGGGCGCCGACCCGACGATGCTGGACCTGCTGCGCTGGCACGGCGCCGAGGAGGTCGAGCACCGCTCGGTCGCCTTCGACCTGTTCCTGCACGTCGACGGCGGCTACGCGCGCCGGGTGCGGACCTGGGCGACGGCGTTCACGGCGATCGTGTTCCTGTGGCAGCGCGGCGCCCGCTTCTTCATGGCGAACGACCCGACGCTGCACGAAGGCCGCGCCCGGCTCCGGGACTTCCACCTCGCGGGCCGGCGCGGCACGCTCCCGACGACCGGCGCCGTGCTGAGGTCGGTCCCGCGCTACCTCAGCCACGGCTACCACCCCTCCCAGGAGGGGTCCACCGCGCAGGCGCTCGCCTATCTGGCCTCCTCCCCCGCCGCGTCGGCCGCCGAACAGGAGGGCCGGTGAGAACCCCAGGACTGCGGACCGCCGTCGCGGTGGCGGGCGCCGCGCTGCTCGCCAGGCGGGCCCTGCGCCGTCGTATCGAGGGCTCCCCGCTGTGGCCGCTGCCGGCCCTGGACCCGCCGACCTCCGGGCGGCCGCGTTCCCGGGCGCTCAGCCTGCTGGTCACCGCGCACCGGACGGTCGCCGACGGGGTCGTGCAACTGCGCCTGGAGGGCGAGCGGTTGCCCGCCTGGGAGCCCGGGGCCCATCTCGACGTCGTGCTGCCCTCGGGGCTGGTCCGGCAGTACTCGCTGTGCGGGGACCCGGCGGACACCTCGTCGTACACGATCGCCGCCCGGCTGGTCGCGGACGGGCGGGGCGGTTCGCGGGAGCTCCACGAGCAGGTCGTCGAGGGCATGGAACTGGAGGTGCGCGGACCGCGCAACCGCTTCCCGCTGGCGGCCGCCGACTCCTACGTCTTCGTCGCCGGAGGCATCGGCATCACGCCGATCCTGCCGATGCTGCGGGCGGTGCCGGACGGAGTGCGGTGGCGGCTGCTGTACTGCGGGCGGACCCGTGCCTCCATGCCGTTCCTGGCGGAGCTGGCCGGGGACGAGCGGGTCACGGTGGTCGCGGAGGACACGGACGGGCGCCCGGACCTCGACGCGCTGCCGGTGCCGGCGGGGGCGGCGGTGTACTGCTGCGGCCCCGAGGGCTTGATGGCGGCGGTGGAGGAGCGGTTCCCGGCCGTCCGCCTGGAGCGGTTCGCGCCGCTCGCCGACACCGGCGAGGACCGGCCCTTCGAACTCGAACTCCGGCGCAGCGGCAGGACGTTGACGGTCCCGGCCGACACGTCCGTGCTGGCCGCGGTGCGGGCGGAACTGCCCGACACGCCCTACTCGTGCGCACAGGGCTTCTGCGGGACCTGCCAACAGCGGGTCCTGGAAGGGGAGGTGGCGCACCGGGACGAGCTGCTCACGGACACGGAGCGTGCCGACTCGATGCTGATCTGTGTGTCGCGGGCGCGAAGTGGGAGACTTGTGCTGGACATGTGAACCCGGGTGCCGGGTCGGGGCCGTGGGAGGCCGAATCCGATCGGTAAGGTGTTCGCATGAGTACCGGGGTACGCCGCAGACTGGGAGTCGAAGAGCGGCGGCAGCAGTTGATCGGCGTAGCCCTCGAACTGTTCAGCCGCCGCTCGCCCGACGAGGTCTCCATCGACGAGATAGCCTCGGCCGCGGGTATCTCGCGGCCGCTGGTCTACCACTACTTCCCCGGCAAACTCAGCCTGTACGAGGCCGCGTTGAAGCGGGCCTCGGAGGATCTCGCGGGCCGCTTCACCGAACCTCACGAGGGTCCGCTCGGCGCCCGGCTGCTGCGTGTGATGCGCCGCTTCTTCGACTTCGTCGACGAACACGGGCCCGGTTTCGCCGCGTTGATGCGCGGCGGGCCCGCGGTCGGTTCCTCCGCCACCAACGCGCTCATCGACTCCGTGCGGCAGGCCGCGTACGAGCAGATCCTCTCCCACCTCGGGGTCACCGAGGCCCCGGCCCGCCTTGAACTCGTGGTCCGCTCCTGGATTTCGCTCGCCGAGTCGACGGCGCTGATCTGGCTGGACGGCCGGCGCATCCCGCGCGGCGAGCTGGAGGTGCAGCTCGTCCATGACTTCGCGGCGCTGACGGCGGTGAGCGCCGCGTACGACGAGGAGATGACCGCGCTGGTGAAGCGGATGGTGGAGGGAGAGCCGACGGACGGCCCGTTCGCCGACCTGGCCGCTCGGCTCATAGCACTGGCCGGCTGAGGGCACCCACCGGGCTGCCACGGTGTACCGCCGAGCGGGTGCGGCGCGCCGCGGTGGCTGGCCGGGCAGTTCCTCCCCCAGCCTTCGGCCGGGGGACCCCCAGCGCCCCTTACGGGGCACGGATCCTCGGAGCGGTCCGGCAGCGCCCCGAAGGGGCGCGGGGAACTGCGCGAGCGGCCACGACGGCGCGACAGCCGGACAACCGGCCAGCCGGACGGCCCCACAGCCGGGCTGCGGGCAGAAGCGGGCCTAGCTCTCGTACTTCCGGTACGACGGATCCAGGTCCCGCACCTCCGCGGACGCGTGCAGTACGAACCCCTCCGGCTTCAGGTGCTCCCGCAGCAACTCCAGAGTCGTCTCGGTGAGCTTCGCCTTCGTCTCGTCGGTGCGGCCGGCCAGCAGGCCGAAGGTCACGTGGACGATGACATGCGCCCCGTCGGCGTCGTAGCCGTAGGCCGTGTCGCCGGCGGCGCGGAACAGGGTCTTGCAGGCCTCCGGCTTGGCGGCGGCGATCTCGACCACGGCGGTGTGCAGCGCCCGGGCGAACCCCGCCTTGTCGAACGCGGCGTCCGCCGTGGCGGAGTAGTCGACGGTGATCTGCGGCATGAGCACTCCTGTTCTACGGCAACTGGCGCCCAGCCTAGAGCCCGTCGCGGCGGGCGGCCGCCGGCCCGTCACTCGGGGCGGCCGAAGCGGCGGGCGGCCCAGACCAGGGCCACGGCCCCGCCGGCCAGCAGGACGGCGCACTCCAGGAGCAGCGGAGGCTGCCGGCCGCCCCACTCGACGCCCACGGCGGCCGCCTGGTGCGGTACCCGGAGCGCGATGCAGCGGCGGAGCAGGTCCACCCCGTAGGCGAGCGGGTTGACGACGGTCAGCGCGTGGGCCCAGCGCGGCAGGTTGTCCAGCGGGAAGAAGCCACCGGAGAGGAACAGCAGCGGCATCATCACCAGGCCGAGCAGCATCTGGAAGATCTCCGGCCGGTCCAGGCTCACCGCCAGCAGCAGGAACAGGGCCGTGATGGTGAAGGAGGCGAGGATCAGGGCGGCGAGGAGCAGTGCCAGCAGCAGCGGGTCGTAGGGCAGGCCGACGGCGCCGCCCAGGCCGAGCAGGACGGCGCCCTGGACGGTGGAGACGAGGGTGCCGCCGGCGCAGCTGCCGAGCAGGAGCGTGGGCCGGCTGACCGGGACCATCAGGAGTTCGCGCAGGTAGCCGCTCTGCCGGTCGGTGATCAGGCGGATGCCGACGATGATGGCCGGCGCCTGCACCGTCATGATCAGCATGCCCGGGAAGAGGTAGGCCTGGTAGCCGACGCCCAGTGAGGAGCCGGGGATCAGGGCGGCCAGACCGCCTCCCAGGACGAAGAGGTAGAGCACCGGCTGGAGCAGCATCAGAGCGGTGTGGACGCGCTGGGCCGACAGGCGCAGCAGATCCCGGTGGACCAGGGCGTGGACCGCGCGCAGTTCGTGGCGCGGGGAGATCCCCGGGGCGCGGCCGGGGCCGCCGACGTCCTCCGGGGTGCCAGGGGTGTCAGGGGCGTCCGGGGCCGGCCGGGCGGACGCGGTCATGGGGCCTCCTCGGCCACCGCCGTGGGGCCGCCCGGAACGGGGGCGGCCGGGGTCCCGTGGGGCGGGGGGACGTGGATGCTGCGGCCGGTGTGGTGGAAGAAGACGTCGTCGAGGGTCGGCGGGGTCGCGGACGCGGCGTGCACCGCGATGCCGTGGCCTTCCAGCGCCACGCACAGGCGCGGGATCCAGGCGCTGCCGTCGGGCACCCGCAGCCGGACGCCTTCGGTGTCCAGGGTGACGGTGACGCCCGGCGGCACGGCCCGGGTGACGACCTGCCGGGCCGCCTGGTCGTCGCCGGTGCGCAGCACCACCCGGTCGTCCCCGATCGCGGCCTTCAGCGCGCGGGGTGTGCCCTCGGCCACGAGCCGGCCGTGGTCGATGATGCCGAGGCGGTCGCAGTGCTCCGCCTCCTCCAGGTAGTGGGTGGTGACGAAGAGCGTGCAGCCGTACCGGTCGCGCAGCGCCCGCAGGTGTTCCCAGACCTGGGCCCGGGCGTGCGGGTCGAGGCCGGTGGTCGGCTCGTCGAGGAACAGCACCCGGGGGGCGTGCAGCAGGCCGCGGGCGAGTTCCAGCCGGCGGCGCATGCCGCCGGACAGGGTGCGTACCGGGGAACGGCGCCGGTCGGCGAGGCCGACCGTCTCCAGCGTCTCGGTGACGCGCAGCCGGGCGTGGCGGCGGCGCAGTCCGTAGAGGCGGGCGTGGATGTACAGGTTCTGTTCGGCCGTCAGGTCCGGGTCCAGGGCGCTGTGCTGGAACAGCATCCCGACCGCTCGGCGGACCAGGTCCGGCCGGCTGCGCACGTCGGCGCCCGCCACCGTGGCCTGTCCTGCGGTGGGGCGCGCCAGGGCGCACAGCAGGGCCAGGGTGGTGGACTTCCCCGCGCCGTTGGGGCCGAGGAAGGCGAAGGTCTCACCCGTGAACACGTCCAGGTCGAGGCCGCGGACGGCGTGGGTGGTGGTTCCGTCCGGGCCCGGGTAGCTCTTGACCAGGCCGCGGACGCTGATGGCGGGCGCCGGGCGCGCGGTGGGCCGCGTGACGTCCGGGCCGGTACGGGCGACGGTCAGGGAGGTCGGTCGGGTGAGGGCGTCGTCACCGGCATGTGGCTGCATGGTCGGGTCCTCGTCCACGGGGGTGTCTCGCGCGGGCCTGCCGGCCGGGGCGGCGTCGGCTCCGGCCGGTGGCCGCCCGGGGGCGGCCACCGGCCGGAGTATCTCGGCTAGGCGCAGCTGACGCCCACACAGACGGTGTTGAGCAGCGTCAGGAGGCCGACGCACGCGCACGTACCGGAGAACGACGCTCCGTCGAAGTCGACCGGGTCGGTCTCCGGAAGGGCGTGCAGTTCGGCCAGCAGCTCGAGGGCCTGGTTCTCCATGACATTCTCCTTCTGTTGTGCGGTGGCGGCAGGAGGGTTCCTGTCGCTCAGCCCGGCAGCTGGACGGTCCAGTGCCGGGGGTCGGTGTGGCGGGTCCTCAGGAGGAACGCCAGGATTCCCGCGGACCCGTCGCTCCAGCTCGTCGAGACGTCCCCGTACTCGTTGGGGAAGACGACGTGGCCGGCGCGGTGGGCGCGTTCGCGGACGATGAGGCGGGCCAGGTCCTCGGCCGTCGCCCGGTAGGCGGGGTCCCCGGTGGCGTCGGCCATGTCGAGGAGGAAGTCGCCGTTGCCCGCGAGCCCGTGGCACTGGGCGAGGGCGGCCCGGGAGGCGCGCTCCACGACGGCGCCCGCGGCGCCGCGGGCGAGGTCGCCGAATCGTTTGTCCCCGGTCCGCTGCCAGAGACGGACCAGGAAGGAGCCGATGCCCGCCGAACCGTGGCACCAGTACGGGGCCGTGGGCGGATCGGTGACCTGGGCCGGCCACTGGGCGGCGCGGCCGACCAGCACGGCGTTGGCCACCAGGTGCTCTCCCGCCGCCACCGCGAGCTCCAGGTGTTCCGGCCGGTGGGAGACGGCCGCCGCGGTGAGGAGGAAGGCGCCGATGCCGGCGGTGCCGTGCGCGAAGCCGAGATAGCGTTTGCCTGCCTCTTCGGAGACGGCTTCCGCGGGAACGGGCCAGCTCACGCCCGAAGGTTCGGGCCGCGCGGCGGCGGCCAGCCGGTCGGCCGCGTCGACGACCTGCTCGGCCAGGCGCGGGTCGCCGCTGCGCTGCCACAGGTGGGCGGCGGCGAGTCCGCTGCCCGCGCGGCCGTGGGTGATGTCGTGGCTGGGTGTCGGCTCCAGCGGGGCCAGCGCCAGGGCCAGGGCGTGGTCCGTGAGCGTGCGGTCGTCGAGGGCACGTCCGGCGTCGTACAGCGCCCAGGCGATCCCGCGGCCGCCGAAGTGCAGGCCCGGACGGATGGAGCGGGTGTCGGTACGGGCGACGACCCAGTTGCCCGCGGTGCGGATCAGATCCGGCAGGCGCGGATCCGCGGTGAGTTCGAAGTACCGGGTCAGGACCGCCAGTACGCCTGCCGCGCCCTGTTGCACGGTGCAGGGGTCGGTCTCCCCGGCCAGGGTGGACACGGGCCACAGCCGTCGGCCGTCGGCGGGGGTGATCGTGTCGACGAGGTGCTCCACCATCCCGGCGACCGCGTCCGGTACCACCGTGTCGGGCCCGGCGGTCCACGGCGGCCGGACGGCGGGGCGCGGCGAGCCGGCGGCGGGGCGGGGCGGACCGACCGCGGGGTGCGCCGGGCCGGCAGCGGTCCGGGACGGGCCGGCCGCGGGGTGCGCCGAGCCGGCGGTGGTCCAGGGCGGACCGGCCGTGGGATGCGCCGGGCCGGCGGTGGTCCGGGACGGGCCGGCGGTGGGGTGCGCCGAGCCGGCGGTGGTCCAGGGCGGACCGGCCGTGGGATGCGCCGGGTCGGCGGTGGTCCGGGCCGGGTCGGCGGCGGTCCGGGGCGGGTCGGCGGTGGTCCGGGGCGGGTGCGCCTCGCGCAGGGCCGCACGTGCCCTGGCGGGGTCCCAGCGCTCGCCGGGATCGTCCTTCATCAGCCCGAGGATCGTCTCCGGCACCCCGTCCGGCAGGTGCAACGTTTCGTCACAGGCGGCCAGCCACTCGGCGAACCGTTCCTCCGCGGACCTGCCGGGCGGTTCCTCGGGCAGCAGGTTCGGCACCTTCCCGGCGAGCACGAAGCACACGGTGGCACCGAGGCTGTAGTAGTCGGCGGTCGGGGAGACCGGGGCGTCCGTCAGCCGCTCGGGGGCGCTGAAGCCGGGGGTGCCGACCCGGGTCGGGAGCGGGACGTCGTCCGCCAGGACCGCGAGCTCCAGGTCGATGAGGCGCAACAGGCCGTCGGGGCGGACCATGACGTTGCCGGGGGTGAAGTCCCGCAGCACGCAGCCGCGGGCGTGGGCCGCCGCGACCAGTTCCACCAGGCGGCCGGCCTGGGCGAGCGCCTCCGCCCGGTAGCGTTCGCTCCCGACGTCACGGAAGCGTTCGGCGACCCAGGTGCGCAGGGGCACGCCCGGCACCTCCTCCTGGGCCAGGAACAGGTGCCCGCCCGTCTCGAACATCGCGAGCGGTTCCGGTGCCAGCCCCGTGCCCTGGAGCTTCTCCAGCGTCCTCGCCTCGGCCCGCAGCCAGTCGCGGACGTCGGAGCCGGACGCGTCGGCCTCGACGTGCGGCCGGGCTTCCTTGATCACCACGGGTGCGCCCGTGGTGACGTCGGTGCCCCGGTAGACACCGCCCTTGTTGGTGTGCCGGATCGCCTCCCGCACGGAGAAGCGTCCGCCGAGCAGTACCGGACGGTTCGCGGCCTTCGCGGGGCGCGGTGGCAGCGGTACCGAGGCGGGAAAGGGGCTGACCGCCCAGGCGGGCGGGGAATACCGCCCGGTGCGCTTGTCCTCCACGGGATTTCCGTCGGGGTCCTCGATGAACCACACCAGCAGACCCTGGTCCGACAGCCGCCGCCGGCCGACGAAGGCGCCGTAGCGGTAGTGCACCAGACTGTGCGGGGCATAGGGCTGGTCGGACAGGATCCGGGGGCCGGCCAGGCCCGCCGTGGCTTCGTGCAGCTCCAGCGCCAGCCGGGCCGCGGCCTCGTCGGAGGACGGGTACACGGTGATGAACTTGCCCGAGTTCCCGCGCGGTGTGGCGCGGGAATTGAGCGCGCTCACCTGTTCGAGAGAACGGACGAACTTGAATCCCGACTCCTCGTGGAGCAGGACTTCCAGGGATTTCTCCAGCACTTCGGGAGCGGAGGCCGCCGTCGCGGAGACGTGTAATTTCCAGCCCTGCCTGAGTCGCATACCGGACCGGTGTGCAAGGCGGCACCACATCTCGTCCGCGTCGGTCGTCCAACGCGCGCCGGTACCTGAGGTCCGTAACGCGCGGCGAAGCAGATTTTCGAGGTCGACTTCGGTTGCGTGGCTCGTCATGCGTGTCCCTCTCAACGGCGAGAACCGCTGGTTGGAATAGCCTTCGGTGAGAAGAAACGTACAACACGCTTCGACCTGACGTAACTCACCCCGGTGAGCGCACGGTGTTGTATCGGTAATAGGCGGCGCAGTCCGGCGCAAATGGAGGCGTATAAACAAAAAACAGTGTGCACCAATTAACTGTGAATCAAATCCCGGTGAAAGGGATGGATTCAGGAGGCCTCAGGCGACACCTGGACCCCAGCTTTCCCAGCGGATCTCATGCACAGGACGGAAAGGGAACCCCACGGCGGAGGCTATCGGCGCGGAATACTTCGTGTCACTTCCCGGCCGCCTTTCGATTCCGCTCGGTTCCGCACGATTCCGACCTCAATTCCGCCGGCTTTGCGATCCGTTCGTCCGGCGCAGCGCCAGCAGGGCGACGTCGTCCTCGCGGTCACGGCCGAAGCAGGCGAGGAGGGTGTCGCACAGGGCGTCCAGACCGGGCAGCGCGCCGACGGCGGCGGCCCGGAGCTGCTCCATGGAGACCGCGATGTCGACGCCCCGGGTCTCGATCAGCCCGTCGGTGACCATGAGGAGCCGGTCGGAGGGGGCCAGCACCAGCTCGGTGGGCGGCGGGTGCGGCAGGCCCACCCCGAGCAGCGGTCCTGCCGCCTTGACGTACTCGGCGCTGCCGTCGTCGCCGAGTATCAGCGGCGGGATGTGGCCCGCGTTGGCGATCCGGGTGCGCCCGCTCGCCGGATCGATCAGGGCCAGGCAGACGGTGGCCGTGACCTCGGCGTGGTAGTGCTGGAGCAGCTGGTCAAGCCGCTCGGCGAGGACGGCCGGGTCGCTCTCCGCGAGACAGTACGCGCGCAGCGCGTGCCGCAGCTCGACCATGACGGTGGCCGCTTCCAGCGAGTGCCCCACCACGTCCCCGACCGCGGTGAGCACCTGGTCGCCGATCCGCAGCGCGGAGTAGAAGTCGCCGCCGATCTCCGTCTCCTGGGAGGCGGGCTCGTACCGCACCGCTATGTCCACGCCCGGCAGTTCGGGCAGCTGGTGCGGGCGGGGCAGGAAGCTGTGCTGGAGGGTGAGCGCGACATGGCGTTCCACCTGGTACTTGAGCAGCGGCTCGGCGGCCAGCGCGGTGGCCTGGGCGAGCTGGGCGAGCAGCGCCTCGCTCTCGGGGCTGATCCGGCGCTGCCCGCGGGTGGGCGTGGCCAGGCACACCGGTACCTTGCCGTCCTGGGTGACGACCAGCGTCAGCCGGGCGTCGTGCTGCACCCCGGGCCGGAAGAACCCGGCGGGCCACAGCGGGGCCGGCACGGTGGTGATCTGCACCCCGGACTGGCCCCGGGTGAGCCGCCGCACCAGCGCGGCCACGTCCCGGTGGGCGCCCTCGTCCGGCAGCGCGAGGGAGCTGCGCTCCCGGTACAGGCCGCGGTACAGCTCGTCGTTCTGGTCGAGGACGAAGACGGCGGCGGGGCAGCCGAGGAGCCGGGCGGCGCCGTCCGCGGCGGCGTCGGTCAGCTCCTGCGGCGAGCGCGCCGACTGGATGGTGACGATCGACTCCGACAGCAGCCGCAGCCGCCGTACCAGCGCCTGGTCGTCGGCGCGCAGCCGGGCGGCGCGCACCGCGGTCCGGACCGCCGCCTCGATGTCGGCCGGTTCGGCGGGCACCGTCAGATACGCCTCGGCGCCCACGTCCAGGCCCGCGCAGCGGTCCGCCGGGGCGGCCGGGAGGGCGGAGAAGTGCACGACGGGCAGGGTGGCCATGTGCGGCCGGTCCTTGAGCCGGCGGCACAGTTCGAAGCCGCTCATGTCCGGCAGGTGCACGTCGATGAGGGCCACGTCGGGCAGGGCGCCCTTGCGCAGCCGGACGTCGAGTTCGCCGAGCGCCTGCTGCCCGCTCGCGACCGCGACGACCTCGTGACCGGCCCGGCGCAGCACGGTGCCGATGGCGTACCGGCTCGCGGGCTCGTCGTCCACGACCAGCACGGTCGTGTCTGTCAGCTTGCCGTTGACGTCCATACTTCCAGCCCCTGGACGGAAACCGGTGGGGCGGCGCCCGGTACCGGATGCCGCCCCACCAACGTAATGCCACTCTCACGTCGTCCGGGAGAACACCGCCACCGTGCGCCCCGGAACTTCGAAGGTACCCGTCTTCCGGTCGTACGAAGCGGACTTGACGACGGAGTCCGCACCGGATGCCTGCACGGGGTGCAGCCGGTAACCGGTGCCGGCCAGTGGCGTCACCCGTTGCTCCTGCTGCCCCGGAGTCGCGTTGAACACGACGACGAGATCACCCAGCGCCATGGTGATCACCCCGGGTGTCTCGTCCTTCCCGGACAGCGGGAAGGAGAGCTTCGACTGCACCTGTCCAGCGGTGTCCAGCGAGAACACGCTCTCGGTCGTACGGATTCTCAGCAGATCCCGGTAGGCGGCCGAGGCCCCGTCGATCTGTGCGCACCCAACGCCGGCCGAGCTCAGCAGGGGCTTCGCGTAGGGCCACTTGGACTCGTTGTCGGCGGCCGGCGGCAGTCCGCGCCCGAAGCCGTTGCCGTCGGCACAGTTCCAGTGGATGGCGTTGAACCAGTCGCCGCTGTCGAAGGAGTTGCGGTCCAGGGACTTGGAGCGCAGCAGGTCCGTACCCGCCTGGGAGAGCGACGGGCCCTGGGAGAGGGTGGCCGTGGCCATCGCCAGCACCTGCATCCGGGCCCGGTCCGCCGCGCTGGTCGTGGCGGGCAGCTTGTACGTCAGCGCGTCGAACAGCGACTCGTTGTCGTGGGCGTCGACGTAGGCCAGGGCGTCGCCGGGCGCGGCCGCGTACCCGGCGGGCGAGCCGTTGTAGTCGACCTCTGCGCCGGTGACGTCCTTGCCGTCGTCGTCGGTGAACCGGTACTTCGCGAGGTTGCCGGTCAGGCCGACCTTGATCAGGTCCTGGTAGTGCAGCAGCCGGGCCTTCTGCTCGGCCGGAGTGCCGTTCGCCGTGGACGAGTTGGGGTCGGTGTACAGCCCGGACGCGAAGCCCTGGACGCCGGGGTCCGAGTCGAAGGGGCCGCCGCCGCGCACGGCGTCCCGGGCCCGGTCGGAGAAGGTCGCGACCCCGGTGCCCGCCATGTTCTGCTGGGTGGCCTGCACGAACCGGGCGTCGTCGGCGACCTCGCCGAAGTTCCACCCCTCCCCGTACAGGATGATCTTCCTGCCGTCGACGCCGTCCTTCTTCAGGGTGAGCGCGTCGAGTGCCTTGCGGACCGCGAGGATGTTGGCCTTCGGGTGGTGGCCCATCAGGTCGAAACGGAAGCCGTCGACCTTGTACTCCTTGGCCCAGGTGACGATCGAGTCCACGACCAGCTTGCCCATCATGGCGTTCTCGGGCGCCGTGTTGGAGCAGCAGGTGCTGTTGGCGACGCTGCCGTCGGCGAGCAGCCGCTGGTAGTAACCGGGCACGATCCGGTCGAGGACGGAGGTGTCCGCCTGTCCGGCGGCCGCCGTGTGGTTGTAGACGACGTCCATGACGACCCGCAGACCGTCCTGGTTGAGGGACTTCACCATCTGCCGGAACTGGACCGTGCGCGCGGTGCCGTCCGGATCGGTGGCGTACGACCCCTCGGGGACCGTGAAGTGGTACGGGTCGTAGCCCCAGTTGTAGGCGTCGGTGGCGGCGGTCTTCGCCACGCACGCCTGCTGCCGGTCGGAGTCGGCCGGGTAGGAGGCGAGGTCGCAGTCCGGGGTGGCCTGGTCGGCCTTCTTCTCGGGGACCGTGGCGAAGTCGAACACCGGGAGCAGGTGGACGTACGAAGTCCCGGCCTTCGCGAGGGCCTTGAGGTGCTTGGCGCCGTCGCTGCCCTGGTCGGTGAAGGCCAGGTACGTGCCCCGGTGCGCGGCCGGGACCGTGCTGTCCGCCACCGAGAAGTCCCGGACGTGCAGTTCCTGGATCTGCGCGTCCTTCAGCGGCACGGCCTTGGGCTTGGTGTACGTCGACCAGCCGCCCGGTGCGAGGGACCTGTCGTCGAGGTCGACGACCAGGCTGCGCTCGGAGTTCGCGGTGAGGGCGACCGAGTAGGGGTCGGTGACCCTGTTGGTGACGATCTTCCGGACGCTGGGCGCCCAGACCTTCACGACGTACCGGTAGGGCTTGTTCTTCCAGGACGCCGGGCCGGTGAGAGACCAGACGCCGGTGACCGGGTCGCGGTGCATCGGCTTCGCCGTGCCGTCGAGTTCGAGGGCGACGGACTGCGCGGTCGGGGCCCAGACGGACAGGGTCGGCTTCCCGTGGTGGAAGACCGGGCCCAGGTCGGCCTGGGTGGCCGGCGCGTACAGGTCGTCGAGGACGCCGGCGGTCTGCACGCCGGTCGCGGCCAGCACCGCCCCGTTCGCGGCCCGCTGGGAGGCGACGAGCTGCCCGCTCAGCGAAGCGCGCACCCGGCCGCGGTCACGCGGGTCGACCGACCAGGCCGTGTAGTCCTTCAGGTACGGGAACTTCGCCTTCTGGGCGTCGGTGAGCGTGGTCCTGGTCAGCCGCAGCCAGCGCTCGTCGTCGCTGGTCAGCGTCCCGTCCTTGACGGCGATCGAACCGTCGTGGGAGGAGAGCAGCTGGGTGGACGCGGCGCCGTCGACGCCGTCCCAGGCGACCGTGTCCCGGTCGATCCAGACCGCCTTGGAGGTGGTCAGGTCGAGCGCGGCGGCGCTGCCCGCGGGCTGCGGGAGCAGGTGCTTGTCCTGGCCGTTCAACAGCCACACCTCATAGCCGTCGGACTTGAGGTCGAGGGACTGGTCGGCGGACAGGTCCTTCTGGTCGCCGTTGTGGATGATGTAGCTGAGGCTGGTGGCACCCGCGGTGAGCGGTACCTCGAAGACGGCGCCATAGGCATCAGTCTTCACCGGCTTCAGGGGGTTCGACCAGTCGGTGGGGTTCGCGGCGCCCGTCCAGACGTGCAGGCCCCAGCCGTCGTAGTCCCCGTCGGCGCGGTGGTAGTGGATGACCGCCTTGGTGGTGTCCTGGGCGGGGTACGCGCCGGAGGGCCGCGTCGTGAGGACGTCCGTCTTCCCCTGCTCGACCCAGACCTCGCCCGTCTTGGTGACGTCGATGGAGCGGTCGGCGGAGACGTCCTTGTCGCCGTCCTTGTCGACGACGAGGAAGCCCACGTTCGAGGCGCCGGACTTCAGTTTGACGTAGGCGAAGGCGCCGTACGCGTCCCGGCCGGTGAAGGGGTGGCCTGCGGGCCAGGTGGTCGCCTCGCCGTCGGCGATGTCGCCCCAGGCGTACAGGCCCCAGTCGGCGTAGTCGCCGTCGGTGCGCTTGTAGTGGACGATCGCGTAGTCGCGGGAGGAGGCGGTGGGCGTCTCCGCGGCGGGCGGAGTGCCCGAGGTGGTGGCGGCGAGGGCGCTGCCGGTGTGCCCGGCGGAGTCGGTCACGACCGCCTTGTAGCGCAGGGCCGTGCCGGCCGGGACGTCCTTGGCGATGGTCTGGGTGACCTTGTAGGGGGCGTGGTCGGCGGAGCCGAGGACGGTCCACTTCCCGCTGCCGACCTGGGCGGCGAAGACGACGCGGTTCAGCTGTCCGCCGGTGACGCCGGCGGTGAGGTCGACGGTGCCGGTGGCGCCGGCGGCCGGGGCGGTGAGGGTCAGGGCGGGGGCGGTGGCGGGCTTGGCGAGACGGCCGGTGGCCTTGTACACGACGGCGGACTCGGCCGGGACGGTGACGGTGACCTGGGCGGAGCCGTCGGAGGTGACGGTGCCGTCCGTGCCGTGGAGCGCGCGGTAGCGCATGCCGGCGGAGCCGGTGGTGAAGGCCGCGGTCTTCGCCGTGCCGGCGTTGTTGAAGGCGACGACGTACTCCTGGCCGGTCTTCGCGTCCGTCCGGGTGAACGCGTAGATCCCGGCGCCGTCGGCCGCGTAGCGTTCGGTCTGGACGCCGTCGGCGAGGGCGGGGTTGGCCGCGCGCAGCTTGGAGAGAGCGCTGATCTGCCGGTAGAGCGGCGCACTCGGGTCGTAGGAGTCGTCGGCGGCGGTGCGGTCGGTGCCGATCTCGTCGTCGTCGAGGTAGTCGGCGACCTTCGAGGCGAACATCGTCTGCCGGGCGTCCTTGTCGCCGCCTGATCCGGTGAAGCCCTGTTCGTCGCCGTAGTAGACGACCGGGTTGCCCCGGCTGAGGAACATCACCTCGTTGGCGAGCCGGTCCTTGGCGAGCAGTTCGGCGTCGGTCGCCTTCGGGTTGTCCTGCTCCAGGAAGTACCCGATCCGGCCCATGTCGTGGTTGCCGAGGAAGGTGACCTGTTCGTAGGCGTTGGCCTTGTCGGTCGTGTACTTGTAGTCGTCGCCGAAGACGCTCGCCAGCTTCTGTGCGCTGCCGCCCTGCGAGGCGTAGGAGCGGGCCGCGTCCTGGAACGGGAAGTCGAGGGTCGCGTCCAGCCGTCCCTGGGTGACGTACGGGGAGGTGACGGACGTGTCGGCGGAGTACGTCTCGCCGAACATGAAGAAGTTCTCACGGCCGTGCCGCGCCGCGTACTTGTCGAGCGCGCTGGCCCACTGGGTCCAGAACTCCATGTTGACGTTCTTGACGGTGTCGATCCGGAAGCCGTCGATGGCGAAGTCCTTCACCCACCGCTCGTAGATCTTCTCCATGCCGTGCACGACCTCGGGCCGTTCGGTCCACAGGTCGTCCAGGCCGGAGAAGTCGCCGTAGGTCGCGGACTCGCCGGCGAACGTCGAGTCGCCCCGGTTGTGGTACATCGTCGGGTCGTTGAGCCAGGACGGCACCTTGCTGTCGCTGGTGACGGTCGGCGTCCGCGGGAAGGAGGCGTTGGAGACGGCCGGGAACCGCTTCTTCCCGTCCGCGTAGTCGGCGTCGTCGAAGGGCCGCCCGTCCTTGGTCAGGTAGGGGAAGGCACCTTTGGACAGGTAGTCGTACGACTTCTCCTCGTAGTCGACGACGTCGGCGGTGTGGTTGGTGATGACGTCGAAGAAGACCTTCATCCCCTTGGCGTGCGCCTTCGAGATGAGCGTCGACAGGTCCTTGTTGGTCCCGAAGTGCGGGTCGACCTGGGTGAAGTCGGTGATCCAGTAACCGTGGTAGCCGGCGGAGGCGTTGCTCCCCGTCCCCTGCACGGCCCTGTTCTTGAAGATCGGCGCCATCCAGATGGCGGTGGTGCCGAGCCCCTTGATGTAGTCGAGCCGCTGGGTCAGGCCCTTGAGGTCGCCGCCCTGGTAGAAGCCCTTGTCGGTGGGGTCGTAGCCGGTGGAGAGCTGGGAGCCGGTCAGGCCGCCCTTGTCGTTGCTCTTGTCCCCGTTGGCGAAACGGTCCGGCATGACGAAGTAGAACTGCTCGCGGGTGTCGTCGTGCCGGGCGGGCTCGGCGGCGAGTTTCGCGTCGGAGGGCGGCGCGGGCGGGGTGTCGGCATGTGCGGCCAGTGGCTGCACCAGCGCGACGGCGAGGGCGGCGACGGCGACGGCCGCGACCCGTCTGACATGTATCACCGGTGTGAACTCCTAGCGACAGCGGCTCATATGGATCCGTGCTGGGTCCGACCCCGCGCGACCGTATCGCTAACGAAAGGTTTACAGCAAGAGGCTTGAAACTCACAGCAAGAACTTTCACCGGTCGTATTGACGCGATGTCTCAACTGCCGCACTCTCCTGGGTTGTTGAACGCTGTCCCTCTCGTTTCGGAGCCGCACATGACCAGACACCGCCCCCCGGGTGTCTTCCGGCGCACCGCCGGCGCAGTCGCCGCGGGCGCCCTGGCACTGGCGGGCGTCATCGCCCTGCCGGCCACCACCGCGCAGGCTGACACCACCGCCAAGGGCGACGTGATCGCCAACCTCTGGGAATGGAACTGGAACTCGATCGCGTCCGAGTGCACCGACGTGCTCGGTCCGGCCGGGTACGGCGCGGTGCAGGTGGCGCCGCCCTCCGAGTCCCTCAAGCAGTCCAGCTACTACTGGTGGGACGTCTACCAGCCCTACTCGTACACCCTGAACAGCCGTTTCGGCACGGCGACGCAGTTCGCGTCGATGGTCTCCGCCTGTCACGCGGCGGGCGTGAAGGTCTACACGGACGCGGTCATCAACCACACGGCCGCCCAGACCGGCACCGGCTACGACGGCACCACGATCACCAGCAAGTACGACACCCCGGACTGGGACCCCGCCGACTACCACACGTCCGCGGACTGCCCCACGTCCGACCTGACCATCCAGGACTACTCCAACCTCACCCAGGTCCAGAACTGCGAACTGCTCGGCCTGCCCGACCTCAAGACCAGTGCCGACAACGTCCGTTCGGGGCTCGCGGCCTTCCTCAACAAGCAGATCGCCCTGGGCGTCGACGGCTTCCGCGTCGACTCGGCCAAGCACATCCCGGCCACCGACCTGGCGGCCATCGTCGCCAAGCTGAACACCACGACGTCCGGCGCCGCGCCGTACGTCTTCGACGAGGTGTACCCGGGCTCGACCCCGCAGCCCAGCGACTACTACGGCTCCGGCGACGTCCTGGACTTCACGTACGCGAGCAAGATGAAGTCGGCGTTCCAGGGCAACGTGAGCGACCTGTCGTCCCTGGAGAGCAGCGGCATCCTGCCGGCCGCCAACTCGGTGTCCTTCGTGACGAACCACGACACCGAGCGCAACGGCCTGCACATGAGCTACAAGGACGGCGACAGCTACAAGCTCGCCAACCTCTTCGAGCTCGCCTACAAGTGGTCGACGCCGACCATCTACTCCAGCTGGCAGTGGACGCAGAGCGACCAGGCGCCGCCGAACTCCGCGGGCTTCGTCACCGACACGGACTGCTCCGACGGCTGGAACTGCCTCGACCGGGACACCGCCGTCGTCGGCATGGTCGCCTGGCACAACGCGGCCGGCAGCGCCGCCGTGTCCAACTGGTCGACCAAGTCGTCCTCCGTGATCGGCTTCGGCCGCAGCGGCGCCGGCTTCTTCGCCGTCAACAACGGCTCGTCGTCGGCCACCTACACCTTCGCGACGGGCATGGCCGACGGCACGTACTCGAACGTCGTCGACGGCGGGGCGAGCACGGTCACCGTCTCCGGCGGCAACGCGAGCATCACGATCCCCGCGAAGGACGCCGTCGCCTTCTACAACTCCTCCTACACCTGCACGGTCGGCTGCGACGACGGCGGCAGCGGCGGCGGCTCCACCTCCACGGTGACCGCAACCTTCAACGAGTACGCGGCCACCACGAGCGGCACCGACGTCTACGTCGTCGGCTCCATCGACGCCCTGGGCGCCTGGGACACCTCGAAGGCGGTCCCGCTCTCGTCCACCGGGTACCCGATCTGGTCGGGCGCGGTGACCGTGCCGATCAACACGTCCTTCACCTACAAGTTCATCAAGAAGGACAGTTCAGGGAACGTGACGTGGGAGTCCAACGCCAACAGATCGGCGGCCACCACTACTTCGGCACTCTCCCTCAACAACTCCTGGAACGTGGCGAACGCCGACGCCACCGACGTCACCTTCAACGAGTACGCCACGACGACCTACGGCACCAACGTCTACGTCGTCGGCTCCGTCGCCTCCCTCGGCTCCTGGAACACGAGCGACGCGATCCCGCTCTCCTCGGAGTCCTACCCGACATGGAGCAAGCTGGTGATCGTCCCGAAGAGCACGGCCTTCACGTACAAGTACGTCAAGAAGGACTCGTCCGGGAACGTGACCTGGGAGTCGGGCACCAACCGGTCGTACACGACCGGCACTTCATCGGGCTACACCACGAGTGACACCTGGAAGTAGTCACCGGCCGGGACGGCCGCCACCGGGATTCCTCCCGGTGGCGGCCGTTCACGCGCCCGCTCCCCCGTCCACCTGGAGGATCGCGCCGGTCACGAAGGAGGCGCGGTCGCTCAGGAGCCAGGCGGCCGCCTCGGCGATCTCGGCGGGGTCGGCCATGCGGCCCAGGGGGCTGGTGGCCTCGATGCGGGCGATGACGCCGGGGGTGGCAGCGTCCCAGTCGCGGACCATCTCGGTGAGGGTGCCGCCGGGGGCGACGGCGTTGACCCGGATGCCCTCGGGGCCGTAGGTGGCGGCGGCGGACTGGGTGAGGCTGTTGACCGCCCGCTTCAGGGCGCCGTAGACGGGGAGCACGGGGTTGGCGCGCAGGCTGCCGACGGAGGAGTTGTTGACGATGGCGCCGGTGCCGGCGGTGGCACGGATGGCGGCGACCTCGGCCGTCATGGCGAGCCAGACGCCCTTCAGGTTCACGGCGGTGACCTGGTCGAAGTCGGCCTCGGGGAGTTCGTCCAGAGGACCGGGCGGCTGCCCGACGGCGCCGTTGTTGAAGGCGATGTCGAGGCGGCCGTAGCTCTCCACCGTACGGTCGACGGCGGCGCGGACGCTCCGCGCGTCCGCCAGGTCGCACACCGTGTACTCGGCGGTGCCGCCCGCCGCCCTGATCTCCTCCGTGACCGCCTTCAACTGCTCCTCGGTGCGGGCCGCGAGCAGGACGCGGGCGCCCTCCCTGGCGAAGAGCCGGGCGGCCGCCGCGCCGATGCCGCGTCCCGCGCCGCTGACGAAGGCGACCTTGCCGGCCAGCAGGCCCGCGGTGACTGGGGTGACTGTGTTCTCCATGACCACGAGCCTGCGGCCGGGCTCCGGGCGCATCCAGGCATCGGCAGTACCTGGATGAGGCACGGTGAGCGGCGCACACTGAAGATGTGGACAGGGAAGAACTGGCGGCGTTCCTGCGCAGCCGGCGGGAGCGGATCTCCCCCGCCGAGGTCGGGCTGCCCCGTGGTACCCGGCGCCGGACGCCGGGGTTGCGGCGCGAGGAGGTGGCGCAGCTGGCGTTCATCTCCACCGAGTACTACACACGGCTCGAACAGGCGCGGGGGCCGCGTCCGTCGCGGGAGGTGCTGGGCGGGCTGGCGCGCGCCCTGCGGTTGTCGGACGCCGAACGCGCCCATCTCCACCATCTCGCCGGGGCCCCGCCGGGGCCGCCGCCCGGCCCCTCGCGCGAGGTCCGGCAGAGCCTGCTCGACCTGCTGCGGCGGCTCCCGCAGGCCGCGGCCTTCGTGACCTCCGCGACCTTCGAGGTACTGGCCTGGAACGACTTGGCGGCCGCCCTCATGGAGGACTTCTCCGCGCTGCCCCCGCGGGACCGCAACCTCGTGCGCCGCGCCTTCCTCGGCCCGCGCCTGAAGGGCGGCGGGCCGTACGCGGGCGACAGGTTGTACGGGGTGTCGGACGTCGACGCCTTCGCGAGGCTCTCGGCACAGCGGCTGCGGGCCACCGCCGCACGCTATCCCGACTCGCCCGAGGTGGCCGGGCTGGTGGCCGAACTCCTCGCCGGGAGCGAGGAGTTCGGGCGGCTATGGGAGTCCCACGACGTGGCCGCCGAGCCCACCCTGGTCAAGACCTTCCGGCACCCGGTGGTGGGCCCGGTCACCGTCAACTGCGACGCCCTCGACATCACCGACCGCGACCAGCAGGTCGTGATCTACACCGCCACCCCGGGCTCACGCTCCGAGGAGGCGCTGCGGCTGCTGTCGGTGATAGGGACGCAGCGGATGGACGATCAGCAGGTGGACTTCCCGGCGTAGACCGCCAGCGCGGTGTTCGAGGCCAGGGTGGCGGTGAACTGTCCGGCGCTGTTCACGGTCACGCTCGTGTTGTTCTGCACGTTGCAGTACGTCCCCGCCGGCAGTGACGTCTGGTACGTCCGGGTCAGCGGGCCCGACTCGTGGTTGATGGCGACGTAGCCCTTCGCGCCCCGGCCGAAGGCGATCGCGTCGGCGCCGTCGTCCCACCAGTTCGTCACCGCCTGGCCGCGCACCGCGTTGCGGAAGGCGACCATGCGGATGATCTCCGGCCAGGCGTGCTGGCACTTCCAGCCGTTTTGCCAGCAGGCGTTCACCACACCGTTGTTCGGCGGGCCCGCGTCGGCGTCCGACCACTCGTAGCCGGAGTTGATGTCCGGGGCGCCGTACGGGTAGGCCAGCATGAAGACGTTGGCCAGGGTGTAGTTGGCGCCGTCCTTGTAGTTCAAGGTGGAGCCGTTGCGCTCGGTGTCGTGGTTGTCGACGAAGACCCCGGCGACCGAGCTGCTCAGGTACCCCCAGCCCTCGCCGTAGTTCTTCAGGTAGGCGAGGTTCTCGTCGTTGAAGACGCGCTTGAGGTCGTAGGCGTATCGGAATTCCTGGACGTCCCCGTTGCCGGTGTACTCGGTGGGCTGGACGGCCTCGCCCGCGCCGTAGATGACCTCCTGTTTCCAGTACACGGACGGGTTGGTCAGCCGGGTCTTGATGTTGGCGAGGTCCTCGGCCGGGATGTGCTTGGCCGCGTCGATGCGGAAGCCGTCCACGCCGAGGTTCAGCAGGTCGTTCATGTAGCCGGCGATGGTCTTGCGGACGTACTCCTCGCCGGTGTCCAGGTCGGCCAGGCCGACGAGTTCGCAGTGCTGCACGTTCCAGCGGTCGGCGTAGTTCGAGACGGGGGAGGTGCAGTCGTCGAAGTCGTAGGAGGAGTACAGGCCGGGATAGTCGTACTTCGTGTACGACGAACCCCCCGTCCCGGTCCCGCTGCCCGCCGACATGTGGTTGACGACGGTGTCCACGACCACCTTCACGCCGGCCGCGTGGCAGGTGTTGACCATGTTCTGGAAGGACGCGCGGTCACCGAGTCTGCCCGCGATCTTGTACGACACCGGCTGGTACGACGTCCACCACTGCGAGCCCTGTATGTGCTCGGCGGGCGGGGAGACCTGGACGTATCCGTAGCCGGCGGGGCCGAGGGTGCTGGTGCACTCCTTGGCGACGGAGCCGTAGTTCCACTCGAAGAGGACGGCGGTGACGTCCTTGGCGCCGGGCGGGGAGGCCGACGCGACGGACGGGGTCATGACAACGCTACAGGCGGCCAGCGCCAGTGCGGCGGAGAGGGTCTTACGTGCCATGTGGGGTTCCTTCACCATTGAAGGCTCTTGCAGAAACCTTGCTGAAACCTTGCGGTTGCGCAGATGTTAAAGGCCCGCCACCCAGTTGGGTAGCGGGCCCTGTGAAGTTGCCGCAATAAATTACTCTGTGACGGTCCGTCAGGCGGTCGTCCACCACACGGTCGTGTCGGCCGGCAGCTTCGCCTCGCCGTCCGCCTCCGTCAGCTCACCGCTGGCGAGCAGCACGCTGCCGTACGCCGGAGTGGTGACGGACTCCCCGGTCGTGTTCGCGACGCAGACGAACTCCCCGCGCCGGAAGGCGAGTACGCCCTCGGGTGCCCGCAGCCACTCCACCCCGTCGCCCGCACCCAGGTCGGGCTGGGCACGGCGGACGGCCAGCGCGGCGCGGTACAGCTCCAGCGTCGAACCGGCCACCCCCGTCTGCGCCTCCACACTCAGCTCGCCCCAGCTCGCGGGCTGCGGAAGCCAGCTGCCGCCCGGTCCGAAGCCGTACGACGACCCGTCCCGCGTCCACGGGATCGGCACCCGGCAGCCGTCCCGGAACCCGTCCTGGCCCGCGCCCCGGAAGTACGCGGGGTCCTGGCGCACCTCGTCGGGGAGGTCCACGACGTCCGGCAGGCCGAGCTCCTCGCCCTGGTAGACGTACGCCGAACCGGGCAGCGCGAGCATCAGCAGGGTGGCCGCCCGCGCCCGGCGCAGCCCCAGCTCCCGGTCACCGGCCAGCCGGATCTGGGTGCCCAGGCCCGGCGGGTTGGCGAAGCGGGTGGCGTGCCGGGTGACGTCGTGGTTGGAGAGCACCCAGGTGGCGGGAGCGCCGACCGGGCGCATCGCCTCCAGGGTGCGGTCGATGACCCCGCGGAGCTCGGCCGCGTCCCACTCCGTGCTCAGGTACTGGAAGTTGAAGGCCTGGTGGAGCTCGTCCGGACGGACGTAGTTGGCGGTGCGCTCGACGGTCGGGGTCCACGCCTCGGCAACGAAGATCCGCTCCCCCGCGTACTCGTCCAGAACGTGCCGCCACTGCCGGTAGACGTCGTGTACGCCGTCCTGGTCGAAGAACGGCATGACATCGTTGCCCAGCAGCTTGAGCTGGTCGGCGCCGCCGAGGTCCGGCAGCCCCTCCGCCTTCACCAGACCGTGGGCCACGTCGATCCGGAAACCGTCCACGCCCATGTCCAGCCAGAAGCGCAGGATGGAGCGGAACTCGTCGCCGACGGCGGGGTGTTCCCAGTTGAAGTCGGGCTGCTCGGGGGCGAAGAGGTGCAGGTACCACTCGCCGTCCGCGACCCGGGTCCACGCGGGGCCGCCGAAGATGGACTCCCAGTCGTTGGGCGGGAGTTCGCCGTTCTCGCCCTTGCCCGGGCGGAAGTGGTACCGGTCGCGCGACGGCGATCCCGGCCCCTCCGCCAGCGCCCGCTTGAACCACTCGTGCTGGTCGGACGAGTGGTTGGGCACCAGGTCGACGATGATCCGCAGGCCCAGCCCGTGGGCGTCCCGGATCAGCGCGTCCGCGTCCAGCAGGTTGCCGAACATCGGGTCCACGGCACGGTAGTCGGCGACGTCGTAACCTGCGTCGGCCTGCGGCGAGGCGTAGAACGGGCTGAGCCACACCGCGTCGACGCCGAGGTCACGCAGGTAGGGCAGTCTGGAACGTACGCCTTCCAGGTCCCCCATCCCGTCGCCGTTGCTGTCGGCGAAGCTGCGCGGGTAGACCTGGTAGATCACCGCGTCCCGCCACCAGTCGCTGCGCTTGGCTGCGGCGGGGTTCGGTGCCGGGGCGATGGCGGAGTGCTGCTGGCTCATGGCGTCCTTGGTACGTAAAGGGGCGATGGGATCAGGTGTGCGTACTGCGTATGACGGTGGTGACGAGGCGGCCGCGGTGTCAGCGGGGTCGGATGGACATCGCGGCCGCCCCGAGTTTCGGGTGCGGCGCCGTCGGGGCTGGTCGCGCAGTTCCCCGCGCCCCTTACGGGGCGCTCATGAACCGGCGTGCTACCCCTTGGTCCCGCCGGCGGTGAGTCCGGTCACCAGGTTCCGCTGCACGAGGTAGAAGAACACGGCCACCGGTATCGCGATCAGCACCGCCGTCGCGGTCATCAGGTTCCGCTGCGCGTCGTGCTCGCTGATGAAGCTCTGGAGCCCCACCGCGAACGTGTACTTGTCGTCGCTCAGCATGAACGTGGAGGCGAAGGCGACCTCGCCGAAGGCGGTGAGGAAGTTGTAGAACGCGGCGACCGCGAGGCCGGGCTTGGCCAGCGGCAGGATCAGCCGGGCGAAGGTGCCGAACGGGCTGAGCCCGTCGACCCGGCCGGCCTCGTCTATCTCGAAGGGGATCGTGTCGAAGTAGCCCTTGAGCAGCCACGCCGTGTAGGGGACGACAGTGGTGCAGTAGACGAGGATCAGGCCGAGGTAGCTGTCGATGAGGCCGAGGTTCGACAGGATCTGGTACATCGGCACGATCAGGACGGCGATCGGGAACATCTGGGTGACCAGCAGCAGCCACATGAACTTCCGGTAGCCGGGGAAGCGCATCCGGGAGACCGCGTAGCCGGTGGTCGAGGCGAGGATGAGCCCGATGACCGTGGTGCCGCCGACGACGATCATCGTCGTCCTGAACCAGTCCCAGAAGCCGGTGTGCTGGAGGACGAAGGAGTAGTTGCTCAGCGTCATCTTGTGCCAGATGCCGCTCGGGTGCAGGTAGTCGTCCTTGTCCGGGCCGAGGGACAGGAAGATCAGCCAGCCGACCGGGAAGAACGCGATCAGGCTCGCGACACCCAGCACGCCGTGGGTGACGGCGGTACCGAGCGGGCCGCGTTCGCCGCGGCCGCGGATGCGGCGGGTGCTGGTCACGGGGGTCTCCTCGGCGACCTGGGCGGAGGTCTCGACGGTGGTCGTACTCATGGGAACTCCTGCCTCAGATCGCGAGCTGCTGGTCGTTGCGGTTGAGCCAGCGGCGGTAGAAGGAGGTGAAGACGATCAGGACGGCCAGCAGCAGCATGCCGTAGGCGGCGGACTGGGCGAAGTCACGCGGCTGCTGTCCGAAGCCGAGGAAGTAGGCCCAGGTGACCAGGATCTGGGCGTCGGGCGCGGTGTTGCCGAACAGCAGGAAGATGACGGCGAACTGGTTGAACGTCCAGATGATGCCGAGCAGGACGACCGTGGAGCTGACGGACCTCAGGCCCGGCAGGGTGACGTACCGGAAGCGCTGCCAGGCGCTCGCGCCGTCCATCTCGGCGGCCTCGTACAGCGTGCCGTCGATGGCCTGGAGGCCGCCGAGCAGCGAGAGCATCATGAACGGCACGCCGCACCAGGTGTTGACGAGGATCGCCGCGGCCCGCTGCCAGAAGGTGTCCTCCAGCCAGTCAGGTTGCGGCAGATGGAGGAAGTGCAGGGCGCTGTTGATGATGCCGCCGTCGGCGAGCATGAACCGCCAGCCGAAGACGGTGACGAAGGTGGGGACCGCCCAGGGCAGCACCAGCACCATGCGGTAGAAGGTGCGGCCGCGGAACTTCTCGTTGAGCAGCAGGGCGAGGCCCAGGCCGATCGTGTAGTGCAGGGCGACGCAGAGCGCGGTCCACACGATCGTCCACAGGAAGTGGGACCAGAAGCGGTCGTAGGACGTCGGGCCGAACAGGATGTCCTTGTAGTTGTCCAGGCCGATGAACTTGTAGGTGGCGTCGATGTGGTTGATGCCGATGGTGCGGGCGGTGTTCAGGCTGTTGGCGTCCGTCAACGTCAGGTAGAAGCCGTACACCAACGGGTAGATGACGAGCGCCCCGAGCACGACGGCCACGGGGGCGATCATCGCGTAGGCGTACCAGTATTTCTGGTAGCCGTTCCTGATCCGCTGGCCCAGCCCGGGGCGGGGCGCGCGGTCACCGTGGCGTTTGCCGGTCGCGCGGTCGATGGCGACTGTCATGGTTCGACACCTTCTGGAAAATCCGGGATGGGCGGGCTGGGCGGCCTGGCACAGGCCGGCGGCCGCCGGAGCACTCCCCCTGAACAGGGCGCTCCGGCGGCCACGCGGGCCTACTTGCTGAAGTCGGGGACGAGCTTCTCGATCCCGAGTTCGGCGTTCCCCAGGCCCTTGTCCAGGGACTCCTTGCCACCGGCGACCTTGGTCAGCTCGGTGCCGACCGGACCCCACAGGGAGGAGTACTCGGCGAGCGCCGGGCGCGGCTGGGCGGAGGGGAGGACGGCCTGGTAGCCGGCGATGCCCGGGTCGGCCTTGACCGCGGCGGTGTAGGCGTCGGAGCGGGTCGGCAGGGTGGAGTTCTTCAGGGCGATCTCCGTCTGGGACTTCGCGGAGGTCATGAAGGCGACGAACTTCTCGGCGGCTTCCTGGTGGGCCTTGTCCGAGCCGGCGTAGACGGAGAGGTTGTGGCCGCCGGTCGGGGCGCCCGCCTTGCCGGTGGAGCCGGCCGGGACGGTGGCGATGCCGAGGTTGGACTTGTCGCCGAACGCGGAGCCCTTGTAGAAGTTCGTGATCTCCCAGGGGCCCTCGATGGTCATGGCGACCTTGCCGTTGACGAAGGCGTCCTGGCGGTGGGCGTAGGCGTCGGCGGTGGTGTCCGCCTTGTGCAGGCCCTTGCCGGAGTAGAGGTCCAGCCAGGTCTGGTAGCCCTTCTTGGCCGCCGCCGAGGTGATGGTGATCTTCTTGGCGGAGGCGTCGACCATGTCGGTGCCCTCGCCGTACAGGAAGGGCTGCGTGTAGTAGGCGGCCTCGGGGCCCCAGTAGCCGGTGGTCTTGGCCTTGTCCTGGATCTTGGCGGCGTCGGCCTTGACCTCGTCCCAGGTCTTGGGGGCGTCGGTGATGCCGGCCTTCTTCAGCAGCGCCTTGTTGTAGACGAGCGCGAGGGTGTCGGTGACCAGCGGCACGCCGTAGGTCTTGCCCTCGTACTGGGCCTGGGTGATCAGGCTGGACTGGAACTTGTCCTTGTCGGCGAGGGCGGCGGTGCCGTCGAGCGGCACGAAGTAGCCGGCCTTGGCGAAGGCGGGGGTCCAGCCGACCTCGGAGCGCAGCACGTCGGGGGCGCCCTTGCCGGACTGGGCGGCCGTGTCGAACTTGTTCTGCGCCTGGTCGAACTGGACGTTGACGTACTTGACCTTGATGTTCTTGTTGGCGGCCTCGAACTGCTTGATCAAGGCCTGGTACGTCGGTGCCTCATTGGTGGCGTTGGAGGTGTCCCACCAGGTGATGGTGACCGGGCCGTCCGACTTGCTGTCGTTTCCGCTCCCGCCGCACGCCGTCGCCGTGAGGGCGAGGGACGCCACCAGCGCGGAGGCCGCTATGCCACGCCGCATGAGTTCTCCTTGAGGGTTAAGCCCGTGTGATGCGGGGGCGGTCCCGTCCACCGTCCCGCTGTCGTGCCGACTGCGCCGTTGCTTCGGCGGCCGGGCGTCAGGGAACGTAACAGCGATGCAACCCTTGCGAAAGACCTTGCAGAAAAAAAGTGCAAGAGATCTCCGAAGTTATCCGGGCGTGACCTGTCGGCGACCGCCGTGAGACGCTTGTTTACGGCGGTGGAGCGGTACGGGGGCGACTTGTGCAAGACTCTGCAAGCTCTTGCCGTCACGTTTCATGAGGGAGTGCGATGACGCAGCAGCCCGCCCCGGGCCGCCCCCCAGGCCGCATCAGGCGCCCGATCGGTGTGCAAGGGGACATACGGCCGGTACAGTCCAGTGCCGTGACCACACGGCTTGCCGACATCGCAGCGCAGGCGGGGGTGAGCGAGGCGACGGTGAGCCGGGTCCTGAACGGGAAGCCGGGCGTCGCCGCCACCACCCGCCAGTCCGTGCTCGCCGCCCTGGACGTCCTCGGCTACGAGCGTCCGGTACGGCTGCGGCAGCGCAGCGAGGGGCTGGTGGGCCTCATCACCCCCGAGCTCGAGAACCCGATATTCCCGGCCCTGGCCCAGGTCATCGGACAGGCGCTGACCCGGCAGGGCTACACCCCCGTGCTCGCCACCCAGACCCCGGGCGGGTCCACGGAGGACGAGCTGACCGAGATGCTGGTGGACCGCGGGGTCGCCGGCATCATCTACGTCTCCGGGCTGCACGCGGACACCACGGCCGACATGCAGCGCTACGAGCGGCTGCGGGCGCAGGGCGTGCCGTACGTCCTGGTGGACGGTTTCTCGCCGAAGGTGCAGGCGCCGTTCATCTCCCCCGACGACCGGGCCGCGATGACGCTCGCCGTCACCCACCTCGTCTCCCTGGGCCACACCCGGATCGGCCTCGCCCTCGGGCCCAAGCGGTTCGTGCCCGTGCAGCGCAAGATCGAGGGCTTCGTGCGGGCGGTGCAGGACCAGCTGGGGCTGGGCGCGGAGACCGTCGAGACGGAGCTCGTGCAGCACTCGCTGTACACCCTGGAGGGCGGCCAGGCGGCCGCGACGGCGCTCATCGAGCGCGACTGCACGGCGATCGTCTGCGCCAGCGACATGATGGCCCTGGGCGCGATACGGGCGGTCCGGCAGCGCGGGCTCGACGTCCCACGGGACGTCTCCGTCGTCGGCTTCGACGACTCCCCGCTGATCGCGTTCACCGACCCGCCCCTCACCACCATCCGCAAGCCGGTCCCGGCGATGGGACAGGCGGCAGTGCGCACGCTGCTGGAGGAGATCGGCGGTACGCCCGCCCCGCACAGCGAGTTCGTCTTCATGCCGGAACTGGTGGTGCGCGGTTCCACGGCGTCGGCCCCCGGGGACCGCGTCGGCCGGGGCTGACCGCGGCCTGATACCACCGCAGTAGTCGTCACGCCGTAGAACATGCGTGGTCGGTCCAACCTTGGGATGATCTGTCGAAGACGTCTTTTCTGGCAGACTCTGTGCCTATGAGTGACTCGACCGTGACAGAGCCGGAAGGTCGCGAACAACAGACCCTTCCGCGGACCGTCACGGGCGAGAGAGGACAGGGATTCGTCAGCAGGCTGCGCACCCCGCGGCGGCCCCGGCTCTGGTTCGAGATCCTGCTGATCGCGGTGAGTTACTGGACCTACTCGCTGATCCGCAACGCGGTCCCCGAGCAGAAGGCGCAGGCGCTGCGCGACGCGGACTGGATCTGGCGGGCCGAGCGGCACCTGGGGATCGCCGTCGAGGAGTCGGTCAACCATGCCGTGAACTCGGTGACTTGGCTGATCATCGGCATGAACTACTACTACGCGACACTGCACTTCGTGGTGACGCTGGGTGTGCTGGTCTGGCTCTACCGCAGTCATCCCGGCCGCTACGCCGCGGCCCGCCTCGCCCTCTTCGCGACGACGGGCGTGGCCCTGCTCGGCTACTACCTGTTCCCGCTCGCCCCGCCCCGCCTGATGAACGGCGGCCGCTTCGTGGACACCGTGACGGTCCACCACACCTGGGGTTCGATGGCCTCGGGCGACCTGAAGCACATGTCGAACCAGTACGCCGCGATGCCGTCCATGCACATCGGCTGGTCCCTGTGGTGCGGCCTGACGGTCTTCGCCCTGGCCTCGGTCCCCTGGGTACGGCTCCTGGGCCTGCTGTACCCGGCGGCGACCCTGCTGGTGATCGTCTCCACGGCCAACCACTTCTGGCTGGACGCGGTGGGCGGAGCCCTCTGCCTGACCTTCGGCTTCACAGTGACCCGCCTCTGGTACGGCGCCCTCCCGTACACCCTGCCCCGCCAACCGACGGGCGTGAGCCTGCTACGGGGCCCTGCGGGCGGCTGAACCGACGCCCCCGGGAGCCCCGCCGGTTCAAGGACGACCTCGACTGCGACCGGCCGGCCCGCGGGCGACCGGCCGGCCCGGCACCGCCGCCCACCACCGCGGCGGCTGAGCACCGTCGCGGCGGACAAAAGAGAGCGGCCGGTTACAGAACAACCGCCAGTCCCTCCTTTCCCGCCGCGACGGCGCTCAGCCACGACGGGTGGGGCCGGCGGTGGCGAACCTCGCTCGGCCCCTGGCTCACGACGGCCGGCGGACCGGGCCGTCTGCCGGCTCCCCTTTCCCGCCGCGACGGTGCTCGGCCACGACGGGTGGGGTCGGCGGTGGCGAGCTCGCTCAGTTGTCGGCGGCTCACTCTCCCCGGTGCACCACGTGTCCTCCGGTCACCGTCAGGCGTATCGGGGCCTCGGGCAGTTCGTCCGTGGGGGCGGTGACCGGGTCCAGGGCGAGGGCCGTCAGGTCGGCGCGGTAGCCGACCGCTATGCGGCCCGCCCGTTCCGACTCCCCCGCCGCCCGCGCCGCGTGGCTCGTGCAGCCCTCCAGTGCCTCCAGGCCGGTCAGGCCCGCGCCCGCCGACGCCGCGCCCCTCGGTGCGCGGGCCGTCGCGAGGACGGCCCGGGCGTCGTAGTGGGCGATCGGCCAGTCCGAGCCGAGGGCGACCGTCGCGCCCGCGTCACGGAGGTCGCGCAGGCGCCACGCGTGGCCTGCGCGAGTCGTGCCCAGCCGGCGGGACCACTCGTCGGTGCCGTCCGCCCGCGTGTACGCGGTGTGCGGCGGCTGCATGGACGCGGCCACCCCAAGCTCCGCGAACCGGGGCAGCAGCGCGTCCGGCGCCGTCTCGATGTGCTCGATGCGGTGCCGGCCCGCCGCGCCCGCCCCCAGCTCCGCCACCACGTCCAGGACGTGCCGTACCGCCGCGTCCCCGATCGCGTGCGTGGCCGTGCGCACCCCGGCCGCGTGCAGCCGGCGTACGGCGGCAGCGTAGGCGTCCGGATCGGGCCAGAACGCCGCCGTCCCCTGCCCGTGGCAGTCCGCGTGCTCCAGCCAGGCGGTGCCCCCTTCGACCGTCCCGTCCATGAAGAACTTCACCCCGTCGACCGTCCAGTGCCGGCCGCCCCGCCCCTGGGCCGCGACCAGTTCCGCGAGCCCGGCGCCGTCGACCCCCGGCATGCACCAGGGCGCGAAGCGCAGCCGCAACGGCAGGACGGTCTCCTCGGCCACCGCCCCGACGAGTTCGGCGTCCCCCTCGTCCATGACGTGCGCCCCGGTCAGCCCGGTCGCGGCCATCGCCGCCAGCAGCTCCACGAGCCGCTTGCGGCGGGCCGCGTACGACGGGCGGGGCATCACGGACTCGACCAGTCGCATCGCCGCGTGCTCGACCAGATGCCCGGTCGGCCGGCCGTCGGCGTCGCACACCACCTCCGACCGCTGCTCGAAGACCCGCGCGCCCGTGACCCCGGCCGCGGCCAGCGCCGCCCCGGTGGCGAGGGCCGAGTGGCCGTCGTACAGGCGCAGGAAGGCGGGCGCGCCGCCGAGTACGTCCTCGACGAGCGCGCGGTCCACCGGTCGTCCCTCGAACGCGTTGTGGTCGAGGCCGTGGCCGATCACCCACCCGTCGACGCGGGCGGCCCCGGCGAGCGCCGCCCGCAGGGCCGCCAGGCCGGTCACCCCCGACAGGTCGGCGCCGGTCGCCATGTCCAGGCCCCACACCGGGTGGCTGTGCGCGTCGACCAGGCCGGGCACCAGGTGGGCACCGCGCAGGTCCACGACCTCGGTGCGGGGCCCTCGCCAGCCGGGTACGTCCCGTTCGTCGCCGACGGCGGCGATCAGCCCGTCGCGGACGGCGACGGCGGTGGCACGGGGGCGGGCCGGATCGAGGGTGCGGACCTCGGCACCGGTGAGGACCAGGTCGGGGGCGGCGGTCATCGCGGGGTGAACTCCTTTGTTCCGTACGGTTATTCGGTGACGCCGACAGAATCGGCGGGCTCGGCGGGCTCAGCGCGCTCCGTCGGCTCGGTCGGCTCCGTCGGCTCCGTCGGCTCCGTCGGCTCCGTCGGCTCCGTCGGCTCCGTCGGCTCCGTCGGCTCGGCGGCGAAGGCCGCGTACACGGCGGGACGTTCGCGGCGCAGCCACCACGCGAGGCCGAGACCCGCGACGAAGACGGCGGGCGCGATCAGGATCAGCAGGGTGTTGACCGTGGCCGACGCGCCGGTGAAGAGGTCGATGTGGGTGATGACGAGGCCTATGGCGGTGGCGAGCAGCACGGCGGCGACGGTCGGGGCGAGCACGGTCCGCACCGCGCCCTCCTCGTGCCGGACCCGGCGGAAGTAGCACGGCACCGCGATCGCGGCGAGCAGCTGGAGCGCGAACAGGCCGATCATCCCTGGGGTGTTGACCCACAGCAGCAGCTGGTCGTACGGGTCGGCGCCGGCCGCCCAGAAGCCGAGCACGACCACCAGGCCGACGACGGTCTGCGCGACCCCGGCCAGGTAGGGGGAGCGGTGCCTGGGGTGGATCCGGCCCAGCCGCCTCGGCAGCACGCCCTCCTCGGCGAGCGCGAGGGCGTACCGGTTGATCGCGTTGTGGAAGGCGAGGAGGGAGGCGATGATGCTGGTCACGATGAAGACGTGCATCAGGTCGGCCGCCCAGCCGCCGGCGTAGGTGGTGATGGCGGTGAAGAAGAGGCCGCCGGGGTCCTTGCCGGCGGCCGCGACGACGTCCCGGTCGCCGAAGGCCTGGATGATGATCCACACCATGAAGGCGTAGAAGAGGCCGAGGAAGGCGACGGCCACGTAGGTGGCGCGCGGGACCGTGCGCTCGGGGTCGCGGGCCTCGCGCCGGTAGATGACCGTCGACTCGAAGCCGGTGAAGGCGGCGAAGGCGAAGGCGAGGACGACGGCCGTACCGGAGACGAACACGTGGTGCGGGGCGAAGGAGGCGGCCGACAGCCCGTGCGCGCCGCCCTTGACCAGCACCCCTCCCGCGAGCAGGACCAGGATGCCGGTCTCGGCGACCAGCAGCACGCCGAGCAGCCTGGCGCCGAACTCGATGGAACGGTAGCCGCCGTACCCGATGAGCAGCAGCCCGGCGAGGGCGATCGGCAGCCAGGGGACGTCGATGCCGAAGAGAGCCTTCGCGGTGTCCCGGCCGGCGCTGCCGAGCAGGCCGTAGACGCCGATCTCCATGCCGTTGTAGCCGATCAGCGCGAGCAGGGCGGCACCGATGCCGACGGGGCGGCCGAGGCCGCGGGTGATGTACGCGTAGAACGCGCCGCCGCTCCTGACGTGCCGGCTCATGGTGGTGAAGCCGACGGCGAAGACGGCGAGGGTGATGCCCGCGATCAGGTAGCCGGCGGGGGCGCCGATGCCGCCGAGCAGGACGGCGAGCGGGGCGACGCCGGCCATCACGGTGAGCGGGGCGGCGGCGGAGATGACGAAGAAGGCGATGTCGGCGGTGCCGAGCGAGCCGGGGCGGAGGGTCGCCGTGGCGGGCGGCGCGTTCTCCTGGCGAGCGGTGACGGACATGGAGGGGGAGCCCTTCGAGCGCGACGGACGGGAGGGTTCCGGGCGTGCGGGGTGACCGGCGCTACCGGGGCAGGGGCTGCCCCGGACCCGTAAATCTAAAGCCTTTCGGTTTTGGCAATGTAGCCTCCTCCTGGACATCCGGGAAGACCCGTTTCACACCTTCGGGGGAGAACACGCCGATGGGACGGCCGCGCACCCCGCTCCTCGACCGGGAGCGGATCACCACGACCGCACTGCAACTCGTGGACGAGCAGGGCGACTTCAGCGTCCCGCAGATCGCGAAGCGGCTCGGCACGCAGACCGGCTCGCTGTACCACCATGTGGACGGCCGGGACGGCATCGTCGAACTGCTGCGGGAACGGGTCGCCTCGGTGATCGACCCGGCGACCCTCGACCTGACCCCCTGGGACACCGCGCTGGAGTCCTGGGCCCGCTCCTACCGGGCCGCGTTCGCCGCCCATCCGCGGGCGATCCCGCTCCTGATGACCTCACCGGTGCGGGCCCCCCGGGTCCTCGAACAGTACGAGCGCGCGGTCTCGGTGCTGCTGGCGGCGGGCTTCGCCGCGGCGGACGTGATGCCGCTGCTGATCGCCCTGGAGAACCTGGTCCTGGGCTCGGCGCTGGACCTGGCGGCCCCGGAGGCCATGTGGGAACTGACGGCCCAGACCCCCACCCCGCACCTGGCCGAGGCCCTGGCGGCGGTGGGCGACGGCCGCGCGGACCGAGCCTTCGAGGTGGGCCTGACAGGCCTCATGAACCACGCGAGAACGCTGCTGGAAGCGCCCCTCTAGGGGCGCGGGGAACTGCGCGAGCAACCCCCACGCACCCGCACCCGAAAGCCCCACCCGAAAGCAGCTACTCCCTAGGCGCCGTAGAAAAGCTCCTCGACAACCGCCCGAGCCCGGCGCGCGGTCCGCCGGTACGCGTCCAGCATGTCCCCGGCATGCCCGTCCCCGTACCCCAGGTACCGCCCGACCGCGGCCAGCTCCCGGCTCTCGGAGGGAAACGTGTCGCCGGCCCGCCCCCGCACCAGCATCACGGCGTTCCGCACCCGCGTCGCCAGCACCCACGCCTCGTCGAGTGTCCCGGCCTCCTCGTCGCCCAGCAGCCCCGCTGCGGCCGCCGCGGCCAGCGCCTCCCGGGTCCGGGTGGTGCGCAGCCCCGGCTCGGCCCACCCGTGCCGCAGCTGTAGCAGCTGCACGGTCCACTCGACGTCCGACAGGCCGCCCGGCCCGAGCTTGGTGTGCAGCTTGGGGTCGGCCCCGCGCGGCAGCCGCTCGGACTCCATCCGGGCCTTCAGCCGCCGGATCTCGCGTACCGCGTCCTCGCCCAGCCCCTCCGCCGGATACCGGAGCGGGTCGATCAGCTCGATGAAACGGCGCCCCAGCTCCGCTTCCCCGGCGACCGGTTCGGCGCGCAGCAGGGCCTGCGACTCCCACACCAGCGACCAGCGCCGGTAGTACGCCTCGTAGGACTTGAGCGTGCGCACCAGCGGCCCTGACTTGCCCTCGGGGCGCAGATCGGCGTCGATGAGCAACGGCGGGTCGGCGCTGGGCACCTGGAGCAGCCGGCGCATCTCGGCGACGACCTTGTTGGCCGCGTCGGCGGCCTCCCGTTCGTCCACGCCGTCCTGCGGTTCGTGTACGAAGACGACGTCCGCGTCCGAGCCGTAGCCGAGTTCGTGGCCCCCGAAGCGGCCCATGCCGATCATCGCGAACCGGGTGGGCAGGGTGTCGCCCCAGCCGTCGCGGACGACCGCGCGCAGGGTGCCGGCCAGGGTCGCCGCGGTCAGGTCGGAGACGGCGGCGCCGACCCGGTCCACCAGGGCGCCCTGGTCGGCCTCGGCGGGCTTGGTCTCGGTGCCGTAGGAGTCCACGATGTCGGCGGCGGCGGTGCGGAACAGCTCACGGCGGCGCACACCGCGCGCGGCCCGCACCCCGTCCTCGGCTGTGTCGGCGCGGCCGGCGGCGGCCAGGATCTCCTGCTCCAGCGGGCCGCGGCCCCGCGGCTCCAGGCCGCCTCCGTCGCCGTCGCCGAGCAGGGCCACCGCCTCGGGGGCGCGCATCAGCAGGTCGGGGGCGAGGCGGCCGGCGGACAGCACCCGGGCCAGGTTCTCGGCGGCGGCACCCTCGTCCCTCAACAGCCGCAGGTACCAGGGGGTTTTACCGAGGGCGTCGGACACCTTGCGGAAGTTCAGCAGGCCCGCGTCCGGGTCGGCGGAGTCGGCGAACCAGCCCAGCAGCACGGGCAGCAGGGTGCGTTGGATGGCGGCCTTGCGGGTGACACCGGAGGCGAGGGCCTCCAGGTGGCGCAGCGCGGCGGCCGGATCGGTGTAGCCGAGGGCCTCAAGACGTTCCCGGGCCGCCTCGGCGCTCAACCTGGTCTCACCGGGGGCGAGTTGGGCGACGGCGTCGAGCAGCGGCCGGTAGAAGAGCTTCTCGTGCAGGCGTCGTACGACTCCCGCGTGCCGCTTCCACTCGCGGGTCAGCTCGGTCACCGGCTCGGTGCGCAGGCCGAGCGAGCGGCCGAGGCGGCGCAGGTCGGCCTCGTCCTCGGGGACCAGGTGGGTGCGGCGCAGCCGGTAGAGCTGGATGCGGTGCTCCATGGAACGCAGGAAGCGGTAGGCGTCGTCGAGCTGGACGGCGTCGGCGCGGCCCACGTAGCCGCCGGCGGCCAGGGCCTGGAGCGCGTCCAGGGTGGTGCCGGAGCGCAGCGAGGCGTCGGCCCGCCCGTGCACCAACTGGAGCAGCTGCACAGCGAATTCGACGTCCCGCAGGCCGCCGGGACCGAGCTTCAGCTCGCGGTCGATCTCGGCGGCCGGGATATTCTCGACGACCCGGCGGCGCATCTTCTGCACGTCGGCGACGAAGTTGTCGCGCTCGGCCGCCTTCCAGACCAGGGGTTCCAGCGCGGCGACGTACTCGGCGCCCAGGTCGAGGTCGCCCGCGACCGGGCGGGCCTTGAGCAGGGCCTGGAACTCCCAGGTCTTGGCCCAGCGCTGGTAGTAGGCGAGGTGGCTGCTGAGGGTGCGGACGAGGGGTCCGTTGCGGCCCTCGGGGCGGAGGTTGGCGTCGACGGGCCAGATGGAGCCCTCCACCGTCGTCTCCGAGCAGATCCGCATCATGTGCGAGGCGAGTCTGGTGGCGGACCGGAGCGCCTTGGCCTCGTCGGCGCCCTCGGCGGCCTCGCCGACGAAGATGACGTCGACGTCGGAGACGTAGTTCAGCTCGTGACCGCCGCACTTGCCCATGGCGATCACCGCGAGCCGGCAGGCGGCGGCGTCGCCGGGCTCGGCGGCCTCGGCGAGCGCGAGGGCGGCGCGCAGGGTGGCGGTGGCGAGGTCGGCGAGCTCGGCGGCGGTCTCGGCGACGTCGATGGTGCCGCAGACGTCGCGGGCGGCGATGGACAGCAGGCAGCGCCGGTAGGCGACCCGGAGGGAGACGGGGTCGGTGGCCTCGGCGAGTCCGCGCTCGAACTCGGCCACGCCCGGGTGCAGGTCCCGGGGCTCGTAGGTGACCAGGGCCTCCCAGTCGCGCGGGTGCCGGGCGAGGTGGTCGGCGAGGGCGGCGGAGGCGCCGAGGACGCCCAGCAGGCGGTCCCGGAGCGGCTTGGCGGCTATCAGCGTGTCGAGCAGCTCGCGGCGGGCGGTGGGGCCCGGCTGGGCCTCCAGGAGCCGTACCAGGCCGTGCAGGGCGAGGTCGGGGTCGGCGGTGGCGCCCAGGGCTTCGAGGAGCACCGGGTCGTCGCGTACGCCGGCCAGCTCGGCGCTGTCCAGCAGCCGCTCGGCGGCCGAGGCATCGGTGAAGCCGTGCCGCAGCAGCCGCGTGAAGGTACTGCTCCTGCGCCCCGGCGTCATCTGCGGCCTCCCCTGGGATCACGGACCTGGCCAGACGAGCCTAACCGGAGCGGCCGGGACCGGCCTCGGCCGTGCGGCCGGCGGGACGCGGCGGCTGCCCGGCGGACGGGGCGCGCAGCTGGTGCGGCAGGTGGGCCGCCAGCAGTTCCGACATGGTCCGTGCCGCCCGGACGGCGCTGTCCGCGCAGCAGTTGTTGAACAGGACATGGACCTCTTCGGCCTGTTCGGCCAGGGTGCGCACGCACGGCAGCCACTCCGTGAGCTCGGCGGCGGTGTAGGCGTGGCGGAAGCGGTCCTCCTTGGTGCCGGTGCCCCAGTGGGGGCTGCGTCCGTGGAAGCGGACGACCGCCAGCCGGGAGGTGGTGACCTGGGCCGTCGGAGGGAGGGAGCCGGGCAGGCCGCGGGCGGTGTCCACGGCCACGGCGGTGGCGTCCAGGTCCCGGAGGAACGCCGTCGTACGCGCGCTCCGCCACCACGCGGGGTCGCGGAACTCCACGGCGAACGGCCAGTCGCGGGCGCGTTCCCTGGCGGTCCTGACGAAGGCCTCCGCTTCGGGGCCGGGGGTCAGCGAGGGCGGGTACTGGAAGAGGAGGGTGCCCAGGCGGCCGGAGTCGCGCAGGGGGCCGACGGCCTCCGCGTAGCGGGTCCACACCTCCTGGCGCAGGCCCTCGTCGCGGGGGTGGCCGCGCAGGTCGGCGGGGAGGGCTGCCGGGCGCGTGGGGTGGCCGGTGAGAAGGGAGAACGCCTTGACGTCGAAGCGGAAGCCGGCCGGGGTGCGGTCCGCCCAGAGCCGGGTGGTGCGGGCGGAAGGGAGGGCGTAGTAGGAGGAGTCGGCCTCGACGACGGGGAACCGGCCGGCGTAGTGCCGCAGCCGGCCTTCCGGGTCGCGCCGGCCGGGCGGGTACCAGCCGCTCGCCACCAGGGCGCGGTCGGTCCAGCCACAGGTGCCCACGAGGATGCGTGCCATGGCGGCGCAAGTACCCGCCGTTCACCGGCTCTTCACCCATGGGGGCAGATTCCGTGAGCCATGGGAGTCTTGGCGTGTGCATGCTCTGTCCGCACCGCCAGCCCTTCTTCTCCGTCCTCTCCCCCGGAGGTTGATGTGTCCGGCAGTTCCGCACGTCCTGGGATGCTGCGCCGAGCCCGTACGGCGGTGGCCTCGGCCACCGCCTTCACCGCGGCCGCGGTCGGCCTGTGGACCGGGCTCGGCGGCGCCTCCGCGCACGCCGCGAGTGCCGTACCGGCCCCCGACCACGTGATCGTCGTGGTCTTCGAGAACCACGCCTACAGCCAGGTCATCGGCTCCTCCAGCGCCCCGTACATCAACTCGCTGGTCTCCGGCGGCGCCAACCTGACCCAGATGTACGCGGAGACCCACCCGAGCCAGCCCAACTACTACGCCCTGTTCTCCGGCTCCACCCAGGGCATCACCGACGACAGCTGCGTCACGCCCGGCTTCTCCTCGGCCGCCAACCTGGCCTCCGAGCAGCTCGCCGCCGGCCGCACCTGGGCCAGCTACAACGAGACCCTGCCCAGCCAGGGCTCGACCACGTGCAGCAGCGGCAAGTACGCGCAGAAGCACAACCCGTGGTTCGGCTTCAGCAACGTACCGACGTCGACCGCGAAGACGTTCGCCCAGTTCCCGACCGACTACTCCACCCTCCCCCAGCTCTCCTTCGTCACCCCCAACCTGTGCAGCGACATGCACGACTGCTCGGTGTCGACCGGTGACACCTGGCTGAAGAACAACCTGGGCGCGTACGCGACCTGGGCCAAGACCCACAACAGCCTGCTCGTCGTCACCATGGACGAGGACAACCGCCTGGCCGGCAACCGCATCCCGACCGTCCTGTACGGCCAGCCGGTGACGGCGGGCTCGACCTCCGCCACCACCTACGACCACTACGACCTGCTGCGCACCCTGGAGGACAGCCAGGGCCTGAGCGCGCACGCGGGCAACGCGGCGTCCTCCTCCGACATCACCGGGATCTGGGCGTCCTGACGTGTACGTAGCGGACAGCCGCGCGAGCGACCCGACGGCGTCCGTGGAAGGTACCGCCCGGCCCACGACGGCCGGGCGGTACCGCTCCACGATCGCCCCCACCGTCCTCGCCCTCGGCACGGTCAGCCTGATCACGGACGTGTCCTCCGAGATGGTCACGGCCGTCCTGCCGCTGTACCTGGTGGCGGGCCTCGGCCTGTCTCCGCTGGGCTTCGGCCTCCTCGACGGCGTCTACAACGGCTTCTCGGCCGTCGTACGCCTGGTCGGGGGCCACCTCGCCGACCGCGGCGGCGGCCGCCACAAGTGGGTGGCGGGCGCGGGCTACGCGCTCTCCGCCCTCTGCAAACCGCTCCTGCTGGTCGCCCACACCCTCACCCCCATCGGCCTGGTCCTGGCGGCGGACCGCACCGGCAAGGGTCTGCGCACGGCGCCCCGGGACGCCCTGATCTCACTCTCCAGCACCCCGGAGACCCGGGGCCGCGCCTTCGGCGTGCACCGCGCGATGGACACGGCGGGCGCCCTGCTCGGCCCCCTGGCCGCGTTCCTCATCCTGCGGGCGACGGTGGACGGCTACGACGCCGTCTTCACGGTCAGCTTCTGCGTGGCGACCATCGGCGTACTGGTCCTGGCACTGTTCGTACCGGGCGACGTGGGCGGGCGCAGGCCGGCGGAGTCGGTGCGGGACGGCAGGCAGGGGACGGCCGCGGCGAGGCGGGCGCCGGACGGAACGCACGGGACCGGTACGGCGGGACCGGTGGCGGACGGAACGCACGAGACCGGTACGGCCGGGTCGGTGGCGGGCGGGACGCACGGGGCCGGCTCGGTGGGACCGGGGCCGGGTGAGGCGCACGGGGCCGGTGCGGCCGGGGCGCGGGCTGGTGTGGGGGCGGCGGTCGGGTTGCTGGGGCGGCGTGACCTGCGGCGGATCTGTGTCTGTGCCCTGCTCCTCGGCCTCGCCACGGTGAGCGACTCGTTCGTGTACCTGCTGCTGCAACGGCGGCTCGGCGTGCCCGACCGCTGGTTCGCCCTGCTCCCGCTCGGCACGGCGGCCGCGTTCCTCCTCCTGGCCGTCCCCCTCGGCCGGCTGGCGGACCACTGGGGCCGCTGGCGGGTGTTCCTCGCGGGCCACGCGGCCCTGCTGCTCGCCTACATCCTGCTGCTCACGTCCTGGCACGGCACGGCACTGCCCTACGCGGTCCTCGCCCTGCACGGCACGTTCTACGCGGCGACCGACGGCGTCCTGATGGCGGTCGCGTCGGACAGCGTCCCCCAGGAGCTGCGTTCCTCGGGCCTGGCGCTGGTCCAGACGGGCCAGGCGGGCGCGCGTTTCGCCTGCTCACTCGCGTTCGGCGCGGCATGGACGCTGTGGGGCGACCGTACCGCGCTGCTGCTGTCGACGGTCGCGCTCGCCGTGTGCGCCGGGTACGCCCTCACCCTCCGCCCCTTCCGAGAGGCAGCCGTATGACCCTGAGGTCCCGCATCCTGATCCTCGCGTCCGCCCTGGCCGTGCTCGGGGCGGTGGCCCTGGCCTCCGTCCTGCACGCGTCGGCGCGGGCGGAACGCCGCGACCACACGCAGGCGGGGGCCGCGAAGGTCACCCCCGGCACGGTGACGCTCACCGCGCCCGGCCGCATGATCTTCCGCAACATGGCGTGGGGTCCGCACCGCGACGAACTGACCTCGACCCCGTCCTCGGCGCCCGCCGGCCCCCGTACCGCCTCCGGCGTCAAGTGCCTGCGCTTCTACGCCGCGTCCGGCACCGGCGTGTGCCTCCAGGCCGTGCACGGCCCGGTCTCGGACACGTACCGGGCCCTGATCCTGGACGCGCGGCTGCGCACCGAGGCCCGCTACGACGTCCCGGGGATCCCGTCCCGGGCCCGGGTCTCCCCGACCGGCCACTACGCGGCCTGGACGGCGTTCGTGGGCGGCGACTCGTACGCGGGCACGAACTTCTCCACCCGCACGGCGATCGTCGACACCCGCACGGGCGAGCTGATCCCGACCCTGGAGTCCTTCCGCATCCTCAAGGACGGCCGTTCCTACCACTCCGCGGACGTCAACTTCTGGGGCGTGACGTTCGCGTCGGACGACACCACCTTCTACGCGACGCTGGCCACGAAGGGCTCGACCTACCTGGTCCGCGGCAACCTGCGCACCCGCACGGTCACCACCCTGCACGCGAACGTCGAATGCCCGTCCCTCTCCCCCGACGGCACCCGCGTCGCCTACAAGAAGCGAGTGCGGGGCCTGCCGAAGGACGCCCCCTGGCACCTGTACGTCCTGGACCTGGGCACGATGCGCGAGACCCCGCTCGCCGAGTCCCGCAGCGTCGACGACCAGGCGGTCTGGAAGAACGACGGCACACTCGTCTACGCCCTCCCGGGCGACTACGGCGCGGACCTGTACGAGATCCCGTCGGACGGCACGGGGAGACCACGACGCATCAGCGTCTCGGCGGTGTCCCCGGCGTACAGCGGGTGACGCGAAGGCCAGGAGCCGTCAAGACGGAACCGGAACCCACCTGAAACCGGGCGAGCCTTCCCACTCGCAAGATCGACTCCGCGGCGCGGCAAACCGCCATCGATGGAGTCGTGCAGTTCAGCCACCTTCAGGCCCCCTCCGGGGCCACACTGTTGCGACGGCATGCGACACAGGGGGGCATGTGCTGAAACGTCCACGTTCTGCGTCGGGGACTCTGCGCGATCCGAAAGTCCTTCTGTACGAGGCGTACCTCGTGGTGGGCCATCCGAGCCTCACTGAGATCGTCAAGGAGTGCGCAGAGGTGGACGACGAAGACCGCGCGGGCCCGGACGAAGCAGACCTGGCCGCACGCACACGGGATCTCTGGCTCAAGGCATGACCGGCCGACCGATAACTGACTTCACCGACCCCTTCGCCCTGGAAGTGCACCAGGCCATCGATCCACCAGCGAAAGACGCGCGACACCTGCCGCTGCTGCCCACGTATGTGGAACGGGCCCACGACGGAGTACTGCGCGCGGCTGCACGGGAAGCCGCTGCCGGCAGCAGCAAGATGGTGGTGCTCGTCGGTGACTCGTCCACGGGCAAGACGAGGGCGTGCTGGGAAGCGCTTCGGTCTCTTCCCGCCACGTGGCGGCTTTGGCACCCCATCGACCCGACACGTCCTCAAGCCGCGCTTGCCGAACTCGAAAGGGTCGGACCGCGCACCGTGGTCTGGCTGAACGAGTCCCAGCACTACCTGCTCACGCCGAACAGCGACCTGGGGGAACGGATTTCAGCCGGCCTGAGGACCCTGCTGCGCGAGGCGCAGCGTGGGCCCGTGCTGGTCCTGGGCACCGTCTGGCCGGAGTACTGGGAGATTCTGGTCGCTGAACCGGCCGCCGGGACTGCGGACCGGCATGAGCAGGCCAGGAAACTGCTCACCGGACGGGATCTGCACATCCTGACAGAGTTCAACGAAGCAGAACTTCTGTCCGCGCGAACCAAGGCACGCGAGGATCCACGGTTGGGTTACGCCCTGGAACGTGCCGAGGACGGCCAGATCACTCAGTATCTGGCTGGAGCGCCGGCCCTTCTCGAACGCTACCGAACGGCGACACGGCCCACGCGAGCCGTCATCGAAGCAGCCATGGATGCCCGCCGCGTGGGCCATGGCGTCTCCCTTCCGCTCGCGCTCCTGGATGCGGCAGCCGAGGGATACATTCCCGGGGCCCAATGGGACCTGCTCCGGGATGACTGGCTGGAGAGCGTACTCATCAACACCAATCGCCCGCTACGAGGCACACGTGGTCCACTGACACGCATACGCGACCACACGGGTGCCGTAGCCCCGGCACAAGCCCGCTACCGCCTGGCCGACTACCTCGAGCAGCACGCCCGCACCCACCGGCGCACGGTTCGCCTGCCGGCTTCGCTGTGGAACGCCTTGCTCGACCACGGGTCCTCGGCAGACCGCATTCGCCTGGCCCAGGCCGCTCAGTCCCGGGGCCTCCTGCATGTCGCCGGGCAGTTCTACGAGAAAGCCGCAGCCGACGGCAGTCCTCATGCGGCCCAGCACATGGGAGATCTGCTTGCCAGGGCCGAGCGCGACGAAGAAGCCAAGAACTGGTACCTGTACGCTGCCGGGCTCTGTGACGGACAAGCCGTTCCCCGGTGGAAGGGCGAGTTGCTGCTGCTCGCGGGCCGCTGGAAGGAAGCGGTCCAATGGTACGAGCGCGCGGTCAGGGAGGACCCTGACTGGGACGACGAGGAAGACCTCGCTCCTGTCGGACTCCGTCTCTGGCGCGCGGGATTTCCTGAGCCTGCCCTGTCCTGGATCCAGCGCGGCGCCGAGGCGGGTGACCGTGAGGCGTGGAGGTACGCGGCCGAACTGCTGCACGAGGAAGGTCGCTACGACGAGGAAATCAGCTGGTCGAAAAAAGCCGTGGAACGCGGGCATTTCCACTTCGTGGACCATGTGGTTCGCCTCCTCGAAGACGAGGGGCGCTCTGACGAGGCACTCACTTGGATTTCGAGCCAAGTAGCGGCTGGTGTGGACCACGCCTATCCGCACGCGGTCCGCCTGGCACACGGCGACCAGGCCAAGGAGCAAGCCCTGGCCCTCCTCCGAGAAAGAGCAACGGCAGGCGATGTACGGGCTTGGGGGCCAGTCGCCGAACTGCTTGGCGAAACCGGCCGGCACTCCGAGTCACTGGAAGCGTACCTACGGGCCGCCGAATCCGGGGATCGTGAGGCACAAAGGACGGTCGTCGCAATTCTCACCAGGTCGGGCCGGGTGGCCGAGGCAGTGTCCTGGCTGCGAGGAAGGGCAGAGGCCGGCGATCGTGAAGCACCCCAGTACGTGGGCGACCTGCTGATGAAACAAGGTCGCGAGCGCGAGGCTCTGGATGTGTGGTATCAGCGTGCGGCAGACGTCGAATACATCAGCCTCAGAAATTCATACCACGGGGCCGTGAACGCCTTGTTGCGGGCCGGGCGCCCAGATGACGCAGTGACCTGGTTACGGGTTCGCGCCGAGAAGGGTCACGAAAAGGCCTTTGCACAGCTGGTGAGGCTGTTGGAGCAGCTCGGCCGGGCAGACGAGGCGATCAGCCGTCTCCGGGTCAGAGCGGACGCGGGCGACAAGAGTTCCTCGTACGGACTCTCCGCACTACTGGGGAGACTGGGACGACTGGAGGAGCGAGTTGATGTGTGCCAGGAATTCGAGAACATCAGTACTTACGATCTGGCGGGCTCGCTGGCTGCGGCGGACAGGACGGAAGAGGCGCTCACCCTCTACGAAGCCATGCTTCCGCATTCTCTGGGCATAAGGGGGACGGCCGCAAGAATGCTCGCGGCAGCCCACGGTACTGACGCGGCAGTCGACTGGTTGCAACGATGTGGGTACGTCGAGAACGGGGTGCTCGAAGAAGCCGCGAGAATCCTGGCCGCAGCAGATCGAGGGGCCGAAGGCGCAAGCACGGTAAAAAACGGCTGGAGCCCGGATGGATCTCTGGCTGCCCCGTGGTCCATTCCCCCTCCCTCCTCACCAGCTCCATGAGGTTGAGCACGGGGCGAGACTGATTTCCCGGCACCACCTCGGACCCCCCGATCCCGAGTTCGCACCTGCCGCGGGGCCGACGGTCCATGACCGTCGGCCCCGTCCGCTGAATCAGCGGTAAAGCCACTCTCACCTGCGCCTACAGCACCGGCAGGTTCTTGCGCAGTTCGAAGGCGGTGACCTCGCTGCGGTACTCCTCCCACTCCTGGCGCTTGTTGCGCAGGAAGAAGTCGAAGACGTGTTCGCCGAGGGTTTCGGCGACCAGGTCGCTGCCCTCCATGAGGGTCAGGGCCTCGCCGAGGTTCTGCGGGAGCGGTTCGATGCCCATCGCGCGGCGCTCGGCGTTGGAGAGCGCCCAGACGTCGTCCTCGGCGCCCGGCGGGAGCTCGTAGCCCTCCTCGATGCCCTTCAGGCCGGCGGCAAGGAGCAGGGCGTAGGCGAGGTAGGGGTTGGCGCCGGAGTCGATGGAGCGGACCTCCACGCGCGCGGAGCCGGTCTTGCCGGGCTTGTACATCGGGACGCGGACCAGCGCGCTGCGGTTGTTGTGGCCCCAGCAGATGTACGAGGGCGCCTCGCCGCCGGCGCCCGCCGTGCGCTCGGAGCCGCCCCAGATGCGCTTGTACGAGTTCACCCACTGGTTGGTGACCGCGGAGATCTCGGCCGCGTGCTTCAGCAGGCCCGCGATGAAGGACCGGCCCACCTTGGAGAGCTGGAACTCGGCACCGGACTCGTAGAACGCGTTGCGGTCGCCCTCGAAGAGGGAGAGGTGGGTGTGCATGCCGGAGCCGGGGTGCTCGGAGAACGGCTTCGGCATGAACGTCGCCTGCACCCCCTGCTCCAGCGCCACCTGCTTCATGACCAGCCGGAACGTCATGATGTTGTCGGCCGTGGAGAGGGCGTCCGCGTATCGCAGGTCGATCTCCTGCTGGCCCGGCGCGCCCTCGTGGTGGGAGAACTCCACCGAGATGCCCATCGACTCCAGCATGGTGATCGCCTGGCGGCGGAAGTCCATGCCGACGTTGGTCGGGGTGTGGTCGAAGTAGCCCGAGTTGTCGGCCGGGGTGGGCCGGGTGCCGTCCAGCGGGCGGTCCTTGAGCAGGAAGAACTCGATCTCGGGGTGGGTGTAGAAGGTGAAGCCGAGGTCGGAGGTGCGGGCCAGGGCGCGCTTGAGCACGTACCGCGGGTCCGCGAAGGACGGGGAGCCGTCCGGCATCAGGATGTCGCAGAACATCCGGGCCGTGCCGGGAGTCTCCGCGCGCCACGGCAGCACCTGGAAGGTGGACGGGTCCGGCTTGGCGATCATGTCGGACTCGTATACCCGGGCGAAGCCCTCGATCGCGGAGCCGTCGAAACCGATGCCCTCGTCGAAGGCCTGTTCAAGCTCGGCCGGGGCCACGGCGACGGACTTGAGGAAGCCCAGCACGTCCGTGAACCACAGGCGTACGAACCGGATGTCGCGCTCCTCCAAGGTCCGGAGCACGAACTCCTGCTGCTTGTCCATCTTCCGCTTCCCCATCCTTGCTGGTCAGGCCGCCTGGTCCCGGTCCCTCAGGAGGCGGTCGGGCACCTCGGCATCACACCACAACAGCATTTCATGCGCGTTGCGGACCTTGATCGCGTCGGCGTCCTCGGCCTGAACGGCTCCCATACCGCAGGTGTACTGCGCTCCCGCCCATCTTGCCTGCTCGCACCGACATCCGTAATGGCCGGTCCGGATCCCGGGCGTCCGGATCCCGAGTGACCGAGACCACGGACCTTAAATTTGAATCTCAGATGCAAGTTTTAATAGCGTCAGGTGTCCAGCCGTTCGGCGAGCCACAAGGAGCCCCGATGCTGTCCGAGCCGTCCGCCGCCACCGTCCGCGCCACCCTCCCCGCCGTGGGTGCGGCCATCGGCGAGATCACCGAGCGTTTCTACGCCCGGCTCTTCGCCGCCCACCCGGAGCTGCTGCGCGACCTCTTCAACCGTGGCAACCAGGCCGCCGGCACCCAGCGGCAGGCCCTCGCCGGCTCCATCGCCGCGTTCGCCACGCACCTCCTGGACCGCCCCGACCGGCGGCCCGACGCGATGCTGGGGCGCCTCGCCCACAAGCACGCCTCCCTCGGGGTCACCCCCGAGCAGTACGACGTCGTCCACGAACACCTGTTCGCCGCCATCGTGGAGGTGCTGGGCGAGGCCGTCACCCCCGAGGTCGCGGCGGCCTGGGACGAGGTCTACTGGCTGATGGCGAACGCGCTGATCGCGATCGAGAAGCGGCTGTACGAGGAGAGCGGCGACACCGGGTTCCGGCCCTGGGAGGTCGTCGAACGGGTGCCGGAGACGGCCGACGTCGTGACCTTCCGGGTCCGTCCCGCCGACGGCGGCGCGGTGCGCGGTTTCCGCGCCGGACAGTACGTCTCCGTGGGCGTCACGCTCCCCGACGGCGCCCGCCAGATACGCCAGTACAGCCTCTCCGGCGCGCCGGGCGAGTCGGTCCGCCAGTTCAGCGTCAAGCGGGTGGCCGGCGGCGGCACGACGCCCGACGGCGAGGTCTCCGGCCACCTGCACGCGCGCGTGCGGGTGGGTGACGTCCTGGAGCTCTCGGAGCCGTACGGCGACCTGGTCCTCGACGGCACGGCCGGCCGGCCCCTGCTCCTGGCCTCCGCCGGCATCGGCGTCACCCCGATGGTGGCGATGCTCGCCGCGCTCGCGGCCGACGGCCACCGGAACCCGGTCACCGTGGTCCACGGCGACCGCTCCCCCGCCGACCACGCCCTGCGCGCCGACCACATCGCGTACGCGGGGAAGCTGCCGGACACGGCCGTGCACTTCTTCTACGAGCGCGACGCCGAGCCGGGCGGGCGGACCGGCCTGGTCGACCTGACGGACGTCGACGTGGCACCCGGCACGCGCGCGTACCTGTGCGGCCCGCTGCCCTTCATGCGGGCGGTCCGCGCCCAGCTGATCGAGAAGGGCGTGTCCCCGGCCGACATCCACTACGAGGTCTTCGGCCCGGACCTGTGGCTGGCATCAGCCTGAAAACGCCCCGCGGAAGGGCCCCCCGAAAGGGACGCCGGGGGTGCCCCCGCCCCTAGCCGCCAGACGCCCCTGGCCTGCGAGAGATCCCCAGGAGCAGCGGCCCCGTCGGCTCCACCACCATGTCCGCCACCGTCACCGGGTCCAGGGCCGCGTAGAACGCCTCCTGGGCCCGGCGCAGGGCACCCCTGAGGCGGCAGGCGGAGCTCAGCGGGCAGGGGCGGTCACCGCCCTCGCAGTCCACCACGTCCCCCTCGCCCTCGAAGGTCCGCACCAGCGCCCCCACCGAGGCGGTACGGCCCCGCTCCGTGAGCGTGAGCCCGCCGCCCCGGCCGCGGCGGGCGTCGACCAGCCCCAGGTGCTGGAGCTCGGCGACCACCTTCGCGGCGTGCGTGTACGGCACGTCCATGTCGCCGGCGACCTCACGGGTCGTGGGCGTGGTCCCCTCCGCCACGGCGAGCCGCATCAGGAGCCGCAGGGCGAGATCGGTGGAACGCAACAGCCGCATACCGGCCAGCGTAAGTAATACGCATCCGCCGTTCAAATTATCGGTTTCCTGTCGGATCCCGGGACTTTCCGGCTCTTTCCTGTGCCCTACCTACGTCTGGTCCCATCTCCCCCATTACGATCAGCGAGCCCCAACCTCCACGTCCCTTTCCCCCAGAAGGACACACCTCATGGGTTCCGCGAAGAACAAGGCCGGCAACGCCGAACGCAAGGCGCGCATAGAGCAGATGCGGCGCGCCGAGCAGGCGCGCGAGCGACGCAACCGGATCCTGACGATCGGCGCGAGTGTCGTGGTCGTGGCGGGCCTGATCGTCGGCGGTGTGGTGCTCGTCAACTCGCAGTCGGACAAGAGCGACAGCGCGAGCGACGCCAAGGGCGGTTCCTCCGGGGACTCCGGGCACTTCGTCACGGGCAGCGACGGGGTGCGGACCTGGACGGGCAAGCTGGCCCGTACGCATGTGACCGGGACCGTGAAGTACCCGATGCACCCGCCGGTCGGCGGCAACCACAACCCGGTGTGGCTCAACTGCAACGGCAACGTCTACACCAAGGCCGTCAAGGACGAGAACGCCGTGCACGCCCTCGAACACGGTGCGGTCTGGGTGACGTACACCGGCAAGGCGGCCAAGGCCGACGTCGACAAGCTGGCCGCGAAGGTGAAGCAGACGCCGTACTCGCTGATGAGCCCGTACGCGGACCAGACCTCGCCGATCGAACTGTCGGCGTGGGGGCACCAGTTGAGCGTGAAGAGCGCGGACGACCCGAAGGTCGGCAAGTTCTTCGAGACGTACGTGCAGGGCAAGCAGACGCCGGAGCCGGGTGCCTCGTGCACCGGCGGGACGATGTGACGTGAGGAAGCACATCGGCTGGATCGCCGGAACGGCGGCGGTGCTCGTCGCGGCCGGCGCGATCACGTACGCGGTCGCCGAGGACGGCGGCGGCGGCTCCGGCCCGGGCGTCCCGAGCGCCGACGGGGCGGACGCGGGGTTCGCGCGGGACATGGCGGTCCATCACCAGCAGGCCGTGGAGATGTCGTACATCGTCCGCGACCGCACGAAGGACGCGGACGTACGGCGGCTCGCCTACGACATCGCGCAGACGCAGGCCAACCAGCGCGGCATGCTGCTGGGCTGGCTGGACCTGTGGGACCTGCCGAAGGTGTCGGCGAAGCCGCCGATGGCCTGGATGGGCATGGGTGACATGCCCGAGCGCGGGGACGGTTCGCTGATGCCGGGCATGGCGACCGACACGGAGCTGAAGAAGCTGGGGACCCTGAACGGGAAGCAGGCGGAGATCTTCTACCTCCAGCTGATGACGGACCATCACAAGGGCGGGATCCACATGGCCGAGGGCTGTGTGGCCAAGTGCACCGTCGCGGTGGAGAAGAACCTCGCCCAGGGCATGGTGGACGCGCAGCAGTCGGAACTGGCCACGATGAAGCAGATGCTGACGGAGCGGGGCGCGAAGCCGCGCGGCTGAACTGGCGCCCAAGAGCAGGGATTTGTCGACTTAACGGTACCGCAAGCATTCAACAACAATCGCAACCGATCTGTAATGTTCTGCGTGCGGTCGAAAGTCGACCAAAAGCCCCTAATCAAACCGCACTTGGCACTTCCTTGGGCTTTTCATTCCCCTGGCATGAACAGTTCACCGTAAGAGTGACGTTCACCGCGTGATCCATTCACGGGCCGTTCCGCCGCTGGCCTCCCGGTGATCACGCATGACCGACCACTTCATGCGACGAACCGCATAGCAGGGGGCAGTATGAGATCGAACCGTGCCAAGGTGCGGGCCGGCGTGAGCTTGGCAGCGACACTGCCGATGATCGCCGGTGCGCTCGCGCTCGGCATACCCGCGGCGCACGCCGCGGACAACCCGGCCCGTGACACCCTCAAGGGCACCAAGCCCCTCTGGGCCACGGCCAAGGCGGACAAGGGCGCCACCTCGAACAGCGCGCAGGTCAAGGCCCGGGTCTACCTGGCCGGCCAGGACGCCAAGGGCCTCGCGGCATACGCGAAGGCGGTGTCCGACCCCAGCTCGCCGCTCTACGGCAAGTACCTGAGCGCCAAGCAGGTCCAGGCCCGCTACGGTGCCACCACGGCCCAGGTGAAGGCCGTCAAGTCCTGGCTGACCGGCTCCGGCCTGAAGGTCACCGAGGTCACCGAGCACTACATCGGCATCTCCGGCGACGTGTCCGCCGTCGAGCGTGCCTTCGGTACCCAGCTGCACAACTACGCCAAGGGCTCGAAGACGTACCACGCCCCGGCGCAGACCGCGTCGGTGCCGGCCGCCGTCAGCTCCGCGGTCCTGACCGTCACCGGCCTGGACAACGCGCCGCACAAGGCGACCCACGACGACACGCTGCCGCCTCCCGGCGCCGTGTTCAAGAACTCCGGGCCGTTCTCCTCGTACTACGGCTCGAACACCGCGAGCACCCTGCCGGACGCGTACGGCAGCAAGATCCCGTACGCCATCAAGGGCTACACGGGCAAGCAGCTGCGGGCCGCCTACGGCGCCGGCAAGTACACCGGCAAGCACGTGCGCGTCGCCATCACGGACGCGTACGCCTCGCCGACCATCGCCTTCGACGCGGGCACCTACGCCAAGGCGCACGGCGACGCCGCGTGGAAGACGAGCCAGCTGCACCAGGTGCTGCCCTCGAACTACACGTACACCGGCGCCGACGAGTGCGACGCCTCCGGCTGGTACGGCGAGGAGACCCTCGACGTCGAGGCCGTGCACGCGGTCGCGCCGGACGCCGACGTGACCTACGTGGGCGCCGCGTCCTGCCTGGACAACGACCTGCTGGACTCGCTCAGCAAGATCGTCGACAACCACCTGGCCGACATCGTCTCCAACTCCTGGGGCGACATCGAGGCCAACCAGACCCCGGACCTCGCGGCCGCCTACGACCAGGTCTTCCAGCTGGGCGCGGTGCAGGGCATCGGCTTCTACTTCTCCTCCGGCGACAACGGCGACGAGGTCGCCAAGACGAAGACGAAGCAGGTCGACACCCCGGCCAACTCCGCCTGGGTGACCGCGGTCGGCGGTACCTCCCTCGCCGTCGGCAAGGGCGACAAGTACCTGTGGGAGACCGGCTGGGGCACCGAGAAGGCCTCGCTGTCGGCCGACGGCAAGAGCTGGACCGGCTTCCCCGGCCCGTTCACCTCGGGCGCGGGCGGCGGCACCAGCAAGACGGTGAACGAGCCGTACTACCAGAAGGGCGTCGTCCCGGACTCCCTCGCGAAGGCCAACAGCAGCACCGGCAACCGCGTGGTCCCGGACATCTCGGCGATCGCCGACCCGAACACCGGCTTCCTGGTGGGCCAGACCCAGACCCAGGCGGACGGCACCGAGGCGTACAGCGAGTACCGCATCGGCGGCACCTCGCTGGCCGCGCCGGTCATCGCCGCGGTCCAGGCGCTGGCGCAGGAGGCGAACGGCGGCAAGGCGATCGGTTTCGCCAACCCGCTGATCTACTCCAAGTACGGGACGACGGTGTACCACGACGTCACGGACAAGCCGACCGGCAAGGACCTCGCGGTCGCCCGCGTCGACTTCGCCAACGGCTACGACGCCACCGACGGCCTGCTGACCTCGGTCCGCAGCCTCGGCAAGGACAGCTCCCTGTCCGCGGTCAAGGGCTACGACGACGTCACCGGCGTCGGCACCCCGGCCAACGGCTACGTCGACTCGTACAAGCCGCAGGCACACCGCAAGCACTGACGCGGTGATCCGCTGAACACAGGGGCGTGGGGTCCTGACGGACCTCACGCCCCTTCGTGTTGCGCCTGCTTGTCAGAAGTCCTGATACGCGACCCGCCGGCCCGACGCGTCCAGGGGTTCGGGCGAGATCGACCTGCCGTCGGCCGGGAGCGGCCAGTCCTTCGGGATGATCTGGATCCAGTAGCGCCCCGCGGGCAGTTGCTTGCCGGCCGGGAACGGCCTGGTCGGCAGGATCTCCTTGGTCGCCACCCGGATCTGTGTGGCGCGCGAGGGCAGGGGACCGTAGTTGACGTTGCTGTCACCGGGCCCCGGGCCGCTGGCGTAGTAGCCCGATGACGGGTTCTTCTGGTCGAAGCCGCAAGCTCCCGCGCTCGCCACCCCCGAGGCCGTCGGGTCACCGGGCCCGTCGACCTCCATGCACAGCTGCCCGCCCTGCTGCCAGGCGTACACCGACCAGGACTTGCCCTGGTAGACGCCGCCGGCCAGCAGGACATGCGGGGTCGGCGTCGGCCGGGAGTGCCCGGAGCAACCGGCCGTCAGCAGGACGACGGCCGCGACCGCCACCGCGCGCGGTCGGGCGGCCCTGGATGCGTTCACGTCCGCTCCTTCTCTCTCCGGGATTTCAGAACTTGGTGTGGGGAGACACGATCCACACGTGCAGGTTGGGGTGGCCGGAGGCCCAGGTCTTCTGGCTGCCTTCCTTCAGCAGCGGTTCGTTGTGCCGGGTGTTGGAGTGCTGGTCGATGTAGAGGTTGCCACCGTGGTTCTTCACGACGACCCCGGTGTGGGAGATCCCGGAGAACGAGCCGCCCGACCAGTTTGCGAAGATCAGATCGCCCGGGGAGGCGTCCAGGGCGTAGCTGTAGAAGTACGAGCCTTCGATGTTCTGGAAGTTCGCCTGGTGGTAGGCGCCGGCCCAGGAATAGCTGGTGGTGGCACCGAAGAGGCCGTGCGACTGGAACCAGTAGTGGTCGTCGGAGTGGTGCGCGGGCGGAACGCTCGGCGTGTTCTCGTTCAGCTTGCCGCCGTAGTGGAGGGCGCGGGAGGCGAAGTCGGTGCAGTCGTCGGAGAACCCGTTGTACGTGCCGTCGTACCACTTGTTCGCCCAGGCGACGACGCCGGAGAGGTTGGCCCAGTGACCGCCTGACGCGCTGACCGTCTCGGTGCCGGCGGTGAAGTATCCGGTGCTGGAGTCGGTGGCCAGAGCGGACGGTGTGCCGGCGGGCGTTCCGTCGAGGGAGGCTGAGTAGGCGGTGATCTCGGAGGCGGCGGTCACCGGCTTGACGAGGGCGTCGGCGTCGGCCGCCTGGGAGATCTGCGGCACGGTGCCGGTGACGCTGAAGGAGTACGCGTCCTGGTCGATCGCCTCGCCGGGGGTGGTGTCCGTGGTGCCGTTCTTGGTGTCGACGGTGGTGAAGGTCTCGTCGGCGGTCGTGTAGACGGTCACCATGCTGCCGTCCGCCGAGAGGGCGGCGAGGGAGTTGGACAGGGTCGTGGTGTCGCTGGTCTCCGACTCGCTGTTCGCCGACTCCGCGGTGTGCACCCCGACGTCGGCCGCTGACTCGTAGCCGAGCCAGGTGGACACGTAGGTGGAGTAGGAGTCCGAGGCCAGTGCGGCGGTGGACGTGCTGTAGGTGCCCTTCTCCAGTCCGTCGCGGGCGTTCAGCATCTGGCTGACCGCCTGGACGTACTGCGTGGGCCCGCCCGGTACCGCCTCGGGGCTGACACCTGTGGCACTGGCCGCCGGTCCGGTGCCCACCGGGTTGGTGGCGGTGACCTTGACGGTGTAGCTCGTCCCGTCGGTCAGGCCGGTCAGCAGGGCCTCGGTGGTGGTGGACGTGGTCGTCGTGGCCACGGTGCTGCCGGCGGCGTTGACCGCGCTGACGGTGTACGAGGATATGCCGTCACCGGGGTCGTCGTTGTCGGTGGCGTGCTCCCCCTCGACGTAGCCGGTCGAGGCCGGTTCGGCCCAGGCCACGAGGACACCGCCGTCACCGGCGGTCGTCGTCAGCGAGGTGGGGGCGCTCGGCACGGCGGGCGGGGTGTACGTCACCTTGATCGACGCGGCCCCGGAGGCCGCGGTCGGACCGGCGTAGCCGACCCCGGAGGTCGCGGTCGTCTCGTCCGACGCCGACAGCAGAATGCCGTCGTCGGCGACGTCGCCGTCGGCCCACTCGGCGACCAGCGTGGTGATGTCGTAGGTTCCGGCCGCCTCGGCGCCGCTCGCGGTGAGCGTGGTGCTGACCGCGGCGAGCGACTTGCCGTCGGTCCGCGTGGTCACGTCGTCCTGTGCCAGGCCGATGTTCAGGGTGTCGCCGGCACAGCCGTTGAGGCAGGCGGTGGACTTCAGGTTGAGGGTGGCGCTGTCGATGGTGGATCCGGTGGGGATGGCCGACAGGTCCGGCTTGAGGGCCGAGACCCAGTGCGAGGCGCCGTCGCCGCCGACGTCCAGTGTGGCGGGGTTCTGGGACAACGGGCACGGCGAGCCGGAGCACGCGGTGGGGTCGCTCTTCGCCGTCTCGGCGGTCAGCGACGAGCCGGTGATCGTCACCGCGTCGGGCCCCGTTGTCGTGCCAGGCGAAGACGTCGAGGTGGTGGGGGTGAAACTGATCGGGCTGCTGCTGGAGTGGACGCAGGCCGAGATCGACGCCGTGACCCACCACTTGTACGTCGTCCCGACGCTCAGCGCGCCTGCGGGCACCTGGTAGGTCAGGCGCTGGCCCGACAGGACGGAGCCGGTGGCCATCGGCGTGCCGGCCACCGCGTTGCCCGCACTGTCGGTGACGAACAGCGAGCCGCTGATGCTGCCGACGCCGTTGTAGGTCTCAAGGAGTACCGACAGCACCGGGGTCGTGGTGGTGGAGCTCGCGGCCTCCGGCTCCACCACGATCGGTGACTGGTCGGTCGTACCGCCGGGACAGCTGACGGCCTCGGCACGGCCGGGAGCCACCAGGACCCCCACCAGCAGGGCGAACAACAGCAGGACGGCGCGCGACACTTGGGTCGCGGGTCTCAGACGTTCGGTGATACGCGACATGACTTCCCCGCTCGGTGATCAATGGCGAACGGGGGGGTCGGATCATCCGCACGGCGGATGGTGACCTCGACAGCACAACTCAGAAGTGTCCGGCTTGCCCCGGCTCTCGACGACTGCCCCCGTACGAACTGCTGCGGGGCCACGAGGGCAAGTTGTCAGTGCCCCGTCAACCACCGCGCCCCGACCGTATCCGCAGAAGATCTTCACGCACAGGACCGATGCGCCGTGATGACCATTCGGCGACCGTTCCTTTTCCGCTGCGTTGCGCCTACTTGAGAAACGATCCGGCGACGCCGGGCCGGCTCCGCCACACGGGCCGGCTGAAGGCGTGGCACCTGGCGTCCATCTGGCAGTGACCGGTCCCTCCGGCGGGGTGTGGCCGGGTGCTCCGGGCACCTGGCGACACCCCTGATCGGGAGGGCTCACGTCCGTCACGGTCAGCTCCCGGCCGGTGTCCCGGTCAGCTTCCGGGCGGCTGCGTCGGCCGCGGCGCCGAACCGTCCGTGGGCGTGCCGCGGGTGTCGTCCGGGAACGTCAGGTCTGTCGCCTCCAGGGGGGACTGGGCGGGCGACGTGGGGCGGGGCAGGGCGGTGGGCGGGTCGGCGCCCAGGCGTTCGCAGGTCAGCGCGGAGACGAGGATCGCGTCGTCCACGGCGACCGCGAGTGCGCCCGGGCCGGCCGCGGCCAGCGCCCGCGGGCTGTGCAGTCCGTGCCGGGTCAGCGCGCCGAGCAGCCCCGCGGTGAACGCGTCCCCCGCGCCGACGGTGTCCACCACCGCCGCCTTCCGTCCGGGACGGCTCAGGCTCCCCGCGCCGGCGTGGAAGACATGGGCGCCGTCGGGGCCGTCGGTGATGACGACGAGGAGCGCGCCGAGCTCCAGCCAGCGGGCGGCGGTCTTCTCGATCGGCGTGTCCGGGTAGAGCCACTCGACGTCCTCGCGGCTGGCCTTGACGAGGTGGGCGGTGCCGACGCTCCGTTCGACGGCCTGCCTGCCGCGTTCGGGGTCGCCGAGGAGTGCGGGGCGGATGTTGGGGTCGTAGCTGATCAGCGCCGTGCCCTCGGCGCGCAGGCGTCGGGCCACGGTGTGGATGTGCCGGTCGGCCGGAGACGTCCAGGAGGCGACCGAACCGAAGTGCAGCACGGCCGTGTCCCGGGGGACGAGGGCGGTCTCCGCCTCGCTCCACTGCCAGTCCGCGGTGCCCTCCAGGTAGAAGTCGTAACTCGCCCGGCCCTCCGCGTCCATGGAGACCACGGCGAGCGTGGTGGGTTCGGCGGCCGCCGGGGCGCGGGTCAGGTCGACACCCTCGGCCGCGGCGTGCGCGCGCAGCAGCCGGCCGAAGGTGTTGTCGGCCAGCCGTGCCATGAGCGCGGTGCGGTGGCCGAGCCGGGCGAGGCCGATGGCGACGTTGAAGGGGCTGCCGCCGGGCCGGGCCCGGTAGTCGCCGGGGGCGTCGAGCTGGACCAGATCGATGAGGGCTTCACCGATCACGGTCACGACCGGGGGCTGCGCTGCCGGTCGTACGGCTTCAGTCATGGCGGGGTCCTTCGGCTGGGATCTCGCCGGAGCCCCGCTCGATCAGCCGGGTCGGCACGGTGACGGTGCGGGTGGGCGACTCGTCGCCGTCCAGACGGTGGAAGAGCATCTCGGCGGCGGTCCTGCCCACCTCCTCGACGTTCTGGGCGATGACGGAGACGCCCGGGTTGAGGATGTCGGCCAAGGGGAAGTCGTCGAAGCCCACCTGGGCGACGGTGTCCTGAAGCCCGAGGGCGCGCAGGGCCCGCAGGGCACCTATGGTGACCAGGTTCTGGCTGGTGAACAGCGCCGTGGGCGGATCCGGCAGCTCCAGCAGCTCCTTGGTGGCGGCGACGGCGGCCTCCTCGCTGGCCGGCCCGTGCCGCACGATCTCGTCGTCGTAGGTGAGGTGCGCGACCTCCAGCGCGTGCCGGTAGCCGTCGAAGCGCTGGGCGGCGGTCGGGATGGAGGCGCGGTCGCCGAGGTAGGCGATCCGGCGGTGACCGGCCTCGAGCAGGTGGTTGACGGCGGTGACGGCGCCCTGCCGGTTGTCGGAGACGACCGCGTCCGCGTCCAGGAGACCGGCCTCGCGGTCGACGAAGACCATGCGGGTGCCGGAGCGCTGTTCGCTGATCAGGTAGCTCTGGTCGCGTCCCGCCGGGACGATGACCAGCCCGTCCACCCGGCGGTCCACGAGCGCCTGGGCCAGCTCCCGTTCGCGTGCCGGGTCCTCGTCCACGCTGCCGACCAGCACCAGGACTCCGCGTTCCCGGGCCACGTTCTCCACGGTCCGGGTCAGGGCGGCCGAGAAGGGGTTCGCGGCGTCCTCGACGAGCATGCCGATGGTGGCGGTACGACCGTCGCCGCGGCGCAGACTGCTCGCGGTGAGGTTGGGACGGTAGCCCAGTTGGTCGGCTGCCTCGCGGACCCTGGCGACGATCGCGGGATCGACGGTGGGGACGCCGTTGAACACGCGCGAGACCGTCTTGATGGCGACTCCGGCCAGCGCCGCGACCTCACGCATGGTGGGGCGGCTGCGGGTGGACCGGGGCGGCGCTTCGCCCTGAGTCATCGTTGTCTCCAACCGGATTCGCGTTACCTACTCGTTGCCGACGCATGTCTATCAGCGTCTTGACGCGCTCGTCCATACAGGCCCAGTATCTCGCCCAGTCAACGTTGTCTCAGCGTCGGCCAAGGGACGGATCCGAAAGGGATCGAGCCATGAACTTCTCCACCAGTCACCTGTCGAGCCGCGCCGGACGGCGTAACCGGGCGGCGGCGATCGGCGTCACGGTCTGCCTCGGCGCGACGCTCGCGGCCTGCGGTTCCTCGAACGGAAGCGCCTCCTCGTCCGCCTCGGGGGGCGGCGGCAAGGTGGGTGTGTCGCTCATCCTCAAGACGCTCACCAACCCGTACTTCGTGAGCATGGAGAAGGACGCCAAGTCCCAGGCCGCCAAGGACAACGTGAGTCTCACGGTGGCGGCGGGCACCACCGACGGCGACACCCAGACCCAGATCACCGCCATCGACAACGCCATATCGCGCGGCGACAAGGGCATCCTCATCACCACCAACGGTGACGCGGTGAACGCCGCCCTGGGACGGGCCAAGCAGGCCGGCCTGTTCGTGATCGCCCTGGACACCGCGCCGAACCCGGCCAGCACCGCGGACATCACCTACGCCACCGACAACGAGCAGGCCGGCAAGCTCATCGGCCAGTACGCGGCGGCGGCCCTCGACGGCAAGCCGGCCGTCATCGCCATGCTCGACCTGTTCAACAACCAGGTCGTCTCGGTCGACATCAACCGCGACCACGGCTTCCTCGAGGGCCTGGGCATCGACCCGGGCAGCAAGACCGAGAACGGCAAGGAAGCCAAGTCCGGCAAGTACACCGGCGGCAAGGGCGGCACGTACAAGGTCGTCTGTCACCAGCCCACGCAGGGCGCCATCGACGGCGGCCGCACCGCGATGGAGAACTGCCTGTCGGCCAACCCTGACATCAACGTCGTCTACGCGATCAACGAGCCCGCGGGCGAGGGCGCGTACAACGCGCTCAAGGCGGCCGGCAAGCAGAAGCAGGCCGCGATCTACGCGATCGACGGCAGCTGCTCCGGCCTGAAGAACGTGACCAGCGGTGAGTTCGCCGCCGACGCGGTGCAGTACCCGGGCAAGATGGCGGCCCTCGGCGTCACGTCGATCGCCAAGCTGGCCCGCGGCGGCAGCAAGCCCGGCGTGACCGACGGCAAGTCCTTCTACGACACCGGTACCGCCCTCGTCGCCGCCAAGTCCCTGGACGGCGTGACCGTGCAGTCCCCCTCGCAGGCCGCCTCCGCCTGCTGGGGCAGCTGACACTCCGCCGGGTGCGGCGCCGCAGGCCGTCGTGACGGCACCAGCGCCGCACCCTCACTCCACGAGCCCATGAGCCCGTACCAGGGAAGACACCGGAAGGACCCCCTGTGACCACCCACGTGGACAACACCACACCGGCACCGGCGGAGGAGTTCCTCAACAGGCCCGCCACCCCCAGCCAGCGCATCCACTCGGTGCTGCACCGCCAGCCGGCCCTCAGCCCGGCCATCGTCCTGGTGCTCGCCGCGATCGTGTTCTCCCTGGTGAACGAGCGCTTCTACGCGTTGCAGAACCTCTCGCTGGTCGCCCAGCAGGTGGCCGTCATCGGTTCGCTCGCCGTCGGCCAGACGGTCATCATCCTCACCGCCGGCATCGACCTGTCGATCGGCGCGGTGATGGTGCTGTCCTCACTGCTGATGTCGAAGCTCGTCGCGGACAACCACTGGCCCGGCGTGTTCGCCCTGCTGGCCGGAGGGGTCGTCGCGATCGCCGCCCAGGCCGTCAACGGCCTGCTGGTGACCAGGATCAAGCTGCCGCCGTTCATCGTCACCCTCGGCACCCTCAGCGTGTTCACCGCCATCACCCTCATCTACGCCAAGGGCCAGACCGTCGCCCTCCAGCCGGGTAACATCCTGCTGTGGAGCGGCCAGACCGTCTCCCTCGGACAGCTGAACCTCACGTACGGCGTCCTGCTCATGATCGCCCTGTACGCGGTGATCGGCTACGCCCTGCGCTACACCGCCTGGGGCCGCCACCTCTACGCCGTCGGCGACGACGCCGAAGCCGCCCGGCTGGCCGGCATCTCCGTCAACCGGGTCCTGCTCAGCGCCTACATGGTGGGCGGTTTCGCCATCGCCGTGGGCGCCTGGATCCTGGTCGGCCGGGTCGGCGGCGGTGACCCCAACAGCGGTCTCAACGCCAACCTTCAGTCGATCACCGCCGTGGTGATCGGCGGCACCAGCCTGTTCGGCGGCCGCGGGGTGGTCTTCGGCTCGCTGATCGGCGCGCTCATCGTCCAGGTCTTCGTCAACGGTCTCGCGCTGGCCGGCATCGACCCCAACTACCAAGTCCTCGCAGTCGGCATCCTGGTGATCGCGGCTGTCTCCGTCGACCAGTGGATCCGGAGTGTGAAGTCGTGACGACCGCCACCGCCCCCGTTCTCGAAGCCAAGGGCCTGGTCAAGCTCTTCGGCAGGGTCGTCGGCCTGAACAGCGTCGACCTCACCCTGCACGCCGGCGAGGTCCTCGCCGTCATCGGTGACAACGGCGCCGGCAAGTCCACCCTGATCAAGTGCCTGTCCGGAGCCCTCGTCCCCGACCAGGGCAGCATCCTGGTCGACGGCAAGGAGGTCCACTTCAAGCGGCCCCAGGACGCCCGCGACGCGGGCATCGAGACCGTCTACCAGACCCTCGCCGTCGCCCCCGCCCTGGACATCGCCAGCAACCTCTTCCTCGCCCGCGAGATCCGCCGCAAGGGGATCCTCGGCTCGGTGTTCCGCATGCTCGACACCGGCGAGATGAAGAAGCAGGCCGCCGACCACATCAAGCGGCTCGGCATCGGCACCCTCCAGAACATCAACCAGGCCGTGGAGACCCTCTCCGGCGGCCAGCGCCAGTCCGTGGCCGTCGCCCGTACCGCCGCCTTCGGCGGCCGGGTGGTGATCCTCGACGAGCCCACCGCCGCGCTCGGCGTCCGCGAGACCGGCCAGGTCCTCAAACTCGTCCGCGACCTGCGCGACCAGGGCCTCGGCGTCATCCTCATCAGCCACAACATGCCCAACGTATTCGAGGTCGCCGACCGCATCCACATCCAGCGCCTCGGCGCCTGCGCCGGCGTCATCAGCCCCCAGTCGCACTCCATGGAGGACGCGGTGGCCATCATGACCGGCGCGAAGAAGCTCGCCCCCGAAGCGAGCTGAAAGGAACGGCACGGGAATGACCGCCGAGTACCGGATCATTGAGAGCCGCCTCGGCGGCGAACCCGTCCTCGTCGTCACCGCACCGGACGACCGCGTACGCGCCGTCCTCGCCCTGCGCGGCGCGACACTGCTGAGCTGGCAGGTAAGAAGCGAAGCCACGGGCCGGCTCACGGAGTTGACGGACGGCTACCGCGACGAGAAGGAACTCCTGGCCCAGGACGGCGTACGCGCCGGCCTGCTGGCCCCCTTCCCCAACCGGGTGGCCGACGCCCGCTACCACTACGACGGCCACGACCACGACCTGCTCCCGGGCCGGCACGGCGACCGGCTGATCTACCACGGCTTCGCCCGCGAGACCGCCTTCGAACTCGCCGACGCCACCACGAGCCCGGACTCCGCCCGCCTGCTCCTGCACACCACGGCCATCCGGCCGGGCGCACACCCCGGCTACCCCTTCGCGATCGACCTCACGGTCGCATACACGGTCACCGCCGACGAGTTGGGCGTCGACGTCCGGGCGACGAACGTGGGAGACACCACCGCCCCCTACGCGACGGGCTGGCACCCGTACTTCACCCTGTCCCGCCCCATCGACGACCTGACCCTGCGCATCCCCGCCCAGACCCTGATCCGCACCGACGCCGCCCTCATCCCGCTGCCTGGCGAGGACGCCCGAATCCCCCTGGACGACCGCCCCGACATGGACTTCCGGGCGCCGAGACGACTGGGCGGCGCGGTCATCGACGCCTGCTACGCGGACCTCACCCCCGGACCCGGCGGCCGGATCGAGACGGTACTGGCCGATCCCGCGACCGGCGAGGAACTGCGCGTCTGGCAGCACAGCGGCTACCTGCACGTCTTCACCGGCGACACCCTGGCCCGCGACCGCCGCGCCGCCGTCGCCCTCGAACCCGTCGAGACCACGACCGACGCCTTCAACCGCCCGGACCAGGCCGCCGCCCTCGCTCTGGAACCCGGCGGGAGCCGCGCGTTCGCCTTCGGTGTCGGGTACACGGGCTCGGCGGACGCCCCCTGATCCGGCGACCGTGCGGGGTGCCGCCCCGGGCCGGGTTGTGAGGGTTCCGGGAAGGAAGTCGGGGGCTTCTTGCCGCTTCTGGGGGAGCCGGGGAGCATCTGGCTCAATTGCCGTTGCTCCGGGGGGAGTTGCTGTGCCGATCCTGTTCGCTCTGCTGTTGGCCGCCGGGGTGGCCGTGTTGCTGATGCTCCTGGTGCAGCGTCGGGAGCAGCACCGGGAGACGTTGCGGGCCACCGTGTTGCGGACGCAGGTGGAGCTGCTGAAGGCCGCCGCTGCCGATCCGGAGCTGGGGCGGGCCGCGGCCGGGGCGGAGTTCGCCGGTTCGGAGCCCGGCGAAGTGCGTCGGCACCTGTTCTTCGAGGCCCAGGTGACGGCCTGGGAACTGCGGTGGCGCATCGGGGCCCTGTCCGAGCACCAGCTCCGCGCCCACGCCTCGGGGCTGCTGGCCGACGAGGAGGGCCGCCGGTACTGGCTGCGCACCCGCACCGACCGTGCGGGCCTGTCCGGCGACGACGAGAAACTGCGCCTCTTCACCAAGGTGTTCGACGACGCGTTGCGGACACCGCAGCCGGCCGACGCCGGCTGATCAGTCGGTCTTTTTCTGGGCGGCCTTGAGGATCTGGTCGACGTCGAGGGTGACCTTGGCGCCGATCGAGCCGGGCAGCGTAGCGGTCTCGCCGGGCGAGTACGGGCGGTGATGCTCGTACTTCTCTCCGTCGGGATCGGTGAGCACGTGGACGCGCTGGTGTTTGCGGTCGACGATGACGTAGACCGGGACCTTGGCCTGGGCGTACGCCACGGCCTTGGTCTTCAGGTCGTCCTTCCAGTTGCTGGAGGTGACCTCCAGGACGAGACGGAAGCAGACGGGGTCGTACGCGTTGTTCTCGACGAGGTGGTCGTCGATGTCGGCGTCCACGATCGCGAGGTCGGGAATCGCGTAGTCCTCGGCTCCCGTGGGCAGCCAGAGGCCGACGTTCTGGAGGACCTCGGTTTCCTCTCCGTGTAGACCTGCGGCGATGAAGGGGATCATCAGGCCGGTCAGGGCACGGGCGTGAGGGGCATCCGGTGATGGGGTCACGAGGAGGTGGCCTCCGATGATCTCGACTCGGTAGCCCGGATGCCGTTCCATGATCTCGTCGGCGATGGCCGTGAGCGAGAACGGCTCGTCGTCGAAGGGCTGCTCGATGGCTGCGGCGGACATCGCGTGCCTCCCAGGGGCTGGTGTCGAGAACATCATCGTAGGCAGATCCGACCGCCGACGCCCCGTCTGAACCGCTTCACCCGAAGGTGATCACCGGGCCCGCCCGTTGACCACCGGACGCGCCGCACACAGCAGTGCCCCGGCGGTCGCCGGGGCACTGACGGTCAGGAGGAGCGGACCGGTTCCGCCGGCTCCGGGACGTGCGAGGCGATCACGCGTACGTGACCGGTGGGCGCCGGGACGGCCCTGCGGCGGTCCACCGCGTACGCCACGCTCGCCACGCCCAGGCCGAGGACCGCGAGGGCCGCGCCGGCCAGGGCCGGGGAGGTGACGCCGAAGCCCGCCGCGAGGGCCACGCCGCCGATCCAGGCGCCGCCCGCGTTGGCGAGGTTGAAGGCCGCCTGGTTGGCCGAGGAGGCCAGGGAGGGGCCCGCGGCGGCGCGTTCCATGACCATCAGCTGGAGCGGGGAGCCGGTGACGAAGGCCGCCACGCCGAGGAGGACGACCGCGACGGCCGCGCTCCACTCCGTCCGCATCAGGACCGGGAAGAGGAGCAGCACCGCCACCATCGACGCCAGGCCGCCGAAGAGCGTGCCGCGCATCGCGTGGTCGGCGAGGCGGCCGCCGACCAGGTTGCCGATCGTGGCGCCGACGCCGAACAGGGCGAGGAGGAGGGTCACGCTGCCCTGGGTGTAGCCCGCCGACTCCGTCAGCATCGGGGTGATGTAGCTGTACGCGGAGAACAGGGCGCCGAAGCCGACGACCGTGGTGGCGAGGGCCAGCCAGACGGGGAGGGAGCGCAGGGCGGTGAGTTCGCCGCGCAGGCCGGAGGTGGGGGCCGGGGTCTGTGTGGGGTGGATCAGGAGGAACACCGCCGCCATCGCCGCCACGCCGATCAGGCTCACGCCCAGGAAGGTGGCCCGCCAGCCGAGGTGCTGGCCCATGAGGGTGGCGACCGGGACGCCCGCGATGTTGGCGACGGTCAGGCCCATGAACATCAGGGAGACCGAGCGGGCCCTGCGTTCGGGGGCCACCAGGCCGGTGGCGACGACCGCGCCCACGCCGAAGAACGCACCGTGCGGCAGGCCGCTCAGGAAGCGGGCGGCCAGCAGGGAGTCGTAGCCGGGGGCCAGCGCGGAGAGCGCGTTGCCCGCGACGAACAGGGCCATCAGGGAGATGAGGACCGTACGGCGGGGCAGGCGCGCGGTGAGCGCGGCCAGCAGCGGGGCGCCGATGACGACGCCCAGCGCGTACGCCGAGACCAGGTGTCCGGCGGTGGGGATCGAGATGTGCAGGTCGCCGGCGACGTCGGGCAGCAGGCCCATCATCACGAATTCGGTGGTGCCGAGACCAAAAGCGCCGACGGCCAGTGCGAGCAGGGCCAGAGGCATGAAGGGCGTTGCCTTTCGGGGAGCAGGGTTCCGTGCGTTCTAAGTTCAGTTACGGAACAAAGTCTCCCAGGCCCAGTATTCCGCCAGGTTACGACCGGGCGTCCAATTGTCCTGACAAAAGCAACAACACGGCGCTGACCAGCGGATTTCACGAACCCGATGTGGTCAGGTTCACACGTGCCGCGATCGGCAGGTGGTCGCTGCCGGTCCGTGGCAGGGTCCAGGAGCTCTCCGGCTCCACCCCCTTGACCATGATCTGGTCGATCCGGGCCATCGGGAACGCGGCCGGCCAGCTGAACCCGAAGCCGCTGCCCGCCGCGCCCTGCGTGGAGCGCATCTGCGAGGTGACGGCGTTGAGGGAACGGTCGTTCATCGTGCCGTTCAGGTCGCCGAGGAGGATCACCCGCGACAGGGTCTCGTCGGCGATGGCCTCGCCCAGCGCGTCCGCGCTCTTGTCCCGCTGCCGGGCGGTGAACCCGGCGTTCATCTTCACGCGGACGGAGGGGAGATGGGCGACGTACACGGCGAGCGGGCCGTGCGGTGTGGCGACCGTGGCGCGCATGGCCCGTACCCAGCCCAGTTTGATGTCGACGGCCTTCACCCCGGTGAGGCGGTACCTGCTCCACAGGCCGACCGTGCCCTCGACCGCGTGGTACTTGTACGTCGAGGCCAGCGCCTTCTCGTAGGTCGGTACGGCGGACGCGGTCAGTTCCTCCAGGGCGAGCACGTCGGCGCCGGAGGCGGCCAGCCGGGTCGCCGTGCCGGTCGGGTCGGGGTTGTCGGCGTTGACGTTGTGGGTGGCCACCGTGAAGTCGCCGCCGGTGCCCGACTTGTCGCCGAGCAGCCCGCCGAACAGGTTGAGCCAGACGATCGCCGGGAGCAGTACGGCGATCAGCGCGGTCGCCGACTTCCGCACCAGACCGAGCAGCACCAGCACCGGGATCAGCAGGCCCAGCCACGGCAGGAAGGTTTCGGTGAGACTGCCGAGGTTGCCGACCGCGTTCGGGATGCGGGAGTGCATCAGCATCACACCGGCCAGCAGCAGCGCGACGGCGGCGAGGACCAGACCCCGGCGCCAGATCCGCGGATCGTCGCGCCAGCCGGACAGCAAGCGGTTCACCAGGCGCCGGAACCGGTCTCTGCCGCGCTCGGGTCCCGAGCCGCCGTTGTCCGTCTCCGTCATGTACGCCTGCTGCGCCATACCGCCTGCCTCACAACCTGCCGTGCACACCGTCGTCCCCCGGATACGACCCTAGGGGATGATCGGCCTCGTTCCCGCCGTCACATGACGGCCGTACGGAAGACGAGGACGAACAAGCCGTCGGGAGGGGTTCCGGTTATCGCCGGGCCGGCGCGGGCTGTGACAGAACGCGCACACTCCCGCTACGGCTCCGGGGAGCTGACGGGCCGTAGCCCGGCCAGCACCTCGTCGACGATCTGTTCGGCGAGCCCCTCGGGGAGTTCCGAGTCCGGGCGCAGGACGGCCCGGAGCAGCATCGGGCCGGTGAACATGTCGTTGGCCAGTTCGAGGTCGACGTCGGCGCGGAGTTCGCCGTTGCGCTGGCCGCGGCGCAGCACTTCCATACCCAGTTCACGCCGGGGGTTCACCACGTTGGTGTGGTAGGCGTTCCAGATCCGGGGGCTGCTCTTCATCTGGGCGTGGACGTTGTGCATGATCGCCGATGAACGGTTCTTCAGGCCGCGCCGGCGCAGCGCCTCCAGCAGGACGATCAGGTCGTCGCGCATGGAGGTGCCGGGGAGTTCGGGGTCGGGGGGCTCGGCGGCGCGCATCACGTCGACGAAGAGCTCCTCCTTGCCGTTCCAGCGGCGGTAGATGGTGGCCTTGCCGACGCCGGCGGTCCGCGCGATCCGCTCGATGGACAGCTCGGCGAGCGGCACGCCGTCCTCCAGGAGCTTCATCACCCCTTCCAGGATGGCGCTTTCCACCGCCTCGCTGCGGGGGCGCCCCCTGGCCGGGCCCTCGGACCGGGGACCGCTGTCGGCAAGTGTCACGTCGTACCGTCCTCTCACTGGCTGCGGGAATTCTCCCGCAGCCGACGCCTCCCCCCGTGGTTCCCGCCCCGCCGCCCCCCGGTCGTTCACTCCGCCGCGACGACCGACTCCTGGTCGTTCACTCCGCCGCCACGACCAACTCCTGCTCCCGGTCGCCCTGCTGACCGGCCGGCGGCCTGCCCGGCAGGAAGAGGACCGCGACCACGGCACCGATCAGCGCGACGCCCGCGCCGCACAGGGCGGTGAGGTGCATGGCGTGCAGGAAGGCGTCGTTGGCGGGCGTGACCAGGGCCTTGCCCTGCGCCCCGAGCTTGCCGGCGACCCCGAGGGTGGCCTCGATGGACTCGCCGGCGGTGTCGCGCAGCCCGGGCGGCAGCGCGCCGAGCTTGCCCTCGATCCCGTTGCGGTAGGACGTGGAGAGCACCGAGCCGAGCACGGCGATGCCGAGGGCGCCGCCGACCTGGCGGAAGGTGTTGCTGAGCGCGGAGGCGGAGCCGGCCTTCTCACGGGGCAGCGCCTGCATGATGACGACCGAGGTCGGCGTCATGACGTGCGCCATGCCGAGACCCATCAGGAAGAAGACGACCTCAAGGAGCCAGATCGGGGTGTCGGCCTCGAACGCGGCGAACGCCGCCAGGGTGCCCGCGAGCAGCACCAGACCGCCTCCGGTGGTGGCCTTGTTGCCGAACCGCTCGACGACCAGCCGGGCCCGCGGCGCGAAGATCATCTGCGCGGCGGCCAGCGGCAGCATCAGCAGACCGGACTGCAACGGCGAGTAGCCGCGCACGCTCTGGGTGTAGAAGACGGAGAAGAAGGTCACGCCCATCAGCGCGAAGAAGACCAGCGCGATGGCGGCCATGGCGGCCGAGAACACCTTGTTCTTGAAGTAGGTGACGTCCAGGGACGGGTGGTCGCTGCGCTTCTCGAAGAGCACGAAGCCGGCGAGGACCACGACACCGGCGAAGATGGTCGCCAGCACCTTGGCGTCGGTGAAGTCGGCGAGCTCGCCGCCCTTGATGATGCCGTAGACCAGGAGCACCAGGCCGACCACGGAGAGCACCACGCCGACCGGGTCGATCCGGCCCGGACGCGGGTCGCGCGAGTCGGGCACCAGCCACACCATCAGGACGAGCGCGATGATCACGATCGGTACGTTGATGAGGAAGACCGAGCCCCACCAGAAGTGGTCGAGCAGCACACCGCCGGTGATCGGGCCGATGGCGATGGCGAGGCCGACGCCGCCCGCCCAGATGCCGATGGCCTTGGGCTGTTCCTGACGCTCGAAGACGTTCATCAGGACGGCGAGGGTGGCGGGCATCACGAAGGCGGCACCGAGGGCCATCAGCGCGCGGAAGGTGATCAGCTCACCGGGCGAGCCGGACTCGGCGGCCAGCGCGGACCCGACGCCGAACACGACGATGCCGCCGATCAGCACCTTCTTGCGGCCGACCCGGTCGCCGACGAGACCGGCGCTGAACAGCAGTCCGGCGAAGACCAGGGTGTAGGCGTTGATCGCCCACTCCAGCTGGCTCTGGGTGGCGCCGAGGCCGGTCGGGGCCGGGGTGGAGATGGTCTTGACGGCGACGTTCAGGATCGAGTTGTCGAGCACCACGATCAGCAGGCTGAGCATGAGGACGCCGAGGATGGCCCAGCGGCGGCGGTGCACCGCCTCGGGTATCCGGGGGCCCGGAGGAGCGTGGTCGGCAGGAGTTGTCATGGCGCCGAGCCTAGACCCATTTCAATACGGAACCGTCTCGTATCTAAATTCCTTTACCGAGGCCTTACGCAGCGCGCCGACCGGGGGCACGGCGATGACCGATGGATCACATGACGGTCCCCTGGCCGCGGACGGCACGAAGTGCCACCATGGAAGCGGTCCGGGGACACCGTCAGGGTGCCTCGAGATGACTTGAAGGAGCCGTTGTCATGACGCAGCTTCCGGCTGCCCAGACTGTGCAGCACAGCCCCTCCGACGGCAGCAGGACGCTGTACGGGGGCAAGGGCACCCGCCGCATCACGGTCCGCGACATCGCCCTCGCCAAGGAACGCGGCGAGAAGTGGCCGATGCTCACCGCGTACGACGCGATGACCGCCTCGGTCTTCGACGAGGCCGGGATCCCGGTCCTCCTGGTCGGCGACTCGGCGGGCAACTGCCACCTCGGGTACGAGTCGACGGTACCCGTCACGCTCGACGAGATGACGATGCTGTCGGCGGCCGTGGTGCGCGGCACGCAGCGCGCCCTGATCGTCGGCGACCTCCCCTTCGGCTCCTACCAGGAGGGCCCGGTGCAGGCGCTGCGCTCGGCGACCCGGCTGGTCAAGGAGGCCGGTGTCGGGGCGGTCAAGCTGGAGGGCGGTGAGCGCTCCCACGAACAGATCCGGCTGCTCGTCGAGTCCGGCATCCCGGTGATGGCGCACATCGGCCTGACCCCGCAGTCCGTCAACGCGATGGGCTACCGGGTGCAGGGCCGTGGTGAGGAGGCGGCCCAGCAGCTGCTGCGGGACGCCAAGTCCGTCCAGGACGCGGGCGCGTTCGCGGTCGTCCTCGAACTGGTCCCTGCGGAGCTGGCGGCCGAGGTGACCCGGGTGCTGCACATCCCGACGGTCGGCATCGGCGCGGGGCCTGAGACCGACGCGCAGGTCCTGGTCTGGACGGACATGCTGGGCCTGACGCCGGGGCGGGTGCCGAAGTTCGTCAAGAAGTACGCGGACCTGCGCGCGGTCATGGGCGACGCGGCGCGGGCGTACGCCGAGGACGTGGTGGGCGGAACGTTCCCGCTGGAGGAGCACTCGGTGCACTAGCGCTCCGCTGGGGGGTGCCGCGATGCGTGTCGTCGTTCGTCTGCGGCGGCGTCGTGGCTGGTCGCGCAGTTCCCCGCGCCCCTTCGGGGCGCTTTAGAGCCACTGCGGAAACACCACAGCCGGTCCGCCGATCTTCCCCCGTCGGCGGGCCGGCTGCCGTTCGTGGCCAGGCAGCGGCTAGGGCTGTGCGGGCCGGCTCCAGCGGATCTCGCCGTCCTGGCGGGTGTCCGTGGGGTGGAGGCCGGCGGCCGTGGCCACCGCTGCGGAGGCGTGGTGGTCGGGGTGGATGTGGGCGAGGAGCGTGTGGACCGGCGGCCGGGCCAGCCGGTCGGCCACGGCGCGGGCCGCCTCCGTGGCGATGCCCCGGCCCTGCCAGGGGGTGCCCACCACCCAGGCGATCTCGGCCACCTGGCCGGTGACGGTCGCCTGGACGTAGCCGGTCAGGCAGGACTCGGCGCGCAGCAGGATCACCCAGTTCAGCCAGGAGACGGCCGGGTCGGGAGAGCCCGCGGTGACGCGCCGGTAGCGCGCGCGGAGGTCCACGGCGGTCTCCGGGGTGCCGCCGGTGAAGGTGTGCAGGGCGGGGTCGGACAGCACCGCCGCCATCTCCTCGGCGTGCTCGACGCGCAGCGGCAGCAGGTCCAGCCGGCCGGTGCGGACGGTCTGGGCGGGGTGGGTGGTCACGCCGTGGACGGTACCCGTGTCGGCGGGCTGTCGGACCGTGTCGGCGGGCTGTCGGTGGTTTGTCGGTGGTGCCTGGCACGGTTCTCCCCATGACGCGAATCAACGACAACGCCGTGTCCGTACGGGGGCTGGTGAAGCACTACGGCGACACCAAGGCACTCGACGGAGTTGATCTGGACGTCCGTGAGGGCACCGTGATGGGTGTCCTCGGACCCAACGGGGCGGGCAAGACGACCCTCGTACGCATCCTGTCCACGCTGCTTCAGCCGGATGCCGGTGAGGCCACCGTCGCCGGGTACGACGTGCTGCGCCAGCCCCGCCAGCTGCGCCGGGTGATCGGCCTGACCGGCCAGTACGCCTCGGTGGACGAGAAGCTGCCGGGCTGGGAGAACCTGTACCTGATCGGGCGGCTCCTGGACCTGTCGCGCAAGGACGCGCGGGCCCGGGCCGACGAGCTGCTGGAGCGGTTCTCGCTGACCGAGGCGGCGCGCCGGCCCGCCTCCACCTACTCCGGCGGTATGCGCCGCCGCCTCGACCTGGCCGCCTCGATGATCGGGCGCCCCCAGGTGCTCTACCTGGACGAGCCCACCACCGGTCTCGACCCGCGCACCCGCAACGAGGTGTGGGCCGAGGTCAAGGCGATGGTCGGCGACGGCGTGACCGTGCTGCTGACCACCCAGTACATGGAGGAGGCCGAGCAGCTCGCCTCCGAGCTGACCGTCGTGGACCGCGGGCAGGTCATCGCGAACGGCCGGGTGGAGGAGCTGAAGGCGAAGGTCGGCGGACGGACGCTGCGGGTACGGCCCGTCGACCCGCTCCAGGTGCGGCCGCTCGCCCAGATGATCGACGAGCTGGGCATCACCGGGCTCGCCGGTACGACCGTGGACGCGGAGGCCGGGTCCCTGCTGGTGCCGATCCTCAGCGACGAGCAGCTGACCGCGGTGGTCGGCGCCGTCACCGCGCGCGGGATCACCATCAGCTCCATCACCACCGAACTGCCCAGCCTGGACGAGGTGTTCCTGTCCCTCACCGGCCACCGCGCCAGTGCCCCGCAGGACCCCCAGCCCGCCGACGACCGTCAGGAGGTCGCCGTATGAGCGCCGCCGCCACCACCGTCCCCGTGACCGACAGCCCCATCTCGCTGCGCGCCCATCTGCGGCACACCGGTGCGTTGGTCCGCCGCAACCTGCTGTGGATCCGGCAGGACCCGGAGTCGATGTTCGACGCCATCCTGTTCCCGGTGATCTTCACGCTGCTGTTCGTGTACGTCTTCGGCGGGTCCATCGGCCAGTCGCTGGGCGGCGGCCAGCAGGCGTACGTCCAGTACGTCGTCCCCGGCCTGATGGCCATGATGGGGATGAACATGGCCCAGGGCGTGGGCACCGGGTTCAACACGGACTTCAACTCCGGTGTGATGGACCGCTTCCGGTCCCTGCCGATCGGCCGCGGCTCGGTGCTGTTCGCCAAGATCGCGGTGGAGCTGATGCGGATGCTGTTCGCGACCGCGGTCCTGATGGTCGTCGCCGTGCTGGTGGGCTTCGACATCACCCACTGGTCGGGGCTGCTGGCCTCGGTGGGCCTGTCGGCGGTGTTCGGCTCGGCCCTGATGTGGGTGTTCCTCACCCTCGGCGTGATCATGAAGAGCGCGCAGTCGGTGCAGGCGATGGGCTTCCTGGTGCTGATGCCGCTGCAGTTCGGCTCGTCGATCTTCGCGCCGACCGACTCGATGCCGGGCTGGCTCCAGTCCTTCACCGACTACAACCCGCTGTCCGCGCTCGCCGACACCGCGCGCGGGCTAATGCTCGGCGGCCCGGTGGCGCACAGCCTGTGGGTGACGCTGGCCTGGTCGGTCGGGCTCACCGCGGTGATGGCGCCGGTCGCGATCCACAAGTTCCGCACCAAGAGCTGACGTCCCAGGGGAAAGCTCAGATCAGGGCGGTGGCCTCCGCGAGGGAGAGGCCACCGCCCTCGGCGTACGCCGGCGCCCAGAGCCCGTCGTCGGCGAGCGCCGCCCGGACCCGGGCCTCCGTGCGCTCACGGGCGGTGCGCTCGATACCGGCGGGGACGTGGCCGGGGGGCAGCAGGGCGTCGGCGGCGCCCAGGCAGCGGACCGCGTCCGGGGCGCGCACCCCGCCGTCGAGACCGGCCAGCGCGAGCGCGGCGACGGTCAGGCAGACGGACTGCAGATGCGGGGCGATGGCCTGGGTCAGCGGGTCCGTGACGTACTGGCACGCCTGCCGGAGTCTGGCCAGGGCCTCGGCGTGGAGGCCGTCCAGGGCGTCCACCCAGGCCTCCTGGGTGAGGATCAGGGCGTCGAAGACCACGAAGTGCGCGATCTTGAACTCCTCGCGCAGCAGCTGGAGTTGCTCACGGGCCTCGGCGGTACGGCCGTCCAGCGTGAGCCAGCCGGACAGGAAGAGCCGGGCGGCGGGCATCGCCTCGTTGTGCAGGCCCTCCTCGCGGGCGATCACCTCGCGCAGCAGCCGCTCGCCCTGTCCGGTGTCGCCGGACTCAAGCAGCACACTGCCGAGGCGCGCCTCGAGCACGCTGACCTGGGCGCGGGCACCGAGGCGTGCGGCGTGCTCGACGGCGGCCCGGTAGTCGGCGGCGGCGGCCGTGAACTCCCCCTTGCGCTCCCGGGACTCGGCGCGGGCGGAGAGGGCCTCGGCGGTTCCCCAGTCGTCGCCGAGGCGCCGGAAGATCTCCAGGGACTCGTCGGCGTCGCGGGTGGCGTCACCGGCCCAGACGGCCCGGTTGGCGAGCACGTTGGCCCGCATCTGGAGGGCGGCGGCGAGTTCCCACTCGTAGCCGGGGGTGCGCCGGCAGACGTCGACACCGGCGTCCACGATCTCGCGCAGCCGTTCCACGCCGCCGGTCAGCATCACGGCGTAGAACCAGAACATGCCGGGCGCGCGGGTGGTCTGCGGCAGACCGGGGGCGTAGACCTCCGTGACGGCCCGTAGTTTGGCCTGCGCGGCCGGGGTCTGCCAGAGGTCCAGTTCGGTGTCCATGCAGGCCATCTGCGCCAGGTGGACACCGCGCCGGGCCTCGGCGAGGATCTCCCCGCGGTACGGCGGCGGGGCCGCGGTCAGCCGTTGCCACACCGCTTCGGCCCGCGCGGCCGGCGCGGCGAAGGGGTCGGGGCCGAGGGCCATGATCTCGCCGCACCAGGTGCGGGTCTCGATGCGCTGGTCGCGCGTCTGCCAGTACCAGATCAGGGAGTGCGCGAGGCACAGCGCCTCCTGCTCGTCCCGGGCGGCGACGGCGTGACGCAGCGCGGTGCGCAGGTTCTCGTACTCCAGCCCGAACCGGGCCAGCGCGGCCCGTTGGCCGGGGCCGCGCAGCAACGGGTCGGTGGTGCGGGCCAGTTCGCGGTAGTACGTCAGATGGGCGCGTTCGGCGGCGGCCCGGTCGCCGCTCTCGTCGAGGCGTTCGCCCGCGTACTCGGAGACGGTCTCCAGGAGCCGGTAGCGCATGGTGGCGTCGTCCGCCGAAGGGGCGGCCACCACCAGGGACTTGTCGACCAGGGAGCCGAGCGCGTCGAGGGCGGCGGGGCCGCAGACGGCCTCGGCGGCGGCCAGGTCGCAGCCGCCCGCGAAGACGGAGAGCCGGCCGAGGACGTCTCGTTCGGCGGCGTCGAGCAGGTCCCAGGACCAGTCGACGACCGCGCGCAGGGTCTGCTGGCGGGGCAGCACGGTACGGCTGCCGGAGGTGAGCAGGCGGAAGCGGTCGTCGAGGCGGTCGGCGATCTGGCGCGGGGTGAGCATCCGCAGCCGGGCGGCGGCCAGTTCGATGGCGAGGGGCAGTCCGTCCAGGCGGCGGCAGATCTCGGCGCAGGCCGCCGCGGTCTCCTCGTCGGCGTGCACCGTGAAGCCGGGGCGGGCCGCGGCGCCCCGGTCGGCGAACAGCCGCAGCGCCACCGGATCGGGCAGCGGTTCCACCGGACGCAGCAACTCCCCCGGGACGCCGAGGGGTTCGCGGCTGGTGGCCAGGACGGTCAGGTCCGGGCAGCGCTCCAGGAGCCGGGCCGTGAGGTCGGCCGCCGCGTCGACGACGTGCTCGCAGTTGTCGAGGATGATCAGCAGCCGGCGCCGGGCGCAGTGCTCGACGAGCCGTTCGACCGGGTCGTCGTGCCGGTCGGCGGCGGCCCGCATGCCCTCGGCGCCGGCGCCGTACAGCACGGTCTCGCGGGCGCCGAGCGCGCTGAGCACGGCCTCGGGTACGGCGGCGGGATCGTCGACGGGGGCGAGTTCGGCCAGCCAGACCCCGTCGCGGGCCGCGTACCGCACGGTCTCGGCGGCCTCCTGCGACAGCCGGGTCTTGCCGGCCCCGCCGGGTCCGAGCAGCGTGACCAGCCGGGCGGTGCCGAGGTCGGCGCGGATGGTCTCGATGTCCGCCTCGCGGCCGACGAACGAGGTGAGCCGGGCACGCAGGTTGCCCGGGCGTGGTCCGGGCGCCTGCGGTGCCGGTGCCGGGTCCAGCAACTCGGCGTGCAGGGCGCGCAGTTCGGGCCCGGGGTCGGAGCCCAGGCGGTCGGCGAGCAGGTGGCGTACGCCGTCGTAGGCGGCCAGTGCCTCGGCGGTGCGGCCGGTGGCGCCCAGGGCGCGCAGGCGCAGGGCCTGGAGCGGTTCGTCGAGGGGGTGGGCGTCGCACAGGGCGGTGAGCTCGGGGAGGGACTGCTCGGCCTGGCCGAGGGCGAGGGCGGCGGTGTGGCGGGCGCGCAGGGCGTCCAGCCGGCGGACGTCGGCCCGGGCCGCCTCTGCGGTGCGGTCGGGCAGGTCGGCGAGGGCCGGGCCGTACCAGAGGGCGAGGGCGTCGTCGAGGACGGTCGCCGCCTTGGCGGGGTCGCCGTCGGCGAGGGCGCGCAGGCCGTCGCCGGTGAGCCGTTCGACGCGGTGCAGGTCGACGTCGTCGGGGGCGGCGGCGAGGCGGTAGCCCGCGTCGGTGGAGTCGATCGCGTCGGCGCCGAGAGCCCGCCGCAGCCGGCCGACCAGCGCCTGGAGCGCGCCGCTCGCGTCGGCGGGCGGGTCGTCGCCCCAGACCTCGTCGACGAGCAGCCCGGCGGGGACCGGGCGGCCGGCCCGCAGCGCCAGCACGGTCAGCAGGGCACGCAGCCGCGCCCCGCCCACGGGGACGGCCGTACCGTCGGGGCGGAGTACCTGGGTGGTGCCGAGGATCCGATAGCGCACGGGCTCCATTGTCCCTGCGGACGCCCCGGCTCCGCCTGTGGGTTTCGGGATGCGCGGCGCACGGCGTGGCGGTCTTCAGGAACCGGTGGCCCTCCCCATGACGTTCTCCTCACGTCACCTGTACGGTCGACCCCGCACGCCACCACCGCCGACGCGCCCCGGGAGCCCCCCGCCATGACCGCCACCACCACCCGCCCCAGCGACCGGCGGATCAGTCCCGTGTTCGTCGGGATCCTGGCCGTCACCGCGGTCACCGGGTGGGCCACCTGGTCCGGGTTCGCCCAGCAGCCCGGGGTCGCCGTGTTCCTGTTCGTGACGGCGGCGTGGATCGTCTCCCTCTGCCTGCACGAGTACGCGCACGCCCGCACGGCCCTGCACGGCGGTGACATCACGGTGGGGGCGAAGGGCTACCTGACCCTGAACCCGCTGAAGTACACGCACGCGCTGCTGAGCATCGTGCTGCCGGTGCTGTTCGTGATCATGGGCGGGATCGGCCTGCCCGGCGGCGCGGTCTTCATCGAGCGCGACCGGATCCGCGGCCGCTGGCGGCACAGCCTGATCTCGGCCGCCGGCCCGCTGGCCAACGTGCTGTTCGCCGCGGTCTGCACCGCCCCCTTCTGGCTGGACGCGCTGTCCGGCGTCCCGCGCGACTTCCGGTACGCCCTCGCCTTCCTCGCGCTGCTCCAGGTCACCGCGGCGATCCTGAACTTCCTGCCGGTGCCGGGCCTGGACGGCTACGGCGTGATCGAGCCCTGGCTGTCGTACAACGTCAAGCGGCAGGTGGAGCCGTTCGCCCCGTTCGGCCTGCTGTTCGTGTTCGCGCTGCTGTGGGTGCCGTCGATCAACAGCGCGTTCTTCGACGTGATCGACGCGCTGCTGCGTCACCTGGGCGTCGACGACTTCTCGCAGTACTGCGGCCAGGATCTGTACCGCTTCTGGCAGGGCACGGACGAGTTCTGCTCGGCCGCCGGCTGATCCCACCCGGGTACAGGAGAAACCCCGCCCCGGCAGAGGGGCGGGGTGTCGGGGCCGCTACGGCAGGGTGAGGATGTCCGCGCCGGTGTCGGTCACCACCAGCGTGTGCTCGAACTGCGCGGTGCGCCTGCGGTCCTTGGTGACGACGGTCCAGCCGTCGTCCCACATGTCGTACTCGTGGGTCCCGAGCGTCAGCATCGGCTCGATGGTGAAGGTCATGCCGGGCTGCATCACGGTCGTCGCGTGCGGGCTGTCGTAGTGCGGGATGATCAGCCCGGAGTGGAAGGACGAGCTGATGCCGTGCCCGGTGAAGTCCCGGACCACCCCGTAGCCGAAGCGCTTGGCGTACGACTCGATGACCCGGCCGATGATGTTGATCTGCCGGCCCGGCCTGACCGCCTTGATCGCCCGGTTCAGGGACTCCCGGGTCCGCTCCACAAGGAGCCGGCTCTCCTCGTCGACGTCCCCGACCAGGTAGGTCGCGTTGTTGTCGCCGTGCACCCCGCCGATGTACGCCGTCACGTCCAGGTTGACGATGTCGCCGTCCTGGAGCACGGTCGAGTCCGGGATGCCGTGGCAGATGACCTCGTTGACGCTGGTGCACAGCGACTTGGGGAAGCCCCGGTAGCCGAGCGTCGAGGGGTAGGCCCCGTGGTCGCACATGTACTCGTGCGCGACCTTGTCCAGCTCGTCGGTGGTCACCCCCGGAGCGATGATCTTCGCGGCCTCCTCCATCGCCCGCGCGGCGATGCGGCCGGCGGTCCGCATCGCCTCGACGGTCTCCGGGGTCTGCACCTCGGATCCGGTGTACGGGGTGGGCGCGGGTTTGCCGACGTACTCGGGTCGGCGGATGTTTCCGGGTACCGAACGGGTGGGAGAGAGCTCCCCTGGTACGAGCAGCGACTGGCCAGACATGCCAGCGAGTCTAACCAGCGGGCATGGGGGAACATGTGGTTGGCGAAAGGAGCGGGTCATGGCCTTGTTCAAGAAGCGGACCGTCGCGAAGGCGGGCGAGTGGTACTACTGCCTGCAGCACAAGAAGGTCGAGGAGGGGCCCGAGTGCCCCGCCAAGGACCGGTTCGGCCCCTACGCCACCCGGGCGGAGGCGGAGCACGCCATGGAGATCGCACGCGAGCGCAACCTCCAGTGGGAGAACGATCCGCGCTGGCACGACGCGCCCGCCGGTGACTCGGACGAGAGCTGAGCTGACCAGGGCACCGAGGGCTGGTCAGAGCGGGGTCGGGGCGGCGTCCGTGCGCTGGGCGCGCAGCCGCAGGGCGTGTTCGTTCGTCCGCGCGTCGTACGACATGAGGGCGGGCAGGCCCAGGGCCAGCAGGCCGACCGCCCCCGCGCACAGCAGGCCGCCCGCGCCGACGGACGCCCGCACCCCGAACCGCCCGGCCATGGCACCGGACCGGACCTGGCCGAGCGTGGGGCCCACGGAGTACGACAGCAGTTCGATCCCGGCGAGGCGGCCGCGCAGTTCGTCGGGGATCGTCTGGTTCCACATGGCAGCGCGGAAGATCCCGCTGACCATGTCGCAGCCGCCGGCGACGACGAGGAAGAGCAGCACCAGCCACACGTTCGCCATGGCTCCGGCGGCGGCGACGGCCAGGCCCCACAGCGCGGCGGACAGCACCACCATCCGGCCGTGCCGGTGCACCCGTGCCGTCCAGCCGCTGACGAGACTGACGAGGAGGGCGCCGGCGGGGACGCTCGCGTACATCAGGCCGAGCGACCAGTCGGCGTCCAACTCGTCGGCCAGGAAGGGCAGTACGGCGAGCGGCATGGCCAGGAACATCGCCGCGAGGTCGATCGCGTAGGTACCGAGGAGTTCCTTGCGGCCCCAGGCGTAGCGGGCGCCTTCGGCGATGGCGCGCAGGGAGGGCTTCGCGGCCTCGTGGGAGGCGGGGGACGCGGCGATGGGCACGGTCAGGGCGACGGAGACCAGGAACGTGACGAGGTCGGCGCCGTAGGCCCAGCCGAGGCCCGCGTACGCCACGACCACACCGGCGACGGCGGGGCCCGCGACGCCGCCGACGGTCCACCGGAACGAGTTCAGGGCGGCCGCGGCGGGGAGGTCGTCGTGGGCGACGATCCGCGGCAGCAGCGAGTCGAGGGCCGGGCGCTGGACCGACACCAGGGCGGAGGAGAGGGCCGCGACGGCGTACAGCGGCCACACCGCCGGGTGCGGCAGCAGCGCGTTGACCAGCAGGGCCGCGCTGAGCAGGCCCTGTCCGGCCTCGGTCCACAGGATGAGCAGGCGCTTGTCCAGGGCGTCGGCGAGGGCGCCGCCGTAGAGCCCGAACAGGATGAGCGGGAGCAGTTCGACGGCGCCGATGGCGCCGACGGCGGTCGCGGAACCGGTGAGGTCCTTGATCTGCACGGGGAGCGCGACGAACGTCAGGAAGCTGCCGAAGTTGCTGACGAGACCGGAGACCCACAGCCTCCGGAAGTCGGCGGAGGCATGCCAGGGGGTCAGGTCAGGGAGGAGACGGCTCACGCTGGGCCATGCTGAACCCTGCGCTCGGCTCCGGCAAACAGTTTTCACCCGGGCACGGTTCGAGTGCGGCCGGGGTTCGGGTGCGGGCCGGGTTTGGTTCGGGTGCGGGCCGGTGGGGGCTGGTCGCGCAGTTCCCCGCGCCCCTTCGGGGCGCGTCGGTGCAGCGCCCCTTCAGGGGCGCGGGGAACTGCGCGAGCGACCACGACGCGCCCGCAGCCGAGGTCTCACCACAGGGTCGGCGGCGGGGCCAGCGCCGTCTCCGCCAGGCGGGCGAGGCGGTCCCGGAAGCGGCGGCGTCCCCGTGGGGACGGGCCGTTCTCCCCCGCCGCCGCGCTGACCAGGTGCTGGACGGTGTCCAGGTCCAGTTCCGCCGCCTCGGGGACGGTGAGCGTCTCGTGGGCCATGGCGGTCAGCGCGTCGTCGGTGGTGGTGGACAGGGTCAGGACCGTCACGCCGGCGCGGCGGGCCGTGTGGACCCGCTCCAGCAGGGGTTCGGTGTCCCCCGGCGCCACCACCAGCAGCGTCTCGCCCCGGCGGGCCGTCTCGATGCGGGCGGGGCCGACCGCGAGGTGCGCCGGGTCGGTGGGGCGGGCGCCGTGCCGTACGAGGGTGGGTGCCAGTTCCGGCGTGCCGGACCACGCGGCCTCGTCCACCAGGTGCGCGGCGAGATGCCACGGCTCGTACCGCGGGGTGCCGAGCAGGAGCAGTCCGCCGCCGTGGGTGACCACCGAGCCGCGCAGGGCGCCCGCGAATCTGCGCGTCGCGGTCAACCACTCGGTCCCGGCCAGCACTTCACGCAACAACGCGACCCGTACGGCGTCCATGTCTCCGCATACTGCCGTAATCGGACAGTCGTGACGCGGAGTTCACCGCGAATTCGCCCGACCCGGGGAGGAGGCGGGCCATGAGCGAGGCAGAAGCAAGCATTCCCTTTCGCGCGGGCCAGGAGGGCTACGCCAGTTTCCGGATCCCGGCGGTGGTGGTCTCCCGGGCGGGCACCGTGCTCGCCTTCTGCGAGGGGAGAGTCGACTCCGCCGCCGACCACGGGCACATCGACATCGTGCTGAAGAGGTCCGGGGACGGCGGGCGCACCTGGGGTGCTCTCCAGGTCGCGGCGAGCAACGGCACCGATCTCGCCGGGAACCCCGCGCCCGTGGTGCTCGACAGCGGGCGGATCCTGCTGGTGCACGTCCGCAGTGCCGCCTCCGCCACCGAGGACGCCATCCTGCGCGGGCAGGTGTCCGACGCGGACGGGCGGCGGGTGTGGGTGCAGCACAGCGACGACGACGGGCTGACGTGGTCCGCGCCGACGGAGATCACCAGGTCGGTGAAGAAGGCCGGCTGGCGGTGGTACGCCACCACACCCGGGCACGCCCTCCAGCTGCGCTCGGGGCGGGTCGTCGTGGCCGCCAACCACACCGTGCCGCCGGCCGGGACGGACGACGGCACCGAGGGCAGGTACAACAGCGGGCACTGCCTGCTGAGCGACGACCGCGGGGAGACCTGGTACCTCGGCTACCTCGACGAGAACACCGACGGGTACGTCAACGTCAACGAGACCACCGCCGCCGAACTGCCCGACGGACGCGTCTACTTCAACACGCGCAACGATTCCCCGGCGCCGGGGAACAGGGCCGACGCGCACTCGGCGGACGGCGGGCGCACGCTCGTGAAGCCGTTCCGGCCGCAGGCCGGGATCGGCGCGCCCGTCTGCGAGGCCGCCGTGCTCCAACTCCGCGACCCGGACCTGCTGCTGTACTCGGGCCCCGCCGACCCCGGGGCGCGCGCCCTGATGACGATCCGCGTCTCCACCGACGGCGGCACCACCTGGCGGTCCGCGTACCCGGTCGACGGACTGCCCGCGGCCTACTCGGACCTGACCCGCGTCGACGCGGAGACCGTGGGACTGCTGTACGAGACCGGTGACTTCAGCGCGTACACGACGATCACGTTCCGCCGGGTGCCGGTGAACCGGCTCACCTGACCGGGTGGGGCCGCCGGCACGGACGTAGAGTCGGCCCCATGACCTCTTCCGACAGTGCACAGCAGCCGGCCGCCGAGCAGGCTCCCGCCCCCGCCAAGGACCCCTGGGACCTGCCCGACGTCTCCGGCCTGGTCGTGGGTGTGCTCGGCGGCACCGGCCCGCAGGGCAAGGGCCTGGCCTACCGGCTGGCCCGGGCCGGCCAGAAGGTGATCATCGGCTCCCGGGCCGCGGAGCGCGCGCAGGCCGCCGCCGACGAACTCGGGCACGGTGTCGAGGGCGCCGACAACGCCGAGTGCGCGCGCCGCAGCGACATCGTGATCGTCGCCGTGCCGTGGGACGGGCACGGCAAGACGCTGGAGTCGCTGCGCGCGGAGCTGGCCGGGAAGCTGGTCGTGGACTGCGTCAACCCGCTCGGCTTCGACAAGAAGGGCGCCTACGCGCTCAAGCCGGCGGAGGGCAGCGCGGCCGAGCAGGCCGCGGCGCTGCTGCCGGACTCGCGGGTCACGGCCGCGTTCCACCACCTGTCGGCCGTGCTGCTCCAGGACCCGGAGATCGAGGAGATCGACACCGATGTGATGGTGCTGGGCGAGGTGCGGGCCGACGTGGAGATCGTGCAGGCGCTGGCCGGGCGGATCGCCGGGATGCGGGGGGTCTTCGCGGGCCGGCTGCGCAACGCCCACCAGGTGGAGTCGCTGGTCGCGAACCTGATCTCGGTGAACCGCCGCTACAAGGCCCACGCGGGGCTGCGCGTCACGGACGTCTGAGCGGATGGGGGACACTGGTGGGCGCCGGCAGTGTCCCCCCGTCACGAGAAAGCGGCCCCTATGCCCCGCCTCGCCCTCTACGCCCTTGCCGTCTGCGTCCTCGCGGTCGTCGCCGCCGTCATCTCCTTCGTCCAGGGCAGCTGGCCGATCGGTGTGGTCTGGGTGCTGCTGACAGGCCTGTCGTCCAACATGACCTGGTACTACGCGCGCCGTGCCCGCGCCGGGAAGCCGACCGCTAGCTGAGCCCCGGCTGCCTCTCCGAGCCCTCCAGGAAGACCCGCCCGCCGATCTCCACCCAGCCGTACGGCTGGGGTGCGGTGAGGATCTGCGAGCCCTTGCCCTGGGTGATGTTCAGGGCCCGGCCCAGTCGGTCGGTGAGCAGCAGCGCCGCCGCCCCGGTCGCCTCGTCCTCCGCGATCCCGTCGTCGCGGCCGGGGAAACCGCGGGCGCGGACCCGGCCCGCGGACTCGTCCTCCCAGGCCCACGCGTAGATCCACTCCCCGGGCGGCGGCACCGGCAGCGCGTCGACCTCGGTGGCCGTGGCGTACTGGCGCAGGGTGCGCGGCGGGGCCCACTCCGGGAGCGCCTCGATCCAGCTGAACTCGCCGTCGAGCCGGGCGCCCACCACGCCGGCCGGGGTGACCAGTTCGGGCACGTCCAGCAGCCAGGCCGTGCCGACGCAGGGGTGCCCGGCGAAGGGCAGGCGCAGGGTGGGGGTGTAGATGTCGACGACCCCGCGCTCGGGGTCGTCCACGAACACGGTCTCGCTGAAGCCGAGTTTCGCGGCCAGCGCCTGCCGGTCCTCCCGCTCGGGCAGCACCGAGCCCTCGCGGACGACGCCCAGTTCGTTGCCGTATCCGCCGTTCGCCGCGCAGAAGACCCGCAGCACGTCGTAATCAGTCACTCCGGCATTCAAGCACCCGACGCGCCATGACCTTTCCTTTACCATTCCTTGATGGTGGCTTTGAGCCGTCGAGATCAAGCCGTGCCTGTGATTTTTCTGTGTCTGGTGAATCACACCCCGCATGGGTATGAGTGAGGTAAGCCTCAGGTAAGTTAGGGCAGCCTCACCACACCATCTCGCTTGGAGCCTGCATGCGTGCCGTCCGACTCACCGTCACCGCCGCCGTCACCGCGGCGGCTCTGACCGCCCTCTCGGCCTGCACGGCGAAGAGCGACGCCAAGGGCGGCGACGCGATCCAGGTGACCGCCGCCGACGCCACGTGCGAGACGTCGGCCAAGTCGGTGCCGGCCGGACACGTCACGCTCGCCATCGAGAACAAGGGCTCCAAGGCCACCGAGGTCGAGATCCTCTTCCCGGACGACCGGATCGTCTCCGAGAAGGAGAACATCGGGCCCGGGACCAAGTACACGCTGACCGCCGAGGTGAAGGCGGGGTCGTACGAGATAGCCTGCCGGCCCGGCATGAAGGGCCACGGCGTACGGCAGAAGCTGACCGTCACCGGCTCAGGCGCCGTCGCCAAGCGGAACCCCGCCCTCGACAAGGCCGTCGCCGACTACCGCGAGTACGCCCAGGAGCAGGCCGACGCCACCGTGCCGCTCGCGCGCACCTTCGCCGACGCGGTCAAGGCCGGTGACCTGGAGGCCGCCAAGAAGGCGTACGCCCCCTCACGCCTCGGCTGGGAGCGCACCGAGCCGATCGCCGAGTCCTTCGGTGACATCGACCCGAAGACCGACACCCGCGCCGACGGCCTGGAAGAGGGCCAGAAGTGGACCGGCTGGCACCGCCTCGAGAAGTCCCTCTGGGCCGACAAGAAGACCGGTGCCACGGAGGCGGCGCTCGCGGACCAGCTCGTCGCCGACCTGACGGACTGGCAGAAGCGGGTCGGCAAGGCCGAGATCACCCCGACCTCCATGGCCAACGGCGCCAAGGAGCTCCTCGACGAGGTCGCCACCGGCAAGGTCACCGGCGAAGAGGACCGCTACTCCCACACCGACCTGGTCGACTTCAAGGCCAACGTCGAGGGCGCCCAGAAGGCGTACGAACTGCTCAAGCCGGTCGCCTCGAAGAACGACCAGGCCCTGACCGCCGAACTCGACAAGCAGTTCGCCGCGCTGGACACGCTGCTCGACAAGTTCCGCTCCGGCGGCAAGGCGTCGTACGACTTCGTGTCCTACGACAAGGTCACCGCGGACCAGCGCAAGGAGCTCTCCGACGCGGTCAACGCCCTCGCGGAGCCGCTGTCCAAGCTCGCCGCGGCCGTCGTCAAGTAAGGGGCCGGACATGACGACCGAGAAGACCAGCCCCTCACGGCGGGCGCTCATCGGCTGGGGCGGGGCCGGGCTCGCGCTCGGCGCCGCGGTCGCCGGGGGCGCGGTGGCGATGGCCGACGCCGGCCACGACGTGGACCCGGCCGGCGCCGGGGCCGGCGGCGCGGTGGAGTTCCACGGCGCCCACCAGGCCGGTATCGCCACGCCCGTCCAGGACCGGCTGCACTTCGCCGCGTTCGACGTGAAGACCGACGACCGGGCCGAGTTCGTACAGCTGCTCAAGGAGTGGACCGCCGCCGCACGCCGGATGACCGCCGGGAAGGCGGTCGGCGAGGGCGCGTACGGCGGTCTCGCCGAGGCGCCGCCGGACGACACCGGTGAGGCGCTCGGGCTCCAGCCGTCCCGGCTGACGCTCACGATCGGCTTCGGGCCGTCCCTCTTCGAGAAGTTCGGGCTCGCCGGGCAGCGGCCGGCCGCGCTCGTCGACCTGCCGAAGTTCCCCGGCGACAACCTCGACCGGTCCCGGACCGGTGGCGACCTCTGCGTCCAGGCCTGCGCCGACGACCCGCAGGTCGCCGTGCACGCCATCCGCAACCTGGCCCGGATCGGCTTCGGCAAGGTCGCCGTCCGCTGGTCCCAGCTCGGGTTCGGGAAGACCTCGTCGACGACCCCGGACGCCCAGACCCCGCGCAACCTCATGGGGTTCAAGGACGGCACCCGCAACATCGCGGGGACCGAGACCGACCGGCTGAAGAAGTTCGTGTGGGCCGGAGAGGGGGACGGCCCGGCCTGGATGACCGGCGGCTCGTACCTCGTCGCCCGCCGCATCCGGATGAACATCGAGACCTGGGACCGGACCTCGCTCCAGGAGCAGGAGGACGTGTTCGGGCGCGACAAGGGCGAGGGCGCCCCGGTCGGCAAGGCCAAGGAGCACGACGAACCGTTCCTGAAGGCGATGAAGCCCGACGCCCACGTGCGGCTCGCGCACCCCGACTCCAACGGCGGGATCACCATCCTGCGCCGGGGCTACTCGTTCACGGACGGCACCGACGGGCTCGGACGGCTCGACGCCGGGCTGTTCTTCCTGGCCTACATGCGTGACGTGCGCAAGGGGTTCATCCCGCTCCAGCGCAAGCTGTCCGCGTCCGACGCGCTCAACGAGTACATCCAGCACGTGGGTTCGGCGGTCTTCGCGGTGCCGCCCGGCGTCCGGGACAAGGACGACTGGTGGGGCCGCACGCTGTTCTCCGAAACCGCCGGGTCCGCGGGATCCGGCGAGTCCGCCGAGTCCTCCAAGGGGGCGTGAGCCGTGTTCTCCAACTACCTGATCGGTCTGCGGGAGGGCCTGGAGGCCTCGCTCGTCGTCTGCATCCTCATCGCCTACCTGGTCAAGACCGGCCGGACCGACGCCCTGAAGCCGATCTGGATCGGCATCGGCGTGGCCGTGCTCATCGCCATGGGCTTCGGGTGCGCGCTCGAATTCGGTTCCCAGGAGCTGACGTTCCAGGCGCAGGAGGCGCTCGGCGGGTCGCTGTCGATCGTCGCGGTGGGCCTGGTGACCTGGATGGTCTTCTGGATGCGGCGCACCGCCCGGCACCTGAAGTCGGAGCTGCACGGCAAGCTGGACGCGGCCCTCGCCATGGGCACCGGCGCGCTGGTCGCCACCGCGTTCCTCGCCGTCGGCCGGGAGGGACTGGAGACCGCGCTGTTCGTGTGGGCCTCCGTGCACGCGGCCAGCGACGGCACCCCGCGCCCGCTGATCGGCGTGGCGCTGGGCCTGGCCACCGCGGTCCTGCTCGGCTGGCTGTTCTACCGCGGCGCCCTGCGGATCAACCTCGCCAAGTTCTTCACCTGGACCGGCGGCATGCTGGTCGTGGTCGCGGCGGGCGTGCTGGCGTACGGCTTCCACGACCTCCAGGAGGCCGACTGGATCCCGGGGCTGACGAACCAGGCCTTCGACATCAGCGGCACCATCCCGCCGGACAGCTGGTACGGGACGCTGCTCAAGGGCGTGTTCAACTTCCAGCCCGACCCCACCGTGCTCCAGGTCACGGTGTGGCTGCTGTACCTGGTCCCGACGCTCGTACTCTTCTTCGCCCCGGTAGGGTTCGCCTCCGGGAAGGGGAAGGTGAAGGCACCTCATGACGCACCTGACGACCAGGGATCGCGGCCCTCGACGGCTCCGCAGGCGTGACCGGAACGCGCTCCTGGCGGTCTCGCTGACCGCCCTGTCGCTGACGGCGAGCGGCTGCGTGGTGGTGCACGGGGAGCGCGAGGTGCTCCCCGCCACCACCCGCGCCGAGGCCGCGAAGGCGCTGGAGCAGTTCACGGACGCGTACAACAAGGCCGACCAGGCGTACGACAGTTCCCTGGACGCGGACCGCACGACCGGTGCCCTCGCCGACATCGACGCCGCGCGCCTGAAGGCGGGGCACGTCAACAGTCCCGGCGGCAACTCCGGTCATTCCGCGCTGGAGTTCGACGACGTCACGTACACCATCCCCAAGAAGGCGGGCTGGCCGCGCTGGTTCGTCGCCGACGCGCACGGCAACAAGGGCGGCGACGACCGCTGGCTGCTGGTCTTCACCCGCGACAGCCTCTCCGAACCGTTCCAGGTGGCGTACCTGACGCTCGTCGCCCCCGACGACGTGCCGAAGTTCAGGACCGACAAGGACGGCTGGGCCGAGGCCGTGCCGGCGAACAGCGCCGAACTGGCCGTCTCCCCCGGCTCGTTGAGCCAGGACTACGTCACCTACCTGAAGAGCGGCGGTCAGGTGTTCGCGGCCGGCGCGCACACCAGCGGCTGGCGCTCGGACCGGCGGAAGTCGACCAAGCCGGGCCTCGCCACCCAGTACCTCGACGAGGCGCTGACCGGCGGCGACTACGCCCCGCTCGCGCTGCGCACCACCGACGGCGGGGCGCTGGTGTTCTTCACCACCCGCTACTACGCCAAGCAGACGGCCGCCGCGGGCACCTCCGTGCCGACCCCGAACCAGGACGTCAAGGCCCTCACCAAGGGTGAGATCAAGCAGTCGCTGACCATGGAGTTCGTCTCCAACCAGGTCGCCCTGGACCCGGCGGGCACCGGCAAGGTCTCGGTCCTCGGCCGCATCCAGGGCCTCACCTCCGCAGAGGGGTCCTGAGCGGGTCAGGTTCGGACTGCGCGATCAGCCACGACGGCGCCTCGGCCGACCGACGTGCCGGCGTCACCCGGCCCGGCGTTCACAGCACGGCGCAGCGCTCAGTGCTGCGGCGGCCAGGCGGGGGCCGTCCGGTCGGTCTCTTCGGCCGCGTGCCGGGCGCAGGCGTCGGTGAGGGCCTCCAGCAGGCTCAGCGGGTCGGGCAGGGCGTGCTCCGGGCCGCGTACCCAGTGCACCCGCCGGTCGCCGTCGCCGGGCAGCCGGGCGGGCGGTACGAGGACGTACGACCCCCGGCAGTGCCAGCGCAGCCCCGGGTGCTCGTCCATGGTCTCGGGGCGGCAGTCCAGCTCGCAGGGCCACCACTCGTCCTCGTCCTCGGGGGTGCCGCGGGTGAGGGTGAAGAACAGCATGCGGCCGTCGTCGCTCTCGGCGACCGGACCGGTCTCGACGCCGTCCGCGAGCAGCCGCTCCAGCGCCTGCCGGCCGGCTTCCAGGGGGACGTCCAGGACGTCGTGGGTCATGCCGGTCGCGGTGATGAAGTTGGCCCCCGGCTGGTGCCGGGCCCAGCGCTCGATCTGGGCGCGGTCGGTGGTGGACTGCGTCTGCCATGCGAACGACACCGGGTGCCGGGCGGGGGTGGGACATCCGACGCGGTCGCAGGAGCAGCCGTAGCCGGGCGCGGGGTGTGCGGCGGGGGCCAGCGGGAGGCCGGCCGCGGCGGCGGCGAGCAGCAGGGTCTCACGGCCCTGTTCGTCGGCGGCGGCCGTCTCCTTCGAGCGCCGTCCGAGCAGCCACTGGGAGAGTTTGCCCTGCCGGCCGCTCCGGCCGCCGAACGTCGCGCTCATCTACCGCCTCGCCTCGCTGTGGTCCCGCCAGCATGCCTTATGGTCCCATCTGGGCGTGAACGGGGGGTACGGGGGGTGTGAGCCGGGCGGCCACGGGCCGGGTCAGCCGGGCGGCCACGGGCCGGGTCAGCCGGGCGGCCACGGGCCGGGTCAGCCGGGCGGCCACGGGTCCCCCCAGTCGGCGTCACGTGCCGCCCTGTACAGGTCGCCGTGGCGTTTGGTGACCGTCGTCCGGCGCAGCTGTTCCTCGGCCTCGCACAGGTCGAGGAGCACCTGCCCCTTGCGGATCTGGGGGCGGCGGACCACCCGGGCCGGGGCGGGGGCGGCCGGGAGGCGGGTGGCGGCGACGTAGCTGAACTTCTCGTCCTCGTAGGGCAGGGACCCGCCCTTGACCTGGCGGTGCAGGGAGGAGCGGGTGACCCGGGCCGAGAAGTGGCACCAGTCCGTGCCGGGGACGATCGGGCAGGCGGCGCTGTGCGGACAGGGCGCGGCGATCCGGAGGCCGGCCTCGATCAGGCGGTCCCGGGCCTCGATGATCCGGGCGTACCCGGCCGGGGTGCCGGCCTCGACGATCACCACGGAGCGCGCGGCGGCCGCGGCGGCGGTGACGAGGGCGGCCCGGGCGGTCTCGTCGAGTTCGTTGAGGACGTACGACACCGTGACCAGGTCGGTGCTCTCGACGGTGAGCCCCGCTCCGATCCGGGAGCGCTGCCACCTGGCCTCCCGCAGCGCCGGGTTGGCCGTGGCGAGCTCCCGGCCGAGGGCCAGCGCCGGCTCGGCCCAGTCGAGGACGGTCACCGGCCGTACCCCGGCCCAGGTGTCGGTCACCGCCCAGGTCGCGGCGCCCGTACCGCCGCCGACGTCCACATGGCTCGCGGGCGCCCAGCCCTCCGGCAGCGTGTCGGCGAACTCGGCCAGCACGGACCGTACCGCCTCGAAGGTCGCCGGCATCCGGTACGCCGCGTAGGCCACCACGTCGGCCCGGTCCCGCAGGATCGGGGCGTCGGTCGGGGTGGCCCCGCGGTAGTTGGCGATCAGCCGCTCGACCGCGCCCGCCGCCTGCCGCGGCGGGAGTCCGTCGAGGACACGGCCGAGGGCGGCACGGAGCAGCTCGGCCGGGGCGACGGAGCCCACGGCCTCGGCGTCCGACGTCTCGGTGTCCGGCGTCTCGGGGGTCGGCGTTGCGGGGCCCTGGGCTGTGGGGTGGTTCACCCGGCGATTGTATGGACCGCTCTGGCGAGGCGCGTCGCCGCGGCGGCCCGGGGTGCGCTGTCGCCGGGCCGGCGCCGCGGATGCACGGTGTTGGCCAGCAGGACGAGGAAGCTGTCCGTCGCCCGGTCCAGCACCAGGCTGGTCCCGGTGAACCCGGTGTGCCCGGCCGCGCCCCGTCCGGCCAGGTCGCCCATGAACCACGGCTGGTCCACCAGGAACCCCAGTCCGGGCGGGCTCAGCAGCAGGTCCACGAAGTCGGGGCCGAGGACGCGGGCCGGTCCGTAGCCGCCGCCCGCGAGCAGCGCGCGGCAGAAGACCGCCAGGTCGCGAGCGGTGGCGAACAGTCCCGCGTGCCCGGCGACGCCGCCCAGCGCCCAGGCGTTCTCGTCGTGCACGACCCCGCGCAGCATCCCGCGGTCCGCCTTGGCCCACGGCCGCCGCTGGTCCTCGGTGGCCGCCGCACCCGGGCAGGGGCCGAAGTCGGTGGCGGTCATGCCGAGCGGGCGGGTGATGCCGTCGCGGACGAGGACGTCGAGGGTGCGGCCGGTGATGCGCTCCAGGACGTGCTGGAGCAGCAGCATGTTCAGATCGGAGTAGCGGTAGGTGCCGGGCGGGGAGCTGGGTGCCTCGGCGCGCAGCAGTTCGAGGCGGGCGGTGTCGTCGGGGCAGTCGTACAGCGGGAGTTCGGGACGCAGGCCGGAGGTGTGGGTGAGCAGCTGGCGGACGGTGGTGCCGTGGGCGGCGGCCGCGTGGAAGTCGGGGAGGTAGGCGCCGACGCGGGCGTCGATGCCGAGGGTGCCGCGTTCCAGTTGCTGTACGGCGGCGACCGCGGTGAAGAGCTTGGTGAGGGAGGCCACGTCGAAGGGGGTGTCGACGGTCATCGGGACCCGGGCCGCGGGCGGCAGTTCGACACCCGCGTCGGCCTCGGGGTCGTAGCGGGACCAGCGCACGGCCCAGCCCGCGGCCTGCTGTACGGCGATCACGGGTCCCCGTCCGGCGACCACGACGGCCCCGGCCGCCCAGGGCCGCTCCCCGGTGGTCAGGTCACGCACCTCGCGGACGAGGTGTCTGAGTTCCGCTGGGTCGAGACCGGCCCGTTCCGGTGTCTCGACGCGCAGTCTCGGCACGCTCAGCGCTCTTCCCCCTCTCTCGGCTTCGCTCGAACGGGGGTGCCCCCATTCTCCGCTCCCGCACGGGTGTTCGCCCGAGCGTCCCAGGGACGGCACATTCCCACGAAGCAGGCCAGCGCCACCAGTGCCCCCGCCAGTTGGACGATCGCCATGGGCACGGCGGTTCTCTCCCCGGCGATCCCGACCAGCGGCGAGGCGACCGCGCCGACCAGGAACGAGGTGGTGCCGAGCAGCGCGGAGGCGGAACCGGCGGCGTGCCGGGTGCGCAGCAGGGCGAGGGACTGGGAGTTGGGGAGGGTGATGCCCATCGCGGACATCAGGACGAAGAGGGCGGCGGCGACGGGGGCGAGCCCGACCGGGCCGAGGGCGCCGGCGGACATCAGCAGCAGGGCGGTGGCGGCGAGGACGGTCACCACCAGGCCCGCGCCGAGCACCTTGTCCAGGCTGACCCGGCCGACCAGCAGCTTGCCGTTGACCTGCCCGGCGATCACCAGCCCGACGGAGTTGACGCCGAAAAGCAGGCTGAAGGTCTGCGGGGAGGCGCCGTAGATCTCCTGGATCACGAACGGGGACGCGGATATGTAGGCGAAGAGCGCGGCGAAGGCGAAGCCACCGGTGAGCATGTAGCCGGTGAAGGGCACGTCGGCGAGGAGGGCCCGCATGGCACGTACGGCACCGGCCGCTCCCCCGGTGTGCCGGTCGGCGGGCGGCAGGGTCTCCGGGAGCCTCGTCCAGACCAGCACGGCGAGCGCCGTGCCGACGACGGTGAGGACCACGAAGACGCCCCGCCAGTCCGTCACCCGCAGGATCTGCCCCCCGATCAGCGGGGCCACGATCGGGGCGGCCCCGGAGACCAGCATCAGGGTGGAGAAGAAGCGGGCCATGGCGTCGCCGTCGTACAGGTCGCGTACGACGGCCCGGGCGATGACGATGCCGGCCGCGCCCGCGAGTCCCTGGGCGAGCCGGAAGGCGACCAGGGTCTCGACGTTCGGCGCGAGGGCGCACAGGGCAGTGGCGACGACGTAGACGGCGAGGCCGGTCAGGAGCGGGCGGCGGCGTCCCCAGCGGTCGCTCATCGGGCCGACGGCCAGCTGGCCGAGGGCCATGCCGGCGAGGCAGGCGGTCAGGGTGAGCTGGACGGTGGCGGCGGGGGCGTGCAGGGAGCGGGTGACCTCCGGGAGCGCGGGGAGGTACATGTCCATCGCCAGCGGGGGTGTCGCGGTGAGCCCGCCGAGGACCAGGACGAGGAGGAGGCCGGTGCGGCGGGCCGCGGGCGGCACGGCGGCGCCGTCGCGCGGTGCGGCGGTGTGCTGGGCGCCGGATGTCGGCGGCGCCGGCTGCTCGGGCATGTCTCCCCCACTCAACGGGTCTCGCGGTACGGGTCCGCTCTTGCTGAACCCCGTCGGCCCCCGCATATGCTCTCAGCTCGTACAGACTGCCTGGAAACACATGAGCGAGGGTGGGGCTGCCGGGATGGCGGAGCAGAGCGTGCGGTGGGGGATCCTGGCGACCGGCGGCATCGCGGCCGCGTTCGCGGCGGACCTGGTGGATCTGCCGGACGCGGAGATCGTCGCGGTGGCCTCGCGGTCGGCCGGGGCGGCGGAGGGGTTCGCGGAGCGGTTCGGCATCGGGCGGGCGTACGGCGACTGGGAGTCGCTGGCCCGTGACGAGGACGTCGACGTCGTGTACGTGGCCACGCCGCACTCGGCGCACCGGGCGGCCGCCGGCCTGTGCCTGGAGGCGGGCCGGAACGTGCTGTGCGAGAAGGCGTTCACGGTCAACGGGCGGGAGGCCGAGGAACTCGTCGCGCTGGCGAAGGAGCACGACCGCTTCCTGATGGAGGCGATGTGGACGTACTGCAACCCGCTGGTGCGGCGGCTGACGGCGCTGGTCCGGGACGGGGCGATCGGCGAGGTGCGGACCGTGCAGGCGGACTTCGGCCTGGAGGGCCCGTTCCCGCCGGCGCACCGGCTGCGCGACCCGGCGCTCGGCGGGGGCGCGCTGCTCGACCTGGGCGTGTACCCGGTGTCGTTCGCGCATCTGCTGCTCGGTGAACCGGACGGGATGTCGGCGCGAGCGGTGCTCTCCGAGGAGGGCGTCGACCTCCAGACGGGTGCGCTGCTCTCCTGGGAGAGCGGCGCCCTCGCCATGGTGCACTGCTCCATAGCCGGCGGCACCGGCACCACCGCCTCGGTCACCGGCTCGCACGGCCGGATCGACATCCCGGACGGCTTCTTCAACCCGGAGCGGTTCGTGCTGCACCGCGACGGCCGCGACCCGGAGGAGTTCGCCATGGACCCGGCCGACGGCCCGCGCACCACCCTGCGCCACGAGGCCCGCGAGGTCATGCGCGCCCTCAGGACCGGCGAGAAGGAGTCCCCGCTCGTCCCCCTCTCCGGCACCCTGGCGGTCATGCGCACCCTGGACACCCTTCGCGAACAGATCGGCGTCCGCTACCCCGGAGAGGCGTGACCTGACCGGGCGCACTCCATAGGGTGCGACCCCATGGATGCCAAGCAATCGAAGATCGCGGTGGTCACCGGCGCCGGTTCGGGGATCGGGCGGGCCGTCGCCGTCGAGCTGCTGCGGGCCGGCTGGTCGGTGGCGCTGGCCGGCCGCCGCCCCGCCACGCTGGAGGCGACCGCCGCGCTGGTCCCCGAGGGGGCCTGTGTGGCCGTACGCACGGATGTGGCGAAGCCGGAGGACGTCGACGAGCTGTTCGCGACGGCCGTGGCGCGGTTCGGGCGGGTGGACCTGCTGTTCAACAACGCGGGGACGTTCGGGCCCGGCGGGGTGCCCGTCGAGGACCTTCCCTACGACGCCTGGCGGCACGTCGTGGACACCAACCTCAACGGGGCCTTCCTCTGCGCCCAGGCGGCGTTCCGGCAGATGAAGGAGCAGGAGCCGCAGGGCGGCCGGATCATCAACAACGGGTCGATCTCGGCGCACACCCCCCGCCCGCGTTCCGTCGCCTACACCGCGACCAAGCACGCGCTGACCGGGCTCACCAAGTCGCTGTCCCTGGACGGGCGGCCGTACGGGATCGCGGTCGGGCAGATCGACATCGGCAACGCGGCCACCGACATGACGGCCCGGATGGAGACCGGCGCGCTCCAGGCGAACGGGGAGGTAGCCCCGGAACCGGTGATGGACGTGGCCGACGTGGCACGCACCGTGCGGCACATGGCCGAGCTGCCCCTGGCGGCGAACGTGCAGTTCGCGACGGTGCTGGCGACGGCGATGCCGTACGTGGGGCGGGGCTGAACCGCCGTTCAGTCAGAGCCCGCGCAACCTACACAAACGGAATCCGAACCTCCGAGGTATCGCGGCCGGTAACAGGCCTATGCTCGACTCTCCTCCACCAGAACTTCACACTTGAAGCTCTGGTATTCCGCTGACCACACCGAGGGGGGAGGCGGCAGCCGTTCCACCGGACCGGGAGGGGGTGGACCCGCGTGACAGCGCGGGTACGCACCGGTGGGTGGGGCGGCTGCCGCGAGACGTCAGCTCCCCTGCGCGTCACCCGGCCCGGGCCCCGCGTCCGCGGCGGACCCGGCGTCCGCGGCGGATCCTGCGGACCCTGCGTCCGACGCGGGCCCGGCGTCCGAGGTGGACCCGGCGTCCGACGCGGGCCCGGCGGCGGCCGTCGTGCGGCGGCGCCGGCGCAGCGCCCATGCCCCCGCGCCCAGCAGCGCGAGCGTCCCGGCCCCGCCCTCCGCGAGCCGCCACGGCGAGGGCCCGGACGCCCCCGAACCGGCCGCCCCCGTCCCGGCCGCCCCAGCGGCCCCCTTGCCGTTCGGGGCGGACGGGCTCGCGCTCGCCCCGCCCTCGCTCAGCGGGTCGACCAGCACCCCCACCGACCGCGCCGCGCTTCCCTTCCCGAAGCCCCAGTCGAGCAGGGCCGCGGTCTCCTCGTACACGGCGTTGGTGCCGGGGGCCGGATGCATGACGGTGACCAGCAGGGTGCGGCCGTTCCGGGTGGCACCGCCGGTGAAGGTGTTGCCGGCGTGACTGGTGTAGCCGTTCTTGACGCCGAACAGGCCCTTGTAGACGTCGAGGCCCCAGGCGCCGGTGAGCAGGCGGTCGGTGTTCTGGATCTGGAAGGTCTTCTTGCCGCCGGCCGGGAAGTCGGCGGTCCGGGTTCCGCAGTAGCCCCGGAAGTCGTCGTCCTTCAGTCCGTGCCGGGCGAAGAGCGTCAGGTCGTACGCGGAGGAGAGCTGCCCCTTGTGGTCGAAGCCGTCGGGGCTGACCACATGGGTGTCGAGGGCCTGGAGGTCGACCGCCTTGGCCTGCATCTCGGCGACGGTCTTCACGAGTCCGCCGTTCATGTGGGAGAGGACGTGCACGGCGTCGTTCCCGGAGCGCAGGAAGACGCCCTGCCACAGCTGCTCGACGGTGTAGGTGATGCCGGGTTTGATGCCGACCAGGCTGGAGCCGGACGGGACGTCGGCGAGGTCGGAGTCCTTGACCTTGTAGCGTCCGCTGGGCTCGAACTTCTTGAGCACGGTGTCCGCGAACAGCATCTTCAGGGTGGACGCGGGTGGCAGGCGCCGGTGCGCGTTGTACGAGGCGAGCACCTCTCCGCTGTCGCAGTCGGCCAGCAGCCAGGCCTGAGCGGTGATCTTCCTGGGGAGACCGGTGGCACTGCTCACCTGTATGCCGCCGCGAGCCAGCCGTGCGCCGCCTATCGCGGTGGTCGCGGAGGCGGGGCTCGCCGAAAGGACGGGCAGGGCGGCGGCCGTCAGCCCGAGGGCGGCACGCCGGGTCAGCCGAGAGGAATCGCGCATCCCGGGACCGTACACCGCATCGAACAGCGGCTTCCTGGGAGGACCCCTCGGCTGAGTTAGGAATTTGCTGTCTTATGAAAGTTTGATAAGACTGCCCGCTTTCTCAGCTCTGACACATCCTTTACTCAGTGCGACTCAAAGGTTTCTCCCTAGCTTGAGCCAGCGCCCACAGCGGGCGCCAAGAACCTGCGAGGAACGGGATGTTTGGCATCTATCTCAAGCGCGAGCTGGGCCGCAGAAAGAAGGCGGCCCTCGTCATCGCACTGGGTCTGGCGCTCGGAATCGCGCTGGTCATCACGGTCAGCTCGGTCTCGGCCGGTATGTCCAAGGCGCAGGACAAGGTCCTTCAGTCGCTCTACGGCCTCGGCACCGACATGACGGTGACCAAGGCGCAGGCGGCGCCCACCTCGGGCAGCTCCGGCGGCCCGAGCTTCAAGTTCGGCGCCAAGTCGAGCAGCAGCACCAAGCAGAGCTCGGACCGGGTGATGACCCAGGGCGGCCAGGCCCTGAAGTCCACGCTGGTCAGCAAGGTCGCCGGCCAGAAGGGCGTGGAGAGCGCGGTCGGAGCGCTCTCCCTCAACGTCACCAAGGTCGACGGCTCCTTCACCCAGGGCAAGGCGAAGTCCACCACCGGCAGCAGCAGCAACAGCGGTGGCCAGGGGCAGCCGGGCGGCGGCAGCGGCAGCTCGGGCGGCGGCCAGCCGCAGGTCCAGGGCGGCGGCGCCAACTTCAACGTCAACAGCTACTCGGTGGTCGGCGTCGACGTGGCCCACCAGGGTCTCGGCCCGCTGGCCTCGATGAAGATCACCTCGGGCAAGACCTTCACCTCCTCAGAGACCGGCACCAAGGTCGCGGTGGTCAGCAAGTCGTACGCCAAGGAGAAGAAGTACAAGGTCGGCTCGACCTTCAAGATCTCCGGCACCAAGTTCACGGTCATCGGCATCGCCACCCCGGACAGCAGCGAGTCCACCACCGACCTGTTCATCCCGCTGAAGCTGGCGCAGACGCTGGGCGACGCGAAGAACGAGGTCACCACGATCTACGTGAAGGCGACCGACTCCAAGCAGATCTCCACCGTGAAGAAGGAGATCCAGTCGAACATCTCCGGTACGACGGTCACCACCTCCGCCGACCTGGCGTCCACCGTCTCCGGTTCCCTCTCCACCGCCTCCAGCCTCGCGACCAGCGTCGGCAAGTGGCTCTCCATCGCGGTCCTCGCGGCGGCCTTCCTGGTCGCGGCCCTGCTGACCTCCTCCGCGGTCTCCCGCCGGGTGCGTGAGTTCGGCACCCTGAAGGCCCTCGGCTGGCCGAGCCGCAAGGTGACCCGCCAGGTGGTCGGCGAGTCCATCGTGAACGGCCTGATGGGCGGCGCGCTCGGGATCGCCCTCGGCGTCGGCGCGGCCTACGCGGTCACCGCGATCAGCCCCAAGCTCACCGCCCAGATGGGCTCCACCGGCGGCGGTGGCGGCATGGGCGGCGGCCCGGGCGGCGGCGGCCCCGGTCAGCAGTCCACCCAGAACACCCTGGAGATCGCGCTGACCGCGCCCGTCTCCCTCACCACCATCGCCCTCGCGGTCGGCCTCGCGGTCACCGGCGGTCTGATCGCCGGCGCGATGGGCGGCTGGCGCGCCTCCCGGATGCGCCCGGCCGACGCCCTGCGCAGCGTCTCGTAGCACCGGAGCACCGGAGCACCCCGAGCCGGGGCGCCGCCTCCGTTCCCCCCGGGACGCGGCGCCCCACCCTCTTACCACCTGCGGCCTTACCACCCTGTGGAGAACCCATGTACAGACTCACCGGTGTCACCAAGCGCTACACGCGGGGCAAGGAGACGGTCGAGGCGCTGCGCGGCATCGACCTGACCATCGAGGACGGCGACCAGCTCGTCATCCAGGGCCCCACCGGCGGCGGCAAGTCGACGCTGCTCCAGATGATCGGCGGCCTCGACCGCCCGACCGAGGGCAGTGTCGAACTGGACGGCGAGGACCTCGCCCGGATCAGCGAGACCAAGCTGACCCGGCTGCGCGCCGAGAAGATCGGCATCATCTTCCAGTCGTTCAACCTCATCCCGACGCTGACGGCCCAGGAGAACGTGGAGACGGCCCTCGTACCGCTCGGCGTGAAGCCGGCCGAGCGCCGCGAGCGGGCCGCGGAGGCGCTGCGTTCGGTGGGCCTCGGCGAGCGGCTGGGGCACGCCCCCTCCGAGCTCTCCGGCGGCCAGCAGCAGCGGGTGGCGATCGCCCGCGCGCTGGTGAAGAAGCCGAAGGTGCTGCTCGCCGACGAACCGACCGGCAACCTCGACGAGGGCACCCGCGACGACATCATGGCCCTGCTGGAAGGGCTGTGGCACGAGTACGGGCTGACCTTCATCATGGTCACCCACGACTCCTCCATCGCCCGTCGCGCCCCGCGCCTGGCCACCATCAAGGCCGGCCAGATCACCCTCACCGAGCAGGGCGGCGGCCGGCGGTACGCGCAGCAGGCGGCCGGGGACGGTCAGCCGCAGCAGGCGGCGGCGTACGGCGGGCAGCCGTACGTGCAGCAGCAGTACGGGGGCGGCCAGGGCTACTGACCGTCAGCCGTGAGCGGCCCGGGGCCGCTCACCGCCCGAGGAGCCGGTCGATCTCGGCCAGCTGCCCGGCGGTGAGCGGCCCCTTCGCGAGCGCGCCGGCGTTCTCCTCGGCCTGGGCTACGGAGCGGAAGCCGGGGATGGGGACGGTCCGCGGGCCGCGCGCCCAGATCCAGGCGAGGGCGCCCTGGGCGAGGGTCCGGCCCCCGCTGGTGAGCACGGAACGCACGGACTCGATCCGCTCGACCCACGCGGCGTCGGCCCCGGCCCCGTCGCCGAAGCCCGGCAGCCAGGCCGGCGGCCTGCTGCGGATGTCCCCGGCGGCGGCCCCGGCCCGGCGTCCGCCGAGCAACCCCATGGCCAGCGGACTGCGGTTGACGGCGGCGAGCTCCAGCTTCTCGCTCAGGGCGATGAGTTCGGGCGCGTCCTGGAGCACGTTGAGGGTGTGCTGTACGGCCGTGCAGTGGGGTCCCTCGGCGAAGACGGCCGCGCGGGCGGGGTCGTCGGTGCTCCAGCCGTAGGCCCGGATGAGCCCCTCCCCTACCAACTCCTCGCAGACGTCCCGGAGTTCGGCGGCGCGTGCCGGGTCGGCGTCGGAGAGGTGCAGCTGGTACAGGTCGACGTGGTCGGTGCCGAGGCGGCGCAGCGAGGCGGTGAGGGCGCGGCGCACGTACGCCGGGGAGTCGTCGGCGCCGGTGAGGGTGCGGGTCTGCTCGTCGAAGACGTTGCCCCACTTGGTGGCGACGACCACGTCGTCCCGGCGCTTGCCGAGGGCGCGGCCGAGGACGCGCTCGCTGTGCCCGGCGCCGTAGGTGTCGGCGGTGTCGAAGAAGGTGACGCCGAGGTCGAGGGCGCGGTGCACGGCCCGTACGGACTCCTCGTCGTCGACCTTGCCCCAGCCGAGCGGCCGGCCGTCGGGGTCCTGCCACTCGCCGCCGATGGCCCAGCAGCCGAAGCCGAGCGCGCTGACGCGGATGCCGGAACGTCCCAGGGTCCTGGTGGTGGTGTCGGTTTCCATGGGTCAGGACGCTAGGAGTTGAAGTGCACCCGAAGGCAAGGGAGTCACCGGCCCGGTGACCGGACGGTCAGGCCTGCCCGGTCTCGAAGCGGGAGATCCGGCCGTTCTCCTCGACCGTGAAGTCCCAGCGGGTGCGCATCTCGCCCCAGGTGTCGTTGCGGTAGTGGGCGAGCAGCGAACGGCCCTCGTTGGACTCGTTGTCGACGTCGAGGTGGCCGTTGGAGGAGAAGATCTCCCGGTCGATCCACTCGTCGAGGTCCCGGTCGGCGCCGTCGTCCGCCATGGTCGCGTCCGGGGTGAGCAGCTCCCTGAAGCCCTCGCGGTCGTTGGCGTTCACGGCGGCCACGAAGGCCCGGACGGCCGGGTCGCTGAGCTTGGCTGTCTTGATCGTCATGCCCGTCAGCCTCACACCGCGGTCCGGGGCCCGCCACCCGAACGGCGGCGCGGGCGGGCCGTTCGGGTGTGACGGGTGCGAGGGTGGAGACCCGTGATCCGTTGTCGCCGATGGGAGTCACCGTGACCTGCTACGACCGACGTGACGTGGGGCTGCTGCTGCTCCGGCTGGGGACCGGCGGGGTGCTCGCCGCGCACGGCGCGCAGAAACTGCTCGGCTGGTTCGGCGGGGGCGGGATCGAGGGCACCGGGCAGTTCATGGAGTCGGTCGGGTACGCGCCCGGGAAGCAGAGCGCGATGGCCGCGGGGCTGGCCGAGGCGGGCGGCGGCACCCTGCTGGCGCTGGGCCTGGCGACCCCGGCGGCGGGTGCCGCGGCGGCCGGGGCGATGGCGGGTGCCGCCGCGCTGCACATGCCGAACGGCTTCTTCGCCCAGGAGGGCGGCTACGAGTACGCGGCCTCCCTGGGGCTGACGGCGGCGGGCCTGGCCGTCACGGGCCCCGGCCGGCTCTCCCTGGACCACGCGTTCGGCCATGCCTTCGACCGGGGCTGGATGGTCCCGGCGGCGCTGGGCGTGACCGCGGCGGTGACGGCCGTGGTGATCGGCGCCCGGAACAAGCGGGTACGGCGGACGAAGGAGGGGGAACAGGAGCCGCTGTTCGAGGGGTGAGCGAAGGAGGGGAAGCCGCTGTTCGAGGGGTGAGCACGGGACGCGGGGCGGGCCCTCCGCCAGTGCCCCGCCGGTGCCTCCGGCAGACTCTCCCGCATGACGGAACAGCGGACCGCACCGCCTGCCGAAGCGCCGGACCTGTGGACCTCGGTCGAGGACCTCTGGACCTGGCTGGACGCCGACCGGAGGCACGACGGGGAGACCGGCCTCGTACTGCGCATGCTCAAGCTCACCGAGGAGGTCGGCGAGGTCGCCCAGGCGGTGATCGGCGTGACCGGCCAGAACCCCCGCAAGGGCGTCACCCACTCCTGGGAGGACGTGCAGGGCGAGCTGTGCGACGTGGTGATCACGGCACTGGTGGCGCTGCGCACCCTGACCCCGCAGGCACGGGAGGTCTTCGAGGAGCATCTGGCACGGGTACGGGAACGCTCGCTCGCACCCTAGGAGTTCAGAGGATGCCCGTGCGGATCGCGTACGCCACGGCCTGGGTCCTGTTCCTGACCCGGAGCCTCTTGACGGCCTCGTGGATGATGCCCTTGATGGTGCGTTCCGAATAGCTCATCTTGTCGGCTATCTCGACGGTGTTCATGCCTTCGGAGAGCATGCGCAGCACCTCGATCTCCCGGACCAGCAGGCCGTCCCTGCGGGCGAGGTCGGTGAGGGTCTGCCGGCGTTGCTGGGCGCCCAGTTCGGCGATCAGATGGGCCACCAGGTCGTCCGGCAGCCGGCAGCGCCCGGCGCCCGCCGCCACGACGGCGTCGACCAGCCGGTCGAGGTCGATGTCACCCCGGTAGAGGAAGCTGGTCAGGCCGTACTCCACGGCCAGCGACAGCTGTCGCTCGGTGATCCGGTCGGCGATCAGCACCACGGGGACGGGCGTGCCCGAAGTCCGGGCGGCGTCCTGCCGCATGACCCTGATCCAGTTGTCGTCGACGGTGTCGAGCAGCAGCACGGATACGTCGGCGTCCGCCAGCTCCTGCGCGGAGAGGACCCGCACCCGGGAGCTCGACCGCAGGTAGGCGCCGGTCGCGTGTTCCAGGATCGCGTCGCTCGCCCGCAGGACGACAGAGACCGGAACGTCCGGCACGTCACACGTTCCCACCGCTTGGTTCTCAGGCACGTTCAGCATTTCCCCACACAGAGCCGACTCGCGGAGCTCGATACGCGTCGACGGCAACCGGAGGGCCGACGAGGCGCATCAGCACGATATGGACTCCGGGGAATCGCCCGCTTACGTCAGGAGGCGAGGGTGGTGTTGGTGGGGGGTGGGGG
>NZ_JAKQYH010000053.1:0-126121 GCF_022343545.1 Streptomyces arenae
CGGTCGTCGGTCGCGTGCGGGTGGGTGGGGGCTTGTCGCGCAGTTCCCCGCGCCCCTGGGTGGGTGCGCTTGAAGTCGGCTTCAGGGGCGGCGTCGGTCAGGGGCGCGGGGAACTGCGCGAACGGCCACGACGGCGCCGCGGACGGCCGACCACCCGTCGCGGCACCCTCTTCGGCCTCAGGGGCGGCGTCGGTCAGGGGCGCGGGGAACTGCGCGGACGGCCACGACGGCGCCGCGGACGGCCGACCACCTGTCGCGGCACCCTCTTCGTACCGCGCCACCAGCTCCTGCCCCTTCTCCAGGACGCCCTCGGGCAGCTTCACGGTGCCGGAGGCCGCGGCCACCAGGTCCACCCTGGCGCCGATCTCACCGGCGAACGCCGCCAGCCGGCCCGCGTCCGCCGTCGAGCGCATATCGACCAGAGCCACCACGACGTAACGTTTCCGCGGATAGCGGGCGTGGAGGTCGCGGATCGTGTTCAGGACCGTGTTGCCCGTGGAGAACTCGTCGTCGACCAGGACCAGCGGACCGTCGCCGGACAGCAGGGCCGGGTCCGCCGGCAGCAGCAGGTGCGAGGTGGCGTGCGAGTGGGACTCCTCGAAGCCGCCCGCGCGCGCCACCCCCTCGACCGGCCGGCGTGTGGAGTGCAGGTAGGGGGCGAGACCGATCCCGTCGGCCACCGAGTGCCCGAGCCCCGTGGCCGTCTCCGCGTAGCCCAGCACCACAGACCGCGCCGCCTCCTCGTCGCCGAGAAGGTCACGCACCCGGCGGCCCAGAGTGAAGCCGTGGCCGTAGACGACGGACGGCGACTGCGGGACGTGCTTGCCGAGGACGTTGGAGACCAGCAGGTGGGCCCGCTTCGGGTTGCGTCGCAGGGCCAGGCCCAGCAGGGCCCGGATGCCGTCGTCGCCCACGAGTTCGACGCCGAGCCGCTCCGCGACCCAGCTGCCGGACCAGACCCCGTTGTTCGCTGCGATGTTCATGCGTTCCCTGTGTCGTCCCCTAGCGCCCGTCACCCGGGTATCCCGGCGGCGAGCAGCTCCACGAAGCCGACGTCCTCGTTGGCGACACCGAACACCTCGGCGCGGAGCATCGTCCGCTCGGCCCAGGCCCGGTGCGGCTTCACCTCATTCATCTTGTTCGTGTAGGCCGAGCGAAGTACACCCCCGCCGCCGCGTTCCGGCCGCAGGATGTCCTGCGCGTCGGAGAACTCCTCGTGACTGACCACGGACAGCGCGTGCACGGGGATGACATGGGACGGGTGGATGCACGTCTTGCCGAGCAGCCCGTTGGCCTGGTCGAGGGAGATCTCCCTCAGCAGACCGTCCATGGCGTGCTCGATGAGCCGGTCGCGCAGTTCCACGGCCTGCTCCGCCAGGAAGGGGCTGGAGCGCAGCATCGGCTTGAACATGCGCTCCGGGACCCGGAAGTACTCCCACACCGGCCCGGTCACCGTGAAGCCGGTGCCGTCGGCCCGGCCCAGCATGTTCACCACGTCGGCGATGACGGAGGCGATGATCTGCACGTCGTAGGCGGTCATGTCGGGCGCCCTGCGCAGCCCGTACGAGGAGCAGAAGTCGGTGACGCCGAGGCGCAGCGCGAGCACCTTGTCGCGGTACTTGTCGACCGCGCGGGCGATGCCCTCCAGGGCGTCCACCCGGGTCTCCCGGTACATCAGCTCGGGCGTCTCCAGCACGGGCATCCCGAACAGCCGGCGCCCGCTGCGCGCCTCGGCGCCCTCCAGGGCCTGCAGGAAGGGGATGCCGCGTTCCTCGGTGAACTTCGGGAACACGAACCCGGACAGCAGCGACACGCTCCCGCCCAGGCGTCGTACCAGGTCGGGGATCTGCTCGGCGTCGCGCACCCGGATGAAGAGCAGCGGCAGCTCCACCCCCGCCCGCTCCCGCGCGGCCAGGTCGGCGAACTGCCGGACGAGGTTCTCCTCGCCCGCCGGCACGTCCTCGTCGCCGATGGAGTCCTCCAGGCACAGCACCATGGAGACCACGCCGAGGGCCGCCTGCTTGACGATGTCGTCGGCGAGCCGCGGCCGGGTCGCCGGGCTGTACAGCGTGGCACCCAGGGCCGCGGAGAGCACCCGGGCAGGGGAGTCCGCGGTGAACACGCACGGCTCCTGGTGGAAGAGACGCTGTCGCACCTCAGGGGCGATGTGCCCGAAATGACGCATGGAACTCCCCCGTGGCGTTGAGCCGGGCCTGTGAATTGGGTAAAGGGTGGCCGGTAATAGTACGTACAAAGTCATGTCGCGGGTTCCCGACGGGCATGAATTTCAGGTAACCCGCCTGTGTCGGCCACAAGGCACCCCACGTTGTCGTGACCAGGACCGAGAGGGCAGGATGACCGCATGACGCACGCGATGCTGAAGGGGTCGAACGTCCCGGTGGAAGCCGCCACGGTCCGGGCCGTGCTGCGCTGGACGCCCGGGCAGGGAGTACCGGACGTCGACGCTTCGGCGCTGCTCCTCGGCCCCGACGGACGTGTGCGCTCCGACGAGGACTTCGTCTTCTACAACCAGCCCCGGCACCCCTCCGGGAAGGTCTGGCGGCTCGGCAAGAAACGGGTCGCCGAGGGCCTCACCGACACGATCCAGACAGAGCTGCCCGGTGTCGAGCCCAGTGTCGGCCGAATCCTCCTGGTCGCATCGGCGGACGGCATCCCCTTCGAACACGTACCCGCCCTGCGCATCCTGCTGTACGACGCGGGCGCCCCGGACGCCGAGGCGCTGGCGCATTTCGACATCAAGCCGGAGACCGGCGCGGAGACGGCCCTGATCTGCGGCGAGCTGTACCGCAGGGGTGAGGGCTGGAAGTTCCGGGCGCTCGGCGAGGGCTACAGCAACGGCCTCAAGGGCCTGGCCACGGACTTCGGCATCTCGGTGGACGAGTCCGAGCCGATGGAGGAGCCGTCCGCGTCCCAGCCGCTGCCCCCGGAGCAGCCCACCGCGGTCCCCGTCCAGCCGGCCTACGGCTACCCCCAGCCGGTCTCGCCGGCCCAGCCGACCTACGGCTACCCGCAGCAGCCCCCGTACACCCAGCAGCAGCCCCAGTCCGGCTACGGCTACCCGCCGCCGGCCCCGATCCCGGTCCCCACGGTCCCGAACACGGACTTCCGGCTGCCACCCCAGGGCCCCCAGTTCATCGGACGCTAGGACCGGGCCGGACGCCTCCAGGGGCGCTGGGTCCCCGTGGGCGGGCTACCGCTCCGCCTTCGCCTTGTACCCCCGCCCCCACTGCAACCCCCACCCGTACAGCCGGTCCAGCTCCCCCTGGAACCCGTACACGAACTTCACCTCACGGCGGACGATCAGCTCGCCCTTCACGTTCTCGATCATCACCACCGCACAGGACCGCGCCTGCGGATGCCGTTCGTCCAGGCCTATCTCGATCCGCGGCCCGTTGCTCGGGTACAGCGTGACGATGGCGTGGGTGCGGTCGAAGGCCGGCGTCTGGTCGTAGATGTAGACGAACACCAGCAGCCGCTTGATGTCGTCCCGGTGGTCCAGGTTGACGTACATCGTCTCGCCGGACGCCGAGCCGAACCGGTCGTCGCCGCTGAGCTTGACGTACGGCGGCGCGTTCACGTCGCCGAGCAGGCCGCCCAGGGGCTGGACGACCCCCTTGCTCCCGTCGGCCAGCTCGTACAGCGCGCCGAGGTCGAGGTCGACGTTGACCATGCTCTGCCCGTGGCCCATCACCTCCGGCGGCTTGAGCGCCTTGAAGGGGTGCCGGAACAGACTCTCCCGCTGCTCGCCGTCGAAGTCGGACGTGCGCATCCGCCAGGTGAGGTTGACCCGCAGGTTGCCGGTGGCCGCGCCCTGCTTCGTGAGGGACACCTGCTGGTGCCGCCTGGTGAGCTCGATGGAGTTGGACGCCGCGCTGCCCGAGTCGAACTCGGCCGCCCTGCCGCCCAGCAGTCCGTCGAAGAAACCCATTCCCGCCCCCAGAGACTCCTGCCGACACCGCGGGGCGGCCGACCGCGTCGGCCGCCCCCACAGAGCGTTCCTCGTCCGGGAGGGCGTCACACCCTCCCTTTCGGGCCGGGCCGCCGCCCGGCCGCCGGTCAGACGCCGGACGAGACCTCAGCCTTCTCGTCCGACCCCGCTTTTCCCTCGGCTTCCGCCAGGCGCTGGTTGCGCCGCACCGAGGACCAGAACGACCAGGCGATCAGGACGACACCGACGAGACCGGTGATGACCTCGTTGATCTCGTACTGGATGGTGACCATCAGGATGACCGCCAGCGCGCCGATCGCGTAGTGGGCGCCGTGCTCCAGGTAGACGTAGTCGTCCAGGGTGCCCTGGCGGACCAGGTAGACGGTGAGCGAACGGACGTACATCGCGCCGATACCGAGGCCGAGGGCCATCAGCACGATGTCGTTGGTGATGGCGAACGCGCCGATCACGCCGTCGAAGGAGAACGACGCGTCCAGGACCTCCAGGTAGAGGAACATGAAGAACGCGGCCTGGCCGGCCAGCAGCACCGCCGACTTCTTCTTGCCGGTGCGTTCGGCCGCTTCCTCCTCCTCGTGCTCGCGCTCCTCCTCGGCCTCCAGCCGATCCTCGAAGAAGCCGGAGAGCCCGCCGACGATCATGTACGTGATCAGGCCGGCGATACCGGCGATCAGGACCGTCTGCGCCTTGTCGACGTGACCGCCGCCGTGCTGGTGGGCGTGGGTGGCGAAGGTGAAGGAGGTGATCAGCAGGACGATCAGGGCGATGCACACCGCCAGCATGTCGACCTTGCCGAGCTTGGCCAGCGGGCGCTCGATCCAGCGCAGCCACTGGATGTCCCGGTCCTCGAAGATGAAGTCGAGGAAGATCATGAGCAGGAACATCCCGCCGAAGGCGGCGATCGCCGGGTGGGCGTCGGTGACCAGTTCCTGGTAGCGGTCCTTGTTGTTGAGCGCGAGGTCGACCGCCTCGATGGGGCCCATCTTGGCGGTGACCGCGACGATGACGACGGGGAACACCAGTCGCATGCCGAAGACCGCGATGAGGACGCCGACCGTGAGGAAGATCTTCTGCCAGAAGGCGTTCATCTTCTTCAGGATTCCGGCGTTGACGACCGCGTTGTCGAACGAGAGGGAGATCTCGAGGACGGCGAGGATCGCCACGATGCCGAAGGCCTGCCAGCCCCCGTAGAAGACCGCGGCGACCAGGCCGAGCGCGGTGATCGCGAACGACCAGCCGAAGGTTTTCAGAAGCACTGGCTACCCAATCATCGTGTACTCGGCTTTACTCACTGTTGACCACGGAGTCTAGAGGGCATCGGTGTCGTACGGGTCGAGCGGGCCCCACATCCGGACCCTGCGGCCCCTACGAGACATTCACTCCGAAGTCGAGCGCGATGCCCCGCAGACCCGACGCGTACCCCTGGCCCACGGCCCGGAACTTCCACTCGCTCTGGTAGCGGTAGAGCTCGCCGAAGATCATGGCGGTCTCGGTGGAGGCGTCCTCGCTGAGGTCGTAGCGGGCGAGCTCCTGGCCGTCGGCCTGGTTGACCACCCTGATGAACGCGTTGGAGACCTGCCCGAAGGTCTGGCCCCGCTCGTCGGCCATGTGGATCGAGACCGGGAAGACGATCTTGTCGCAGTTGGCCGGCACCTTCGTCAGGTCGACCAGAATCGATTCGTCGTCGCCCTCGCCCTCTCCGGTGAGGTTGTCGCCGGTGTGTTCCACCGAGCCGTCGGGGCTCTTGAGCTGGTTGTAGAAGACGAACCACTCGTCGCCGAGCACCCGCCCGCCCTGGCACAGCAGGGCGCTGGCGTCCAGGTCGAAGGGGGCGCCGGTGGTGGAGCGGGCGTCCCAGCCGAGTCCGATCAGGACGTTGCTGAGGTTGGGTGCGGCCTTGGAGAGGGAGACATTGCCCCCCTTGGCGAGCGTGACGCCCATGATTGCTGGTCCTCCCCTGACTGGTGCTTCACGGTTGTCCTGCGCGTCCGGCGCCGACCGTAAACGGTTCGGCGCCGGACAGAGCGGACTTTCGAACGCCCCGGGGGCGTTCTCCTGCCTCAGACGTTGACGCCGAAGTCCTGGGCGATGCCGCGCAGGCCCGACGCGTAGCCCTGGCCGATGGCGCGGAACTTCCACTCCGCGCCGTTGCGGTACAGCTCGCCGAAGACCATCGCGGTCTCCGTGGAGGCGTCCTCGGAGAGGTCGTAGCGAGCGATCTCGGCGCCGCCGGCCTGGTTGACGACGCGGATGAACGCGTTGCGGACCTGACCGAAGGACTGCTGGCGGTTGTCGGCGTCGTAGATCGACACCGGAAACACGATCTTGTCGACGTCGGCCGGGACCGCGGCCAGGTCGACCTTGATCACCTCGTCGTCGCCCTCGCCCTCACCGGTGAGGTTGTCGCCGGTGTGCTCGACCGAGCCGTCGGGGCTCTTGAGGTTGTTGAAGAAGACGAAGTTCTGGTCGCTGGCGACCTTGCCGGCCGTGTTCAGCAGCAGGGCGCTGGCGTCCAGGTCGAAGTCGGTGCCGGTGGTGGTCCTCACGTCCCAGCCGAGACCGACGAGGACCGCGGTCAGGCCGGGGGCCTCCTTCGTCAGCGATACGTTGCCGCCCTTGCTGAGGCTGACTCCCACGAGTCCTCCCATGTGGTGTCCAGGGGCGGGTGCCCCGTCGTGCGTCGGATACCGGATCAACGATTCGATCCTAGTGACGGGTTCCCGCCGCCCGCAGGCCCTGGACCCGGAAGAATTCCCGGGTGTCGGCCTGGCCGCCCCCTAGGGGGCGAGGGGCGGCGGCCGTAGGGGCCTACAGGGCGTCGAGCGCCGTCACGTACTCGTTGAGGTCGCGGGCGTCCGGCAGTCCGTTGACCACGGTCCAGCGCACGACGCCCTCCTTGTCGATGACGAAGGTGCCGCGGACGGCGCAGCCCTTGCCCTCGTCGAAGACGCCGTAGGCGCGCGAGGTCTCGCCGTGCGGCCAGAAGTCGCTGAGCAGCGGGTACTCCAGCCCCTCCTGCTCGGCGAAGACGCGCAGGGTGTGGATGGAGTCGTTGGAGACGGCCAGCAGCTGGGTGTCGCGGTCCTCGAACCTCGGCAGGTTGTCACGCAGCTCGCACAGTTCGCCGGTGCACACCCCCGTGAAGGCGAACGGGTAGAAGAGCAGCACGACGTTCTTCTCGCCGCGGAGGTCGGACAGCTTCACGGTCCGGCCGTGGTTGTCCTTGAGCTCGAAGTCGGGCGCCTTGTCGCCGACCTGGATCGCCATCGCTCTGCGTCCCTTCGTCAGGGTCTGTTCGGGTGCGAACACCCTATGCGGCGGCCCTCACGAGGCGATCACGGCAGGCCGGGCGACCGGCCGGCCACGGCAGGCCGACGGAGGGACCGGGAGTCCGGTCCCTCCGTCGGCGGGGCTCAGCGAGGGGCCGGGAGTCCGGTCCCTCCGTCGGCGGGGCTCAGCGCTTCTTGGCGGCGGCCTTCGGCGTGTTCAGCCGGCTTCCGTTCCAGTCCTTGCCCACGCTGACGCTCTTGGTCTGCGACAGGCCGGCGGTCGTGACCGCCTCGCCGATGTCGCTCGGCTCGACGTAGCCGTCGCGGCCGGTCTTCGGCGTCAGCAGCAGGATCGAGCCACCTTCCTCGAGGAAGCCGAGGGCATCGACCAGCGCGTCCGTCAGGTCGCCGTCATCCTCACGGAACCAGAGCACCACGGCGTCGGCCACGTCGTCGTAGTCCTCGTCCATCAGCTCGTTGCCGATGGTCTCTTCGATGGACTCGCGGAGCTCCTGGTCGACGTCGTCGTCGAAGCCGATCTCCTGGACCACCTGGTCTGGCTGGAACCCCAGCCTGACGGCAGGGTTCGTCCGCTCCTCCGCGTGGTCCGCGGTCGCGCTCACGGGTTGCCTCCTGATCATGTCTTGGTGATGAACTCAGCCACGCGCGTGCGCGAAGCATTGGCCGTAGTCCACACGGGCGGGACGGATCGCGCAAGTACCCGGCCGTTCAGACCGCCGAAACGGTGACGATCCCGGCCGTGTCGCCGCAACTCCCGGCACCGTATCGCGGATGACCGTGACACACACCACTGCCTTTTGCCCGCAATATACCTTTCGGAATCATCCTCACGCACGACGGTCGAACGAGTTTGCCAAGCGCGTCACACCCCGGGCGTATCGTTGCGTTTTGGCCGGTCCCGAGTTACCTCGCGGTAGAGATGACGTGTGCTGCCCCGGGGTGGACGATGGACAGCGGCGTGGGCAGAACGCCGGAAAAACACAGGTAGGACAGGCAGGACAGGCAGCACAGCCAGAGCAGTCAATCAGGGAATCAGTGCCCCTCTGACAGGTAAGGAACAGCGTGGCTTCCGGATCCGATCGCAACCCGATCATCATTGGCGGCCTTCCGAGTCAGGTTCCTGACTTCGATCCCGAGGAAACCCAGGAGTGGCTCGACTCGCTCGACGCCGCCGTGGACGAGCGCGGCCGGGAGCGGGCCCGCTATCTGATGCTCCGCCTGATCGAGCGGGCGCGCGAGCGGCGGGTGGCCGTGCCCGAGATGCGCAGCACGGACTACGTCAACACGATCCCGACCCGGGCCGAGCCGTTCTTCCCGGGCAACGAGGAGATCGAGCGCAAGGTCCTCAACGCGACCCGCTGGAACGCCGCCGTGATGGTCTCGCGCGCTCAGCGGCCCGGGATCGGCGTGGGCGGCCACATCGCCACCTTCGCCTCCTCCGCGTCCCTCTACGACGTCGGTTTCAACCACTTCTTCCGCGGCAAGGACGACGGCCTCGGCGGCGACCAGGTCTTCTTCCAGGGCCACGCCTCCCCCGGCATCTACGCGCGCGCGTTCCTGCTCGACCGGCTCAGCGAGGCCCAGCTGGACGGCTTCCGCCAGGAGAAGTCGAAGTACCCGGACGGCCTCTCCAGCTACCCGCACCCGCGGTCGATGCCGGACTTCTGGGAGTTCCCCACGGTGTCGATGGGCCTCGGTCCGATCGGCGCGATCTACCAGGCGCGGATGAACCGCTACATGCACGCGCGCGGGATCGCCGACACCTCGAAGTCGCACGTGTGGGCGTTCCTCGGTGACGGCGAGATGGACGAGCCGGAGTCGCTCGGCCAGCTGTCCATCGCCGCCCGCGAGGGCCTGGACAACCTGACCTTCGTCGTCAACTGCAACCTCCAGCGGCTCGACGGCCCGGTGCGCGGCAACGGCAAGATCATCCAGGAGCTGGAGTCGGTCTTCCGGGGCGCCGGCTGGAACGTGATCAAGCTGGTCTGGGACCGCACCTGGGACCCGCTGCTCGCCCAGGACCGCGACGGCGTGCTGGTCAACAAGATGAACACGACGCCCGACGGCCAGTTCCAGACCTACGCCACCGAGTCCGGTTCCTACATCCGCGAGCACTTCTTCGGCGACGACCAGCGGCTGCGCGCGATGGTCGCCAACATGACCGACGACCAGATCCTGCACCTGGGCCGCGGCGGCCACGACCACCGCAAGATCTACGCGGCGTTCAAGGCGGCCACCGAGCACCGGGGCCAGCCGACGGTCATCCTGGCCAAGACGATCAAGGGCTGGACGCTCGGCCCGAACTTCGAGGGCCGCAACGCCACGCACCAGATGAAGAAGCTGACGGTCGCCGACCTGAAGGGCTTCCGGGACCGCCTGCACCTGCCGATCTCCGACAAGGAGCTGGAGTCCGGTCTGCCGCCGTACTACCACCCGGGCCGGAACTCGGAGGAGATCCAGTACATGCACGACCGGCGCAAGGGGCTCGGCGGCTACGTCCCGACCCGCGTCGTACGCTCCAAGCCCCTCGCCCTCCCGGACGACAAGACGTACGCGACTGTGAAGAAGGGCACCGGCCAGCAGTCCATCGCGACCACCATGGCCTTCGTCCGGCTCCTCAAGGACCTCATGCGGGACAAGGAGCTCGGCCGCCGCTTCGTACTGATCGCGCCGGACGAGTACCGCACGTTCGGCATGGACTCCTTCTTCCCGAGCGCGAAGATCTACAACCCGCTCGGCCAGCAGTACGAGGCCGTGGACCGCGATCTGCTGCTCGCCTACAAGGAGTCCCCGACCGGCCAGATGCTGCACGACGGCATCTCGGAGGCGGGCTGCACGGCTTCCCTGATCGCGGCGGGCTCGGCGTACGCCACCCATGGCCAGCCGCTCATCCCGGTGTACGTCTTCTACTCGATGTTCGGTTTCCAGCGCACCGGCGACCAGTTCTGGCAGATGGCCGACCAGCTGTCGCGCGGTTTCGTCCTGGGCGCGACCGCGGGCCGTACGACCCTGACCGGTGAGGGGCTCCAGCACGCGGACGGCCACTCGCAGCTGCTGGCCTCCACGAACCCGGCCTGTGTCGCCTACGACCCGGCCTACGGCTACGAGATCGCGCACATCGTCCAGGACGGCCTGCGCCGGATGTACGGCGGCGACGCCGAGCACCCGCACGGCGAGGACGTCTTCTACTACCTGACCGTCTACAACGAGCCGATCCAGCACCCGGCCGAGCCGGCCGACGTGGACGTCGAGGGCATCCTCAAGGGCGTCCACCGGATCAGCGCCGGCGCGGAGGGCTCGATCCCCGCGCAGATCATGGCGTCCGGCGTGGCGGTCCCGTGGGCGGTCGAGGCGCAGCGGATCCTCGCCGCCGACTGGAACGTGAAGGCCGACGTCTGGTCCGCCACCTCCTGGAACGAGCTGCGGCGCGAGGCCGTGGCCTGCGAGCAGCACAACCTGCTGCACCCGGAGGAGGAGCAGCGGACGCCTTGGGTGACGCAGAAGCTGAGCGGCGCCGAAGGTCCGTTCGTGGCCGTGTCCGACTGGATGCGATCGGTTCCGGACCAGATCGCGCGGTGGGTGCCGGGCACGTTCCAGTCGCTGGGCGCCGACGGGTTCGGGTTCGCCGACACGCGGGGCGCGGCGCGCCGCTTCTTCCACATCGACGCCCAGTCGATCGTGGTCGCGGTGCTGACCGAACTGGCCCGTGCGGGCAAGGTGGACCGGTCCGTGCTCAAGCAGGCCATCGACCGGTACCAGCTGCTGGACGTGTCGGCGGCGCACCCGGGCGTGGCGGGCGGCGACGCGTAGCGCTCCGCGAGGAGGCCGGTGGGCAACTGCGGGCCGGTGGGGGCTGGTGGGCGACTGCGGGCCGGTGGGGGCTGGTCGCGCAGTTCCCCGCGCCCCCTTCGGGGCGCTGGTCGGGGCCGGTCGCGGAGTTGCCTCCCCCAGCCCTCGGCCGGGGCGGGCCACGGGCGGCTGCGGGCCGGTGGGGGCTGGTCGCGCAGTTCCCCGCGCCCCCTTCGGGGCGCCGGTCGGGGCCGGGCGCGGGGTTGCTCGCGTCCCCTTCGGGGTGCTGGTCGGGGTCGGGCGCGGAGTTGTCCGGGCCTCTTTCAGGGCGCGGATGATGCCTACGATGCCCCCATGGAACGACAGTCCGCGCAGGCTCGTTGGGAGCAGGTGACCCAGCGGCCGTTGCTGGCGCTGGCGGTGGTCTTCGCGGTCGCGTACGCGCTGCCGATCGTGGACAGTTCCGCCGGTCACGTCCTGACGTCCGCGTGCACGGTGGCGGAGTGGGTGGTGTGGGGGTCCTTCGCCACCGACTACCTCGTACGGCTGACGCTGACGCCCCGGCGCCGGGAGTTCGTGCGGACGCACTGGATAGACCTGTGCGCGGTGGTGCTGCCGCTGCTCCAGCCGCTGCGGCTGCTGCGGCTCGTCGCGACGCTCACGCTGGTGGGGCGGCGGGCCCGGATGGCCTCGCAGATCCGGCTGACGACGTACGTCGTCGGCGCGGTCATCGGCCTGCTCATGTTCGGGTCGCTGGCCGTCCTGTCGGTCGAACGCGATTCTCCCGACGGGAACATCCGGACGCTGGGTGACGCCCTGTGGTGGTCGTTCACCACGATGACGACGGTGGGATACGGCGACCACGCCCCGACGACCGGGCTGGGCCGGATGATCGCGGTCGGACTGATGCTGTCCGGGATCGCCCTGCTCGGTGTGGTGACCGCGAACATCGCCACCTGGTTCATCGCGCGCTTCGAGAAGGACGACGACGAGGAACGACGGCAGACGGAGGCGATCGCCGCGCTGACCGAGGAGGTACGGGCGCTGCGGACAGAGGTGGTCGCTCTGCGGGACGGAGTGGGGGCCGAGGCGACGGCGTCGCGCTCACCGGCGCTGGCGGGGTGCAGCTGCGCCCACCCTCCCCCACCCTCCGCTCCGCTCGAGCGGGGGGACCCCCATCGTCCCAGCGGCACGACTGCCCACAGCTAGGACGTGCCCCGTAAGGGGGCTCTGGGGATACCCCCGGCCGAAGGCTGGGGAGGAACTGCGCGGCCGGTCCCCGCCGGCCCGCACGCTACATCGGCGACACGCCGCCCAGCCACAGCAGTGCCAGCACGGTGTCGATCGCGCCCAGCACCACCGCGACCAGCGCCGGTATCGAGCTCTTCGGGTTCCACGCCCGGCCCATGGAGAGCCAGCCGCACACCAGCGCGGCCGGGCCCAGGATGATTCCCAGCGTGAAGAAACCGGCGACTGCGCAGATCGTGCCGATGATGCCCAGCGTGCCGCGGTCCAGCCCGTCCCGTGCGCCTGCTCGGCCACGTGAACGGGGGTACCCACGCGTTCGTTGCCCGAAGCTCGCCATCATCAACTCCCTCGTCTCCATGGACTGTTCGGGTGTGATGACCGGGTACCCCTGTTCCGCGTCCGCAGACCTGCCCGCGCGCTGCCCCCCTCCGGCAGCGCGCCGCGGCCCGGGCCTCCTCCCATGCCCTGCGGAGGACTTGACCCACTGTGACCTGCGGCGCGTGCCGAACGCGAGGAATCTTTAGCGGAGTCACCCTGATAGGTGAAAGACCCCTGAACCGGAGTCAGATGTGGCCGACGCCCGCGCCACTGTCCGCGTTCTCGCCCCGCTTCGTGAGCAGCGCGACCAGGATCGCGACCGCGGCCACGCCCGCGGCGACGAGCGAGGCGAGACTCATGCCGGAGATGAACGTGTCGTGGGCGACACCGGTGATCTTCGCGGCGATCGCCTCGGGTGTGCCCTTGGCGACCGGCGCGACCCCGACCTGCACCGCCTCGGAAGCCTGGGCCAGCTGCGCCGGGGTCAGCCTGGGCAGGCCCGCGTCGGCCCAGTTGCCCGGCAGGTCGCTGTCGACCTTGGAGGCCATCACCGCGCCGAGTACGGCCGTACCGAGGCTGCCGCCGATCTGCATCGCGGCCTGCTGGAGACCGCCGGCCACACCGGAGAGTTCCATCGGGGCGTTGCCGACGATGACCTCGGTGGCGCCGACCATGACCGGCGCGAGGCCGAGACCGAGCAGGGCGAACCAGACGGCCATGATCCCGCTGCCGGTGTCCGCCTTCAGCGTGGACATGCCGTACATGGCGATCGCGGTGGCCGCCATGCCGCCGGCCAGCGGGATCCGCGGGCCGAGCTTGGTGATCGCGGCGCCGGCCAGCGGCGAGCCGACGATCATCATGCCGGTGAGCGGCAGCAGGTGGAGGCCGGCGTCGACCGGGTCCATCCCGTGCACGTTCTGGAGGTAGAAGGTCACGAAGAACAGGCCGCCCATGAAGGCGATGGCCATGAGGACCATCAGGACCACACCGGCCGACAACGGCACGGAGCGGAACAGGCCGAGCGGGATCAGCGGCTCCCTGACCTTTGTCTCCCAGAAGGAGAAGAGGGCGAAGCCGAGCACGGACACGACGATGAACGTCCACGTCTTGCCGTCGCCCCAGCCCCAGGTCGGCGCCTTGATGAGGGCCCAGACCAGGCAGAACATCGCGCCGGAGAGCAGGCCGATGCCGAGCAGGTCGAAGGAGCGCGGGGCGTTCTCCGCACGGTGGTCGAGCAGCATGACCACGCCGAGCACGAGGGCGATCAGACCGACCGGCACGTTGATGAAGAACACCGACTGCCAGCTGACGTGCTGCACCAGCACGCCGCCGAGGATCGGGCCGCCCGCGGTGGAGGCGCCGATGACCATGCCCCAGATGCCGATCGCCATGTTGAGCTTCTCGGCGGGGAAGGTGGCCCGCAGCAGGCCGAGGGCGGCCGGCATCAGCAGTGCGCCGAACAGGCCCTGGAAGACCCGGAAGGTGACGACGAGGCCGATGCTGTCGGACAGGCCGATGGCGCCGGAGGCGGCGGCGAAGCCGACGACACCGATCAGGAAGGTCTGCCGGTGGCCGAAGCGGTCGCCGAGCTTGCCCGCGGTGATCAGCGAGACCGCGAGGGCGAGGAAGTAGCCGTTGGTGATCCACTGCACCTGGGCGAAGGTGGCACCGAGGTCCTTCTGGATCGCCGGGTTGGCGATGGCCACGATGGTGCCGTCGAGGGCCACCATCATGACCCCGACGGCGACGGTTATCAGGGTGAACCAGGGGTGGCCGCGCAGGCCGGAGGCCGGCGGCCGCTGCGACGGCGCCGCCGCTGCCTTGTCCCCCGACCCCGCCGTGTCGAGCGTGGTCTGACTAGTCATGCGGGCGAGGCTAGTGTCAGCCTCTGACATTTGACAAACAAATTCACTAGTCAGTAACTGTCAGGCATGGAAACGTTGCGCGAACGCAAGAAGCAGCGCACCCGGGACGCGCTGTTGCGGTCCGCGCTCGAACTGTTCGTGGCCCAGGGCTACGAGCGCACCACCGTCGACGAGATCGCCGAGTCCGTCGACGTGTCGCAGCGCACCTTCTTCCGCTACTTCGCCGGCAAGGAGGAAGCGGCCTTCTTCCTGCCCCGGCTCACCGAGGCGTACTACGTGGAGGCACTGCGCCGGCGGCCGCCCGAGGAGGCGCCGCTGGAGGCGCTGCGCGCGGCGGTCCTGGACAGCTTCGACTCGATCGAGCAGGCCATCGAGCGGTACGTCCCGCTCGAACTGCACATGCGTGCCTACAAGGTGATCGAGGCGACCCCGGTCCTGCACGCCGCCCATCTGGGCCGGCAGTCGGAGACGGAGGAGGAGATCGCCCGGATCGTCGCGGAACGGGAGGGAGTCGACCCGGACACCGACCCCCGGCCCCGGCTCCTGGTGGCGCTGTTCGGCGCCGTGATCCGGGTGACCGAGCGGCACTGGTCGGTGGGCGACGACTTCGGCGTGGCGGCGATCCGCGACCTCACCGTGGCCTACCTCGACCAGGTGGGACCGGCCCTCCTCGGGGACTGGCGGGAGAGCTGAGATCGGCCTCACGTTTGCCAAAACGTGATAACCGTCACTCAGTTACCGCGAGACCCCTTCGTTCTCCTAGTGTGTCCTCCCAGTGACTTCCTTCGACACCTCCCCGCCACTCAACGTCTGGCGCGCGCTGCTCGCCCTCGCCGTGGTGTTCGTGATGCTCGCGACCACCGGCTGGACAGCTCTGCGCGCCCACCGCGAGATCACCGCGCTGCAGACCTCCCTCGACAAGTGGGAGCACGGCAGCGTCCGCGGCCTGCGGCTGCCGGACCCGGAGGCGTCACCCGCGCGGCTCACCCGCTTCTTCGCGTCGCTCACCGCACAGGAACGCGACCGGCTCGTCCACCACTACCCGCTGGCCGTCGGCAACATGAACGGTGCCCCGGCCGAACTGCGGTACCGCGCCAACGACATCGCGCTCGACCAGCAACGCAAGGTCGAGAAGAAACGCATGCACGACCCACGGCTCAGCGCGGCGGGGCAACAGGACGCGGGCCGCCGGATGCACCGCTACGAGGCGCTGCTCACCAAGGGCCGGCAGATCCTGGCCTTCGACCCGGACGGCGACGGCCGGGTCGCCGAGGTGATCGGCGACCTCACCCGGGCCCGGCGGATCTCCGTCGTCGTCCCCGGCGTCGACACCGACCTGCTCACCTTCCAGAAGACGAACCGCCAGTACACCGCGCCGGTCGGCATGGCCAAGGCGCTGTACCGGGAGGAGCACACGGCGAGCCCTTCGACCCGTACGGCGGTGATCGCCTGGGCCGACTACACCGCACCCGACGGGCTCGGCGTGGGCGCGGCGACAGGCGCGGCCGCGGAGCGGGGTGCCGTACGCCTGAACGCACTGCTGCGCGCCCTGCCCGGCACGGCACCGGTGTCGATGTTCTGCCACAGCTACGGCTCGGTGGTCTGCGGGGTGGCCGCGCACGGCATGCCGGGGCGGGTGACGGACATAGCGGTGGCCGCGAGCCCCGGGATGCGGGTCGAGAAGGCCTCGCACCTGGGCACGTCGGCCCAGGTGTGGGCGATGCGGGACGCCACCGACTGGATCCAGGACGTCCCCTATCTGGAGCTCGGCGGGCTCGGCCACGGCGCCGACCCGGTCTCCGGCTCCTTCGGGGCGCGGGTGCTGTCGGCCCGCGACGCCCAGGGGCACGCCGGCTACTTCGAGCCCGGCACGGACAGCCTGCGCAACCTCGCGGACATCGGGGTCGGCGCGTACGGCGCGGTCAGCTGCGCCCAGCACGATGACGGGTGCCGGGCGGGTCTGCCCGGCACGTCGACGGCCGAACGCGCGTAGAAACAGCAGGAAGTGCGGTGCGCGCGGGGATGGGACTGAGAAGCACGTGCCGCATACGATGAGCCGCATGGGTGACGTACTGGCCGGATTTCATGCCGCCTGGGAGTTCGAGTCCGACTCCGTGCGCATCCGTTACGAACGCGGGATCCGCACACCCAAGCTGTTCCAGACCCTGGGCGAACGGCGGGTGCCGCTGGCCGCGCTGGCGGGCGTGACCCTCACCCCGGGCAAGCGGGGCACGGTCGTACTGCGGGCCGAACCGCGTCCCGGCGCGGATCCGTTGATGGAGGCGGCGGCCGGCCAGCTCAAGGACGGCAGCGATCCGTACCGGCTGGTCCTGCCGGCCGAGCGGGAGACTCTCGCCGAGCACTACGCCGAGGAACTGCGCCCGCTGCTCACCGCCTCCGGGCCGGCCGAAAGGTTTCTGGTGCCCGCCCCGGAGGCGCCCCGGCAGTTCAAGGCGTACGACGGGAAGGCGAGCTTCGACGGCAAGGCCGTGCACTTCCGGTGGTCGTGGACGGGGGCGTCGACGGCCAAGTGGAAGGCCGGCGACCAGCGCTTCGCGGTGGCCGACCTGGGCGGTGTGGAGTGGCGCTCACCGGAGATCTTCGAGGGGCATCTACGACTGCTGCGGCGGGACCTCACGGGGGCGGCGGTGCCGGCGGACCAGGATCCCGCGACCGTGGTGTTCGGGCTGGGGTACGGGCCGGTGCACGAGTCGTTGCCGTTCGCGGCGGCGGTGCTGGAGGCGGTACGGGCGAGGGGCGCGGCCGCGGTGCCGGCGGCGGCGGGGCGCCGTGACCCCGCCGACATCGCCGAGCGGATCCGGCACCTGGGGGAACTGCATCAGGCGGGGCTGGTCACGGACGAGGAGTTCTCCGCGAAGAAGGCGGAGTTGTTGGCGGAGCTATAGCAGTTCCTTCGGGTGCGGGTCGTGGTGGGTTGCTCGCGCAGTTCCCCGCGCCCCTGACGGGGCGCTTCAGTTGCCGCCCTTCTCATAGAAGCTGATCTTCTTGTCCAGCACCGACAGGGTGTCGTGGAGTTCGGCGATCCGGGAGAGGACGTCCCTTCTCGTCTGCTCCAGGAGTTCGCGGCGCTCCTGGTAGGTCGTCTCGCCCTCTCTCACCAGTTCCGCGTAGCGCACCATGTCCGCCACCGGCATGCCGGTCAGGCGGAGCTTGGTGACGAAGTCCAGCCAGTCCAGGTCGCGGTTGGTGTAGCGGCGCTGTCCGGTGTGGGAGCGGTCGATGTGGGACATCAGGCCGATCCGCTCGTACCAGCGCAGGGTGTGGGCGGTCAGGCCGGTGAAGGCGACGACCTCGCTGATCGTGTAGCGGTCCTGGCCCTCGGGACGCGGGTGCCGACGGGGCGGGGCGGAACAGATGTCGGCGGGCTCGCGGTCGGACTGCTCGGTGGGGGTCGCGGTCGTGGTCTGCATCACCGTCATGACCCAACGCTATGACCTTGGAGTGCACTCGAAGCAAGCGGGACCCGGTAAGAAATACCGCGACGCGGCCGGAACCCGGTGGCTAGCGTTCGTGCACATGAGTCTCGTACGCCGTGCCACCCCGTCGGACGCGCCGGAAGTACTGCGCCTGCGCCAGATCATGATCGACGCGCTGCCCGGCGGGGACGCCTCGACCGGATGGCACGCCGAGGCGCTGCCGGGGCTCGCGGCGCGGCTGGGCGAGGCCGACGGTGACTTCGCCGCGTTCGTCGTGGACCACCCCGACCGGCCGGGGGCGCTGGCGGCGCTGGTCGCCGGGACGGTCGACTACCGGATCGGCAAGGCGAGCAGTCCGCACGGGCGGGCCGGGTACGTCTTCAGCGTGGCCACCGACCCGGACGCGCGTCGCCGCGGGTACGCGCGCGCGTGCATGGAGGAGCTGCTGGCCTGGTTCCGGGAGCGGGGCGCGGGGCAGGTCATGCTTACCGCGTCCGCCGAGGCCGAACCGCTCTACGCCGCGCTCGGCTTCGTCCACAAGCCGGACCCCACGATGATCCTGCCGCTCTGAGCCGCTTAGGGTCGTAGGCATGTCGTTGCAGAGCCTCGCGCTGATCGAGAACTGGCCGGTTCCCACCGCCGCGGCGGGTGCCGTACGCGCCGACGGGACGGTCCTGGGCGTCCACGGGCCGGCCGGTCACCGCTTCCCGCTGGCCTCCGTCACCAAGCCGCTGGCCGCGTACGCGGTGCTCGTCGCGTACGAGGAGGGGGCGGTCGAGCTGGACGAGCCTGCGGGGCCCGAGGGCGCGACGGTACGGCACCTGCTCGCGCACACCTCGGGGCTGGCCTTCGACGAACACCGGGTGACGGCGCCGCCCGGGGAGCGGCGGCTGTACTCCAACGCCGGGTTCGAGGTCCTCGGGGACCATGTCGCCAAGGCGACGGAGATCCCGTTCGCGGAGTACCTGCGGCAGGCGGTGCTGGAGCCGCTCGGCATGACGTCGACGACGCTGGAGGGCTCGCCGGCGAAGGACGGGGTCTCGTCGGTGGCGGACCTGCTGCGCTTCGCCGCGGAACTCCAGGCCCCGAGGCTGCTGGACCCGCGGACGGTCGCGGAGGCGACGCTGACCGTCCAGTACCCGGGCACGAAGGGCGTGCTTCCGGGGTACGGCCACCAGAACCCGAACGACTGGGGCCTGGGTTTCGAGATCCGCGACTCCAAGTCACCGCACTGGACGGGCGGTTCGTCCTCACCCCGCACCTTCGGCCACTTCGGCCAGTCGGGCACGTTCCTGTGGGTCGACCCCGACGCGGGCCTTTCGTGCGTGGCCCTGACGGACCGCCCCTTCGGCCCCTGGGCGATCGAGGCATGGCCGACGTTCACGGACGCGGTCCTCGCAGAGTCACACGGCTGAGAAGCGCCCCGTCAGGGGCGCTGGGGGTCCCCCCGGCCGGAGGCTGGGGGAGGAACTGCGCGACCAGCCCCCACCGGGCCGCAGCCGGACAGCGACCCCGGCTACCCCGCCATCTCCCACATCAGCAGCTCAACCGGCGTCAGGCCCTCGGCCTCCAGGGCCTGGGCGGCGGTGATCCGTGCCGCGTCCCCGGGGCCCAACGGCTCTTCCCCCAACCGTACTTCGCCCCGCACCACGTGCACGTACACGTACGCGCCGTCCGGTACCGCCGTCCGCTCCCCCGCCCCGAGCCTGCGGACGTGCAGCATCGCCCCGGCCGCCGGGACCGCGTAGGGCGTCGAGTCCGCGATGCCCCGGACGATCTCGTACGACGGCTCGCCGCCCGGCCGCACCGGCGCCAGCCACATCTGGACGAACGTCAGCGGCCCGCCCCCGTCGTTGCGCTCCACGTGCCGCACGCCCCCGGCGGAGCTGAGGCGCTGCACGTCGCCGTGGCGGACCACCGTCTCGTTGCCCGCGGAGTCGCGGTGGGTCAGCTCGCCCTCGACCACCCACGTCACGATCTCGGTGTGGCTGTGCGGATGCTCGTCGAAGCCGGCGCCGGGCGCCAGGTGCTCCTCGTTGCAGGCGATGACCGCCCCGAAGCGCAGGTTGTCGGGATCGTAGTGGGGGCCGAAGGAGAAGGCGTGGCGGGACTCGATCCCGGTCGCCGGGTCGCCGCCCCGGTAGCGCTGCGCCGCGCGCCTGACGTCCATCACGGCACCACCGTAGACCGCAGTCGGCACCCGGCGGCGCACTCGCCCGTCCGGATAAGGCAGTCTTGTCCCCGTGCCCGAACCCGTAACGCGCAAGTCCGACCCCTCGGCTCATGTCGTCCACCCGCACTCCGCGACCCTGAAGCGGCTGGAGAAGTCGTCCGGCAGTCTCGCCGCCCAGGCCATCGCACGCATGGACGACACCCTGCCGTGGTACCGGGCCATGCCCCCGGAGAACCGCTCCTGGATCGGGCTCGTCGCCCAGGCCGGCATCGCGGCCTTCACCGAGTGGTTCCGGCGCCCCGACGCGCCGCAGGCCATCTCGACGGACGTGTTCGGGACCGCGCCCCGCGAGCTGACCCGGGCGATCACGCTGCGGCAGACCGTGGAGATGGTGCGGACCACCATCGAGGTCATGGAGAGCGCCATCGACGAGGTGGCGGCCCCGGGCGACGAGAGCGTGCTGCGCGAGGCGCTGCTCGTGTACGCGCGGGAGATCGCCTTCGCGACCGCCCAGGTGTACGCCCAGGCCGCGGAGGCACGGGGTGCCTGGGACGCACGTCTCGAGTCGCTGGTCGTGAACGCCGTGCTGAGCGGCGAGGCGGACGAGGGCGCGGTGAGCCGGGCCGCCGCGCTCGGCTGGAACTCGCCGGACCACGTGTGCGTCGTCCTCGGCACCGCGCCCGACGGGGACAGCGAGCTGACCGTCGAGGCCATCCGGCGGGCCTCCCGGCACGCCAAGCTCCAGGTGCTGACCGGGGTGCTCGGGGACCGGCTCGTCGTCATCGCCGGCGGCAGCGACAACCCGCTGGCCGTGGCGAAGTCACTGATCGGCCCGTTCGCCGCCGGGCCGGTCGTCGCGGGGCCCGTCGTACCCGATCTGCTGGCCGCCACGCGGTCCGCGCAGGCCGCCGCCGCCGGGCTCAAGGCGTGTTCTGCCTGGCAGGACGCGCCGCGGCCGGTGCTGGCGGACGATCTGCTGCCGGAGCGCGCCATCGCGGGCGATCCCAGTGCGCGTGAGCAGCTGGTGGAGGAGATCTACAGACCGCTGGAAGAAGCGGGCTCGGCGCTGCTGGAAACGCTGAGCGTCTATCTGGAACAGGCGAGCAGCCTGGAGGGCGCCGCCCGGATGCTCTTCGTCCACCCGAACACCGTGCGCTACCGGCTCCGACGTGTGACTGACGTCACCGGATGGTCACCGTCCGATGTACGATCCGCCTTCACGCTGCGGATCGCGCTGATCCTGGGACGTCTGGTCGATGGAGATCCCCAGGCATAGCGTTTTGTCGGGGGTCCACAAAACCCCCTCGTGTTCTTCGTCCCTGTCCCCACGGGCGGCCGTGGCCGTCCACAAGAGAGAGTGTGAGAGTGCTCGTACTCGTCGCTCCCGGCCAGGGCGCTCAGACGCCCGGCTTCCTGACCCCCTGGCTCGACCTCCCCGGTGTCGAGGACCGTCTGCGTGCCTGGTCGGACGCCATCGGTCTCGATCTCGTGCACTACGGCACGAACGCCGACGCGGACGAGATCCGGGACACCGCGATCGCCCAGCCCCTGCTCGTCGCCGCCGGGATCCTGTCCGGCGCGGCACTCGGTGACATCGCGACCGTCGCCCCCGGCGCCGTGGCCGGTCACAGCGTCGGTGAGATCACCGCCGCCGCCTTCGCGGGCGTCCTGGACGACACCGCCGCGCTGACCCTCGTACGCAAGCGCGGGCTCGCGATGGCCGAGGCCGCCGCGGTCACCCGGACCGGCATGTCGGCGCTGCTCGGCGGCGACCCGGAGGTCTCCGTCGCGCACCTGGAGAAGCTCGGTCTGACCCCGGCGAACATCAACGGTGCCGGTCAGATCGTCGCCGCGGGCACGCTGGAGCAGCTCGCCGCGCTCGCCGAGGACAAGCCCGAGGGCGTCCGCAAGGTCGTCGCCCTCAAGGTCGCCGGTGCCTTCCACACGCACCACATGGGCCCCGCGGTCGACCGGCTCGCCGAGGCGGCGAGGGAGTTCGCGCCCCTCGACCCGAAGTTCACCTACGTCTCCAACAAGGACGGGCAGGCCGTCGCGTCCGGTACCGAGATCGTGGACCGGCTGGTCGGCCAGGTCGCCAACCCGGTCCGCTGGGACCTGTGCATGGAGACCTTCAAGGAGCTCGGCGTCACCGCCCTCCTCGAGGTGTGCCCCGGCGGCACCCTGACCGGCCTCGCGAAGCGCGCCCTGCCCGGCGTGAAGACGCTGGCCCTGAAGACCCCCGACGACCTCGACGCGGCCCGCGAGCTCATCGCCGAGCACAGCTGATTTAGGAGCGCACAGCGATGTCGAAGATCAAGCCCAGCAAGGGTGCCCCGTACGCGCGCATCCTCGGCGTGGGCGGCTACCGCCCGACCCGTGTGGTGCCGAACGAGGTGATCCTCGAGACGATCGACTCGTCCGACGAGTGGATCCGCTCGCGTTCCGGCATCGAGACCCGGCACTGGGCGGGCCCCGAGGAGACCGTCGCCGCGATGTCGATCGAGGCCGCCGGCAAGGCGATCGCGGACGCGGGCATCTCCGCCGAGCAGGTCGGCGCCGTGGTCGTCTCCACCGTCTCGCACTTCAGCCAGACCCCGGCCGTCGCCACCGAGATCGCCGACAAGCTGGGCACCGACAAGGCCGCCGCCTTCGACATCTCGGCCGGCTGCGCGGGCTTCGGCTACGGCCTGACGCTCGCCAAGGGCATGGTGGTGGAAGGTTCCGCCGAGTACGTCCTGGTGATCGGTGTGGAGCGGCTCAGCGACCTCACGGACCTCGAAGACCGGGCCACCGCCTTCCTGTTCGGCGACGGCGCGGGCGCGGTCGTCGTCGGCCCCTCCCAGGAGCCGGCGATCGGCCCCACGGTGTGGGGTTCCGAGGGTGACAAGTCGGAGACCATCAAGCAGACCGTCCCCTGGGACCGGTTCCACTTCGGTGACCGGTCCGGGCTGCCCGTCGACAGCCAGGGCAACATCAAGTTTCCTGCGATCACGCAGGAGGGCCAGGCGGTGTTCCGCTGGGCCGTGTTCGAGATGGCGAAGGTCGCGCAGCAGGCACTGGACGCGGCCGGAATCAGCGCGGACGACCTTGACGTCTTCATCCCGCACCAGGCCAATGTGCGGATCATCGACTCGATGGTGAAGACTCTCAAGCTGCCGGAGCACGTCACGGTCGCCCGTGACATCCGCACCACCGGCAACACCTCGGCCGCCTCGATCCCGCTCGCGATGGAGCGGCTCCTGGCGACCGGCGAGGCGAAGAGCGGTGACACCGCGCTCGTCATCGGGTTCGGGGCGGGTCTCGTCTACGCCGCCACTGTCGTTACCCTCCCCTAGGCACTCCGTGCCGGATCATGCATCCGGTACGGGTACGCCGACTGCAACACCGCAGCAACCGTCTGGAACATCTAAGAAGGAGCGCCTGACATGGCCGCCACTCAGGAAGAGATCGTCGAAGGTCTCGCCGAGATCGTGAACGAGATCGCCGGCATCCCGGTTGAGGACGTCCAGCTGGACAAGTCCTTCACCGACGACCTGGACGTCGACTCGCTGTCCATGGTCGAGGTCGTCGTCGCCGCCGAAGAGCGCTTCGACGTCAAGATCCCGGACGAGGACGTCAAGAACCTCAAGACCGTCGGCGACGCGACCGCCTACATCCTCAAGCACCAGGACTGAGCACCCCGTCAGGGACTCAGGCACCAGCCCTGAGTCCCGCCGGGGTCCCCGGCCGCTAGGCCCCGCCACCCGGCGGTGGCGCCGTCGAATCCCGCATCCGTTGGAGAAAGAATTCCCGTGAGCCCGACCAATCGCACCGTGGTCGTCACCGGTATCGGCGCAACCACACCGCTGGGTGGCGACGTAGCTTCGTTCTGGGAGGCCCTGGTCGCCGGCAAGTCCGGCGTCAGCCTTCTGGAGCAGGACTGGGCGGCCGAGCTGCCCGTCCGTATCGCGGCACAGATCGCCGTCGAACCGAGCGAGATCCTGCCGCGTCCGCAGGCCCGCAAGCTGGACCGGTCCGCGCAGTTCGCGCTGATCGCCGCTCAGCAGGCCTGGAAGGACGCCGGTTTCACCGCCAAGGCCGGTGAGGACCAGTCCGCCAACCCCGACCGGGTCGGCGCGGTCATCGCCTCCGGCATCGGCGGTGTGACGACCCTCCTCGACCAGTACGACGTACTCAAGGAGAAGGGCGTTCGCCGGGTCTCCCCGCACACCGTGCCGATGCTGATGCCCAACTCGCCGGCCGCCAACGTCGGTATCGAGCTGGGTGCCCGCGCCGGCGTGCACACCCCCGTGTCGGCCTGCGCCTCCGGCGCCGAGGCCATCGGGTACGCCATCGAGATGATCCGCACCGGGCGTGCGGACGTGGTCGTGGCCGGTGGCACCGAGGCCGCCATCCACCCGCTGCCCATCGTCGCGTTCGGCAACATGATGGCGATGTCCAAGAACAACGACGACCCGCAGGGCGCGTCGCGTCCCTACGACTCCGGCCGGGACGGCTTCGTGCTCGGCGAGGGCGCGGGTGTCGTCGTCCTGGAGTCCGAGGAGCACGCGAAGGCGCGCGGGGCGCGGATCTACGTCGAGGCCATCGGGCAGGGCATCTCGGCGGACGCGCACCACATCACGCAGCCGGAGCCGTCGGGCAACGGGATCGCGCACGCGCTGCAGAACCTGCTGGACAACACGGACCTGAAGCCGGCCGAGATCGTGCACGTCAACGCGCACGCGACGTCGACGCCCCAGGGTGACGTCGCCGAGATCAAGGCGCTGCGGAAGGTGTTCGGCGACGACGTCGACCACATGGCCATCTCCGCGACCAAGTCGATGACCGGTCACCTGCTGGGTGGCGCGGGCGGTATCGAGACCGTCGCGTCGATCCTGGCGCTGGTGAACCGGACGGCTCCGCCGACCATCAACCTGGACGAGCTCGACCCCGAGGTCAACGCGGACGTGGTGCGGGGCGAGGCCCGGCAGCTGCCCGAGGGGCGGATCGCCGTACTGAACGACTCGTTCGGCTTCGGCGGGCACAACGTGGTACTGGCGTTCAGGACGATCTGAGAAACGCCGTCGGAAGGTTTGTGGCCCGGACTCTGACGAAGAGTCCGGGCCACAGTGCGTTTCGTTGTCGGCTGACGGGTGGGTGGGGGCTTGTCGCGCAGTTCCCCGCGCCCCTAAAGGGGCGCTCACCCCTGGTCTTTTAGGGGCGCGGGGAACTGCGCGACCGGCCACGACGGCGCCGCGGACGGCTACGGCGCTCAGACCACCTGGTGGAGCCAGCGGACCGGGGCGCCTTCGCCTGCGTAGCGGAAGGGTTCCAGTTCGTCGTCCCAGGGCTTGCCGAGGAGCTTGGCGATCTCGGCCTCCAGGGCCGTCTCGCCGCGCTGTGAGCGGGTCATGGCCGCTCTCAGGCGGTCCTCCGGGATCAGGATGTCGCCGTGGATGCCGGTGACCGCGTGGAAGATGCCCAGGTCGGGGGTGCAGCTGTAGCGCTCACCCTCGGCCTTCGCGCAGGGTTCCGCGGTGACCTCGAAACGCAGCAGTTGCCAGCCGCGCAGCGCGGACGCCAGTTTGGAGGCCGTGCCGACCTCGCCCTGCCAGGAGAACTCGGAGCGCCAGGTCCCGGGGGCCGCGGGCTGCCGGATCCAGTCGAGGTTGACGCGCGTGCCGAGCACCCCGGCGACGGCCCACTCGACGTGCGGGCACAGCGCGCGCGGCGCGGAGTGCACGTACAGAACTCCACGTGTCGTCACCGGAACCTCCGGGCAGAGCGGGACATCTTGCTGGCTGGCTGGCGGCAGTGGCACGACGGCCGCTTGATGGCGAGGCTACCGTGCGGCGGCGCAAGGAGTGTGACGTACCGTCGGTCCCAGAGCCAGGAAACCCCTGCCATTCACCCATGGGGACGCTTGTACGGGGGTGGTCCGTTGCAGCGGGCGGGGTGGGAACTCCCGTGCGTTGTTATGAAAGGGGACGAACAGCCTACGGAGAGGACCAGCGGGGTATGCGCAAGCAGCGACGCCGGCGTTCGCGTGCCCTGGTCGGCGCCGTGGCCGCCACCGCCGCACTGGGGGTGGCCGGGTGCGATGTTGTGGACGGTGCCTCGGGGGCGCCGGACGGCAGCCGGACGCACGCCTCACGGGCCGTGCAGCTGTGGGACCGCAGCCCGGCGTCGATCGCGGCCGTGGGGGACTCCATCACGCGTGGCTTCGACGCGTGCACGGTGCTCTCGGACTGCCCTGAGGTGTCCTGGGCGACCGGCACCAGCGAGCAGGTGGACAGTCTGGCGGTACGGCTGCTCGGGCGGACCAAGGCGGCCGACCACAGCTGGAACTACGCGGAGACCGGCGCCCGGATGGCCGACCTGTCCGACCAGGTGGCGGCCGCGGTGGTGCGCAGGCCGGCGCTGGTCACGGTGATGGTGGGGTCCAACGACGCCTGCCGTTCGTCGGTGCGGGCGATGACCTCGGTGGCGGACTTCCGCGCCCAGTTCGAGGAGGCGCTGGGCACCCTGCGCAAGGCGCTGCCGAAGACGCAGGTGTACGTGGCGAGCGTGCCGGACCTGAAGCGGCTGTGGTCGGAGGGGCGCACCAATCCGCTGGGCAAGCAGATCTGGAAGCTGGGCATCTGCCCCTCGATGCTGGGCGACGCGGACGACCTGACCGCCACGGCGGTCCTGCGCCGCGACCGGGTGCAGCAGCGGGTCGAGGACTACAACACGGTGCTGGCGCAGGTCTGCGCCAAGGACCGGCGGTGCCGTTTCGACGGCGGGGCGGTGTACCGGTACCGCTTCGGGACGGACCAGTTGAGCCACTGGGACTGGTTCCATCCGAGCACCGACGGCCAGTCGAAGCTGGCCGCGATCGCCTACCGGACCGTCACCGCGAAGAACCCGGTGGACTAGACCCTTGGCTTAGAGTTTCCCCATGAGCGAACTTTTCGGCACACTTTCCGACGGCACCCAGGTCCACCGCTGGACCCTGGAGCGCGCCGGGACGCGGGTGCGGATCCTGTCGTACGGGGGGATCGTGCAGTCGGTCGAGGTCCCGGACCGGGACGGGCGGACGGCGGACGTGGTGCTGGGGTTCGCCGGCCTGGACGGCTATCTGGAGAACCCGGGCCCGTATCTGGGCGCCCTGGTCGGCCGGTACGCCAACCGGATCGCACGGGCCCGCTTCCCGCTGGACGGCGTGACCTACGCGCTGGAGCCGAACAACGCGCCCAACTCGCTGCACGGCGGCCCCGGCGGCTTCGACAAGCGGGTGTGGGACGTGACGGGCGTCGAGCACGGGGTGCGGCTGACCCGGGTGAGCCCGCACGGCGAGGAGGGCTTCCCCGGGCGGCTGGAGGTGGCCGTGACGTACACGCTGGACGCCGAGGGCGCGCTGCGGATCGCCTACGAGGCGGTCACCGACGCGCCGACCGTCGTGAACCTCACCAACCACAGCTACTTCAACCTGGCGGGCGCCGGGAACGCGACCGGCCAGGAACTGCGGATCGCCGCCTCGCGGTACACGCCCGTCGACGGCGACCTGATCCCGACCGGGGTCCTGGAGGACGTCTCCGGCACCCGTTTCGACTTCCGTACGGCCCGGAAGACCGGCTCCGGCTACGACCACAACCTCGTCCTCGACAAGGGCGTCACGGACACCCCGGTGGAGATCGCCGAGCTGCACGACACGGGGTCCGGCCGCACCCTCACCGTGGCCACCACCGAACCGGGCGTCCAGCTGTACACGGCGGAGCACCTGGCCGCCCCGTTCGCCCCCGGTGACGGCATCGCCCTGGAGACCCAGCACTTCCCGGACTCCCCGAACCGCCCGGAGTTCCCGAGCACCCGCCTCGACCCGGGCGCGGTGTACCGCTCGGAGACGGTGTACGGCTTCGGGGTGCGGGACTGACGCAGCCCGTACGCAAGCCCCGGTCCAGGGGTCAGGTCCCGGACCGGGGCTGCTCAAGGGGGACTTGTCCCGGATCTCACCTTAGCCGCGGCTGTGAGACGGCGGCCGGTGATCGAGCGGCCGCCGGGAATCCCGTACGAACCCTTCACAAAGCGGCCGACCCGGCACGGCATGGACCACACCGTGTCCCGCACGCGATACTGCGCCCCGAACGGCACCACGCACCCCACTGCGACGGAAGGCCAACTCCCTTGAATTCGCTGCGTGTTCGGATCGGTGTGCTCGGCATCGCCCTGCTGGCCGGGGCGCTGGCCCCCACCGCGGCGCAGGCGGCGCCGGCCGCGCCCTCCCCCACCGTCGAGGAACTGCGGCTCGACCGGACCGTGCCGCGGGAGATACTCCGGCGGTCCGGGTTCGACGACGTGGCACCGGGGTTCGCCCGGGCCCTGGACGGCGCGCGCTCCTACGCCGAGGCCCGGCGGACCGTCGTACGGGAGGGGTCGGCGCTGTGGCGGCGGGCCGTGGACCGGGCGCAGGGGCGGGGGCCGCTCGGGGGTGACCTCAGCCGGGACGACGACCGGCCGCTGTACTGGGCGCGGCTCGGGATGACGCGGTACGTGCGGACCTGGGAGCCGGGGTTCGGGGTGAGCGACACCCGACGGGCGGCCCTGCTCGACGTGCTGGAGCGGACCTCGCGCGGGGAGACGGACCTCCGCTACCCCGGTCACCTGCGGCGGATCCTGGTCACCGGGTTCGACCCGTTCACGCTCGACCGGGACATCCGGATCTCCAACCCGTCCGGGGCGAGCGCGCTGGCCCTGGACGGGACGGTCGTGCGGACCGCGCACGGGCCCGCGCGGGTCGAGACGGCCGTGTTCCCGGTGCGGTGGGACGACTTCGCGGCGGGGACCGTGGAGCGGACCCTGCGGCCGTACCTGCCGAAGGTGGACCTGTTCACCACGGTGAGCCAGGGGCGGGTCGGCCGGTTCGACGTGGAGCGGACCAACGGGGCCTGGCGGGGCGGTTTCCCGGACAACGAGAACCTGAGCCGGACCGGGACCGTCCCGGTCGCCGACCCGGCCTCGGGGCCCCAGTGGACGACCACGACGCTGCCCTACGCGGCGATCGTGGCGGCGTCGACGGGGCGTTTCCCGGTGTACGACCACACCGAGGTGACCGAGATCCCGGCGGGCGGTACGGAGGCCGTCGTACGGGCGGACGGACCGACCGCCGGGTCGACCGCGCGGGCCGGGGGCGGCGGTGACTACCTCTCCAACGAGATCGCCTACCGCGCCACCCTGCTGCGGGACCGGCTCGGGCTGCGTGACCGGCTGCCGGGCGGGCACGTGCACACGCCGGTGCTGCAGTTCGGCGCCGGGAACACCACCGAGGTGACCGACCCGGAGTTCGTGCGGAACCGGGTGGACATCATCGACCAGGTACGGGCGATCGTGACCGTGGCGGCCGACGCGGGCCTCAGGAGCTGACGGGTTCGCCGGCCCGTTCGTCCTCCTCCGCCGTCTCCTCGCCCAGCAGGTCGCGGGCGAGGAGCGTGGCGCCCGCGACCGCGCCCGGCATCAGGAACACCGCGACGAACGGGACCAGGAAGGCGAGTCCCAGCGGGGTGCCGAAGCCCCACACCAGGGTCTTGCGGGAGCGCAGCAGGGCGAGCCGGGCGCGCAGGTCGACACCCCGGCGCTGGAGGGCGACGGCGGCGAGTTCCTCGGTGAGGAAGAAGCCGGTCACGAAGAACCCGACGACGGGTACGGCCGTCTGGCCGACGAAGGGCAGGAAGCCGAGGGCGAAGAGGAGCAGGCCCCAGAGTGCGGCGCGGACCAGGATGCGCAGGCTGTCGCGGGCCGATATCCACAGCTCGCGCCAGAACGGCAGCCCGGACTCGGGCGCGGTGCCGTCGGGCGAGACGTCCGCGTCGACCTTCTCGGAGAGGTTCTCGTAGAACGGCTGGCCGACCAGCAGAGTCACCGCGGTGAAGGTGAGGACGGCGCCGAGGAGGCCGAGGGCGAACAGGACGGCGGTGAGGAGGCCGCGGAAGAGGCCCCGCCAGGGGCTGGACCAGTCGTCGGCGAACGGGGTGGACCAGGCGACCAGGTCGGCACCCCAGATGGCCAGCGCGACCAGCGCCGCCGCGTAGAGGACCAGGGTGATCAGACCGGGCAGCAGTCCGAAACCGAACTGCCTGCCGTGCCTGCCCACCCACCGCTGGCCCTTGAGGAGATATCCGAAACCCGCCCCGAGATCACGCATGGCGAAAACTTTACCGGGGATCGGAAAGGTCCGGCGGGGGCTGTGGACGCCAACCGGGGGCCGGCCGGGGCGGTGGTGACGGCGGGCCGCGTTGCCGCTGTTGAGTCGAACGGGTACGTCTTGCCGTACCGACCTACGGAACCACACAGGTGGCGGCTCGGTTGAGGAGAGCGGATGACTCAGGAGATCACCGTCCAGGGCACGGTCGCGGAGGGCTTCGAGGCGGTGCGCGAGGAGTTCGCCGCGTTCGTCGCCGAGGGACCGGCCGACTACGAGGGGCAGCTGTGCGCGTACGTCCACGGCCGGCGGGTCGTCGACCTGTGGGCCGGTGAGGGAGCCGACGGGGACTCCCTGTACGGGGTGTTCTCGTCCACCAAGGGGGCCGCGCACCTGGTCGTGGCGATGCTGGTGCAGGACGGGACGCTGGAGCTCGACCGCAAGGTCACCTACTACTGGCCGGAGTTCGCGGCGGAGGGCAAGGGCGCGCTGACGCTGCGGGAGCTGGTCGCGCACCGGGCCGGCCTGATCGGCACCGACACCGGGTTCAACCCGCGGGAGCTGGCCGACGACCGGGCGATGGCCGAACGCCTCGCCGACCAGCGGCCGTTCTGGCGGCCGGGCTCCGCCTTCGGCTACCACGCCCTCGTCATCGGGGCGCTCACCGGCGAGGTGGTGCGGCGGGCCACCGGCCGTACGCTCCAGGACGTGTACGAGGAGCGGGTCCGGGCGCCGTACGGCCTCGGGTTCTTCCTGGGCCTGCCGGCCGCGCACGAGCCGCGGTTCCGTACCGTGCAGCCGCTGCGTCCGACGCCCGAGGAGCAGGCGCTCCTGGACTCCGTGGCGTCCGGCCCGCACACGCTCGCCGCGATCGCCTTCAACGAGCACGCGGCCGAGCCGACCGCGCTGGCGTCCCTGCCCGACGACCCGCTGGTGCGCGCGAAGGGCCCGGCGTCCTTCGGCGGGGTGGCGTCGGCGCGCGGGCTGGCCGGGATGTACGCGGCGCTGCTGAGTGAGGTCGACGGCAAGGCGCCGCTGCTGAAGGAGGACACGGTGGCGGAGTTCGGGCAGTTCCACTCCGTGGGGTACGACCTGGTGGCCCGCGCCCACAAGGCGTACGGCCTGGGCTTCCAGGCGACGGCGGACGTCTGGCACCCGTTCCTGGGCGCCGGCACGATCGGCCACAGCGGCGCGGCGGGCTCCCAGGCGTTCGCGGACCCTCGCAGCGGCCTCGCCTACGGCTACACCAGGCGCCGCTTCGCGTTCCCGGGCGGCGCGGCCCCGGAGAACGACCGCTTGGCGAAAGCCGTCCACCGGGCAGCCCTGGCCCGCTGAGAAGCGCCCCACAGGGGCGCGAGGAACGGCGCGACCACCCCACGACAACCCGCACCCGGCGTCACGACCGCACCCCGCAGACGAGAGGCCGCACCCCACATCCGGGGCGCGGCCTCCGCGAAGCACACCGTGTCAGAGCTTGACGATCATCTTCCCGGTGTTGTCGCCGCGCAGCACCCCGAGGAACGCCTCCAGGTTGTTCTCGATGCCCTCGACGACCGTCTCCCGGTACTTCAGCTGCCCGGACGCCACCCACGGGCCGACCTCGGCGACGAACTGCGGCTGCAGGTCGTAGTGGTCGCCGACCAGGAAGCCCTCGATGCGGCCGCGGGTCTGGATGAGGCGGGCGAGGTTCTTCGGGCCGGGGACGGGCTCGGTGCTGTTGTAGACGGAGATCATGCCGCAGACCGCGATCCGGCCGTCCCGGTTGAGCCGGCCGATCGCCGCCTCCAGGTGGTCGCCGCCGACGTTGTCGAAGTAGACGTCGACACCGTCGGGGGCGGCGGCCCGCAGCTGCTCGGCGACCGGGCCGTTCTTGTAGTTGAAGGCCGCGTCGAACCCGTACTCCTCGACCAGCAGCTTGACCTTCTCGTCGGAGCCGGCCGAGCCGATCACCCGGGACGCGCCCTTGAGCTTCGCGATCTGGCCGACCTGGCTGCCGACCGCGCCGGCCGCGCCGGACACGAAGACGGAGTCGCCCTCCTTGAAGGAGGCGGTGCGCAGCAGACCCGCGTAGGCGGTGAGGCCGGTCATGCCGAGGACACCGAGGTACGTCGACAGGGGCGCGGCGTCGGCGTCGACCTTGACCGCGTTCTTCGCGTCCACGACCGCGTACTCGCGCCAGCCGAAGAAGTGCAGGACGTGGTCGCCGGCCGCGATGCCCTCGGCGTTCGACTCCACGACCTCGCCGACCGCGCCGCCCTGCATGACCTTGCCCAGCTCGAAGGGGGCCACGTAGGACTTGGCCGAGCTCATCCTGCCGCGCATGTACGGGTCCACGGAGACGTACTTGTTCCGTACCAGCACCTGTCCTTCACCCGGCGTCGGGACCTCGGCCTCGACCAGGGCGAAGTCCTCGGGCTTCGGCCAGCCGACGGGACGGCTGACCAGGTGCCACTCGCGGTTGATCATGACGGTGCGCCTTTCCAAAATACTTCAGTGCCTGAAACAACCATGCTCCTGAATATTTCAGGATGTCAAGTAACCGGGTATCCTGGAGTTCATGTCCACCCCACGGTCCACCCCTGCGCAGACCCGCAGACCCGACGCCGTGACCCTTGAGGTCGTCGAGCTGATCGGGGACGTCGTGTCCCGTTTCTACGCCGACTACGAGGAGGCGGCGGGCGAACACGCGCTCACCGGGGCGCAGGCACGCCTGCTCAGCCTGCTGTCACTGGGGCCGCTGCCGATGCGGAAGCTGGCGCAGAGACTGAAGTGCGAGCCGTCCAACGTGACGGGGATCGTGGACCGGCTGGAGGCGCGCGGGCTCGTGGAGCGGCGGCCGGACCCGGCGGACCGCCGGGTGAAGCTGGCCGCGGCGACCGACGAGGGCCGGCGGGTCGCCCGCGACCTGCGGGAGGGGCTGCGCTTCGCGCGCGAGCCGCTGGCGGGCCTCACGGACGCGGAGCGGCTGTCGTTGCGGGAGCTGCTGCGGCGGATGCTGGGCGCCGACGCGTACTGATCTTTTCGTGAACTCGGTGGGTGTGGTGGGCTTGTGGGTGGCGGAGGCGCCGCATCCCGCTGCGCCTTCCGCGTCCGCGCCGGCCGACGAACGACAGCCCCCTCGTCCTCATCACGCTCCGGTCGTGCCCGTAAAACCAACGCCGGCACCCGCCCCCGAGCACCCACCATCACCCCGCCACCAGGACATGTATCCAGCTACAGTGTCTCTGCAGCCAAACAGACTCGTAGGGACGGGACTTGGCGGCCTCGCTCAGACCGCCCCGGGTATCACGAGCCCCGACTCGTACGCCACTATCACCAGCTGCGCCCGGTCACGTGCCCCCAACTTGCCCATGATCCGGCTGACATGGGTCTTCGCGGTGAGCGGGCTGAGCCCCAGCGCTTCGGCGATCTCGGTGTTGTTGAACCCGCGCGCGACCAGGGTGAGCACCTGCCGCTCCCGCTCGGACAGCCCGTCCGGGCCGCCCACCGCAGACATCGCCGTGTCGGGTGCGCGCAGGAAACGGGCGATGAGCCGTGCGGTGGGTCCTGGCGAGAGCAGGGAGTCCCCGGCGGCCACGGTCCGGATGGCGTCGAGGAGTTCGGCCGGCCGGATGTCCTTCACCAGGAAGCCGGACGCCCCGGCCCGCAGCGCATCGACGATGTGCTCGTCGGTGTCGTACGTCGTCAGGACGAGCACCTTCACGCCCGCCAAGTCCTCGTCGTCGTCGGCGATGAGCCGGGTCGCCTCGATGCCGTCCAGGTCGGGCATGCGGACGTCCATCACGACGAGGTCGGCTCTCGCGGAACGGGCGAGGTCCACGGCCTGCCGCCCGGTGCCCGCCTCGGCGACGACCTCCATGTCCCCGGCGGACGCGACGAGCATCGCGAACGAGGCCCGTACGAGGGTCTGGTCGTCGGCGAGCAGTACGCGGATCGGAGTCGGGGCCGTCACGGGGCTTCCTCCCGGGGCAGCGGCAGCTCGGCAGTCACTTCGAAGCCCACGGTGGGACCCGGTCCGGCGTCCAGCGTGCCGCCCACGCTACGGGCCCGCTCACGCATCCCGACGAGCCCGAACCCCGGCGCGCCGCCGACGGCTCTCTGTCCGTGCCCCACCCCGTTGCGCACCGCGCTCCTCACCCCGTGGCCCGTCCCCTGCCCCGCCCCGTCGTCGGTGACGGTCACCCGCAGTGTCCCCTCCGCCGCCCGCAGTCCCACCCGGACGGTCAGGTCGTCGCGGCCCCCGTGGCGTAGGGCGTTGGTGAGCGCCTCCTGCACGATCCGGTAGGCGGCGGCGCCCACCGAGGGCGGTACGCCGTCCGCGTGGACGGACAGTTCGACCGCGGCCCCGGCCACCCTGGCCGCCTCCGCGAGCGCGCCCAGCCCGTCGAGCCCGGGCAGCGGCCCGCGCCCGTCCACAGAGCCGAGCCCGGAACCGGAACCCGGTCCGGAGCCGGGCTCGGCCACCCCCTCCCGTTTCCCTGCGACACTCATGCTCACCTCGTTCGCCCGCAGCACCTCCAACGTCGTGCGCAACTCGCCCCGGGCCGTCCGGCAGGTCTCCGCGATGTCGTCGAGCGCCTGGGCGACCGCCGTGCGGTCGAGCCGGTCCGGATCCGCTGTGAGGACATGGGCCGCCACGGACGTCCGCACACCGATCAGGGTGATGCTGTGCGCGAGCAGGTCGTGCAGGTCGCGGGCGATCCGCAGCCGCTCCTCGACGACCCGGCGCCGCGCCTCCTCCTCGCGGGTCCGTTCGGCCCGCTCGGCCCGCTCGACGATGGAGGCGACGTACTGGCGGTAGATACGGGCGTCGACGCCGAAGAACAGGACCGCGATGACCCAGCCGGAGATCCGCAGGAGCTCCAGTGCCCCGTCGGGGTTGGTGAAGCTGTTGATGATCAGCGTCGGGCCGAGGACGACGACAGCGGTGAGCAGCGAGCGACGTACCGCGCCGGTCGCCGCGACCGTGTAGAGCGCCAGGAGGGTCGCGGGGATCGGTACGGCGTGGTTGTAGTCGAGGACGTGGTAGGGGGTGACGCAGACCGCCACCGCGAGCAGCACGAGCAGCGGACGGCTGCGCCGCCACACGAGCGGCACATGGGCGCCGGCCAGCAGGGCCCAGCCGGGCGGACCGAGCGGGAGTCCGTCGTCGAGGAACAACGCCAGGATGACGGCCAGCACGGCGACACCGACGGCGAGGAACGCGTCGTTGCGGGTGCGGTGCGGCGCGGTGAGCGGGTCCCGGTTGACGACCGCCATGACGCGCTCGATCCGGCGGGGCCGCGCGTCCCCCCGTACGACGGTGGTTCTCAGGTCCCCTGCGGCTGAGGTCGCTCCCCGATCCTGCACGGCTCCATCTTCCGTCATGGGGGCGCCCCTCCGGCAGAAGGCAGGAGAGGCGCCCGGTCGGCTGTGGTGAGCCCGGCAGGTCAGGGCGCGCTGACCTGTTCCGGCTGCCGCGGCGGCTCGGTCGGTTCGGACGGCCCGGCGCCGGGCGCGGGTTCGCGGGAGAGGCCGCCCGGCCACCACATCTTCCGGCGCAGGGCGACGCTGGCACTGGTCACCAGGTACGTCCGTACGAGGAAGGTGTCGAGGAGTACGCCGACGGCGATCACGAAGCCCAGTTCGACGAGTTGCACGAGCCCCATGTTCATCAGCACGGCGAAGGTCGCGGCGAGGACCAGGCCGGCCGAGGCGATGACGGCGCCTGTGCTCCGCAGGGCGGTGAGCGCGGCGGCGGCCGGTTCCGCGCCGGCCAGGGACTCCTCCCGCATCCGGTGCATGAGGAAGATGCCGTAGTCGACACCGAGGGCGACGAGGAACACGAAGGACAGCAGCCCGAGTCCGGGATCGGTTCCCTTGAGGCCGAGGAGCGGCCCGAAGGCCAGCCCGGCGATCCCGAGGGCCGCGCCCCAGACCGCGACCACGGCGGCCACCAGGATGAGCGGCGCAACGAGACTGCGCAGCAGGACGAACAGGATGAGCAGCACCGAGACGAGGACCAGGGGTACGACGATCTTCGTGTCCCGGCTGTTGGTGTCCTCCAGGTCGATCTGCTCGGCGCTGTCCCCGCCGACGTACGAGCCCTTCAGTTCGCTGCGCAGGGACTTGATGGTGGCGGTCTCTCCCGCCGACTGGGGTGCGTCCTTCGCCATGACGGAGATCTCGGCCCAGCCGTCCGCGGTACGGCCCTTCTCGGCGCTCTCGACTCCCCGGGTGGCCCGGATCGCCGCGAGGGTGCGGTCGACGCGGTCCGCCGGGGTGATCACGTCGATGGGCTGGGTGCCGCGCCCGGGGTAGGCCCGGGCGAGGGTCTCCATGGCGGTGACGGCCTCCGGCTTGGTGACGAAGGAGTCCTCCTGCTTGACCGCTCCCGGCAGGTTGAGCGAGCCGAGGGCGAGTGCGCCGAGCAGGACGGCTCCGGTCGCGAGCACGGTCAGCGGCCTGCGCCCGGCGGAGTCGCCCATCGCGGCGAAGAGAGTGCGCCGCTGTTTCGGCTCGCTGCCGTAGGCCGGTACGAGCGGCCAGAAGACCCGCCGCCCGAGCAGGACGAGGACGGCGGGCAGCAGGGTCAGCATCGCGATCAGCGCGCACAGCACACCGACCGTGCCGAGCGGGCCCATGCCGCGGCTGCTGTTGAGGTCGGCGGCGAGCAGGCACAGCAGGCCGGCGGCGACGGTGCCGGAGGAGGCGAGCACGGCCGGCCCGCAGCCGCGCAGGGCGGCGACCATGGCCTCGTACGGGCGCTCGATGCGCCGTAGTTCCTCCCGGTAGCGGGAGACGAGGAGCAGTGCGTAGTCGGTGCCCGCGCCGAACACGAGGATCGTCATCACGGCGGAGCTCTGGCCCGTGACCGTGGTACCGAAGGCCTGGTTGAGCCCGTACGCGACGCCCATCGACATGACGTCGGCGATGCCGGCGACCACGAGCGGCACGAGCCACAGCACCGGGCTGCGGTAGATCAGGATCAGCAGGAGGGCGACGACGGCGACGGTCGTGTAGAGCAGCGGCCCGCCGAGTGAGTCGTAGACCTTCCCGGCGTCGACGCCGAGCGCTGCGCTACCGCCCACCTCGACGCTCAGCCCGTCCTGGCCGCGGGCGATGCCCCGGACGTCCTCGACGAGCGCGTCCCGCAGCTTCTCGTCGCGCCCGGGCTCGTTGCTGACGACGGGGTACATGAGGGTCGTACCGTCGTCGGACGGAATCCCCTTGGGCGCCCCGCCGACCAGCTCATGCGCTGCGGCGATCTCCTCGACCTGCCCGGCCGCCACCCGCCGGTCACCGTCGCTCAGCCCGCCGCCCCGGTGATACACGATCACCATCTCGGTGCTCTCGCCCCCGGGCAGCGCGTCCTGTATCCGGGCCACTTGGGTCGAGTCGGCGCCGGAGGGCAGGTAGTCGGTGGCCCGGTCGTGCTGCACGTCGGCGAGCTTCCCCGCGAACGGGCCGACCAGCACGAGCACGGCCACCCATAGCCCGAGCAGTGCCCAGGGCACGGCCCGCCTGCGTCCCACGCCCTTCGTGGTTGTCTTCCCCACCGTCATGAGCAGCTCTCCCTCGCTACGACGACTCCCGTTTCAGCTGTCAGCCTTCCGGCACGGGGAGGGGTTTGCGTCGGACGGGAGGGGGAGCCCGCGGGTACTGCCTGGGGTGGCGGGGGGTGCGGATTACTCCCGCGGGAGTAATGCGAGCCGCGGGTGAAAGCCGCGGGTACGTGTTCGCCTGCGGGTGGGTGGGGGCTGGTCGCGCGGTTCCCCGCGCCCCTGAAAAACGGGGCCACGCCCAGTTGCGGCCCCGGCGCGAGCACCGTCACCTTGCGAACTCACGAAAAGATCAGCAGGGGCCGGTGCTCCCCCGGCAGCACCGGCCCCCTCGGCGGCGGCGTTACGCGAACTGGCCCGGGCGGTAGTCGCCGGCCGGCTGCTGGAAGATGACGTTCAGCCGGTTGAAGGCGTTGATCGCGGCGATCGTCGCCACCAGTGCGACGAGTTCCTCCGAGTCGTAGTGCTTGGCCGCGTTCTCCCAGACCTCGTCCGGGACACCGCCGGCTGCGTCGGCGATCCGGGTGCCCTGCTCGGCCAGTTCCAGGGCGGCGCGCTCGGCCTCGGTGAAGACGGTCGCCTCGCGCCAGGCACCGACCAGGTGGAGGCGCTGCTGGGTCTCGCCGGCCTCGGCCGCGTCCTTGGTGTGCATGTCGAGGCAGTAGCCGCAGCCGTTGATCTGGCTGGCGCGGATCTTCACGAGCTCCAGAGTGGCGTCGGGGACCGTCGTCTCGTGGGCGACCTTGCCGGCGCCCACGAAGTGCTTGATGAGCTTGGTGGCGACGGGGCTGGCGAAGAGGTTCAGACGGGCTTCCATGGGGTGCTCCCTGCGGTGTCGTCCCAGTGGGTTACACCCCTATGACGGGCCGGGGAAGCAGGATGTGACACGTTTGCTGGATTTGCTTCAGCAGGGCATGGACCGAAGGTCGCTCACGAGCACCACCACAGGAACCGGGTGCAGGTGTGGCTCGGGGACGGGGCCGGGGTCGGGTCCGAGGTCGTGGGGGCCGCCGTCGGGGTCGGGGCCGCCGTGGAGGCCGGTGCCGCCGTCGGCGCGTCGCTGCCCGGGGCCACCGTCGCCGACTGGGCGTCCGTGTCCTTCGGGGACGCCGACGGGGAGCCGGACGCCTTGTCCTTCGACGCGGAGGGGGACGGGGAGGCCGAGGGGTCGGGCGAGGCGGAGCCCGGCGCGCCCGTGGCACCCGAGGTGTCGCCCAGGGGCTGGGCCGTCGTACCGGGGGACGACGTGGCGGTGCCGCCGTCGGTCGTGTCGCCGCCGGCCGAGGTGGCGCCGGGGCTCGTGAAGGGTATGGCGTCGGTGCCGAGTTCGGCGAGGCTCAGGGCGCCGGCCGCCAGGACACAGGCCGCGGTCACGAGCAGGATCCTGCGGCGCCGTCTTCGATGAGCCGCCGCCTTGCGGTCGCGACGGCTGCCGTCGGCCTCGGACGGGCCCGTGGGAGCGCCGTCGGAGGGGCTTCCGGAGGGACCCTCGGCGGCCCGTCCGCGCCCTCGCCCGCGGGCGGCGCGACGCCGGTCGGCCCGGCCGCCCGCCCGGGGTTCGTCGGCCTCTTCGGCCTCTTCGGCCGCACCGGCCCCGCGGTCCTCGTCGTCGCCGCGTCCGGCTTCGGTGAACTCGGCTCCCGTGTACGGCGTTTCGGCGGTGGCGGCCGGGCCGGGAGGGGCCGCCTCGGGCGCGGACGCGCGTAGCGTTTCGACCGGGGCGCCGCACCCGGGGCAGGCGAGGGCGCCGTTGAGGTGCCGTCGGCACGGGTGGCAGTAGTCCATGACGCGGGAAGACTAAGTTCCCCGCGGGTCACATCACCAGGCACCTCTGTGAAGGTTCTGTGGGGGACCGAAAAAACTGTCGAAAGCCTTGTCGAAACCGTTACCTGTTCGACCCATTGACACTCCGACCGCCCCGTCCTTACTGTCACGCCAGCATTTCGAACGTGTGACGAAATCTCGAACAGCTGAGGGGCAACTGCCGTGCGCATCACCGGAATCAGCACACACGTGGTCGGGACGCCCTGGCGCAACCTGACCTACGTCCAGGTGCACACCGACGAAGGGATCACGGGAGTCGGCGAGACCCGGATGCTCGGTCACACCGACGCGCTGATCGGCTACCTGCGGGAGGCCGAGGCCAACCACATTCTCGGTTCCGACCCGTTCGCAGTGGAAGACCTCGTACGCCGGATGAAGTACGGCGACTACGGCCGGGCGGGCGAGATCGTGATGTCCGGCATCGCCGTGATCGAGACGGCCTGCTGGGACATCAAGGGCAAGGCCCTGGGCGTGCCGGTGTGGCAGCTGCTCGGCGGCAAGGTGACCGACAAGGTCAAGGCGTACGCCAACGGCTGGTACACCACCGAGCGGACACCTGAGGCGTACCACAAGGCGGCCCAGGGAGTGATCGAGCGCGGGTACAAGGCGCTGAAGATCGACCCGTTCGGCACCGGGCACTTCGAGCTGGACCACGAGCAGACGCTGTACTCCGTGTCGCTCATCGAGGCCGTGCGGGACGCCATCGGCCCGGACGCCGAGCTGATGCTGGAGATGCACGGGCGCTTCTCCCCCGCCACCGCCGTGCGGCTGGCCAGGGAGCTGGCTCCCTTCAAGCCGGCGTGGCTGGAGGAGCCCTGCCCGCCGGAGAACCTGAAGGCGCTGGAGAAGGTCGCCGCGAAGGTGGACATCCCGGTCGCCACCGGCGAACGCATCCACGACCGCATCGAGTTCCGCGAGCTCTTCGAGAGCCAGGCCGTGGACATCATCCAGCCGGACGTCGGCCATATCGGTGGAATCTGGGAGACGCGGAAGCTCGCCGCCACCGCCGAGACGCACTACGTCCTGGTCGCGCCGCACAACGTCGGCGGCTCCGTGCTGACCGCCGCCTCCCTCCAGGTCGGGTTCACCTCCCCGAACTTCAAGATCCTGGAGCACTTCAACGACTTCGCCGACGCCGAGATCAAGAAGGTGGTCAAGGGCGCGCCCGAGGTGGTCGACGGGTACTTCCACCTGTCCGACGCGCCGGGGCTCGGGGTCGAGTTCGACGCCGACGCGGCCGCGGAGTTCCCGCAGCAGCAGGCCCGCTTCGACCTGTGGGCGGACGGCTGGGAGCAGCGCAAGCCCAAGGGCACGAAGTGAGCGCGTCCCAGGTCGTCGTAGAGGCGCCGGGCAGCCACCGGGTCGAGGAGCACACGCCCCGCGACCCCGGGCCCGGCGAGGCGCTGGTCGCCGTGCACGCGGTCGGGATTTGCGGAAGCGACCGCGAGGTGTACCAGGGCAACCGGCCCGAGGGGTACGTCCGGTACCCGCTGACGCCGGGTCACGAGTGGTCCGGGACGGTACGGGCGGTGGGCGCCGGGGTGCCCGGAGTTCTGGTCGGCCGCAAGGTCGTCGGCGAGGGCTTCCGGAACTGCCAGGTGTGCGACCGCTGCCACGCCGGCGAGACCACCCTGTGCACCGACGGCTACGAGGAGACCGGCTTCACCCAGCCGGGCGCCATGGCCACGACGCTCACCCTCCCGGCCCGCCTGCTGCACGTCCTCCCGGACGACGCCGACCTCACGGCCGCGGCCCTCCTGGAGCCCGCCGCCTGCATCGCGGCCGCCGCCCTGAAGGGCAACGCCCGGCCGGGCGAGCGGGTCGCGGTGGTCGGCACCGGGACGCTGGGCATGTTCGCCGTGCAGTTCCTGAAGGCGGTCTCGCCGGGCGAACTGCTGGTGGTCGGTACCCGGAACGACCGGGAGGCGCTGTCCCGGCAGTTCGGGGCCACCGACTTCCGTACCAGGAACGCTGAAAGTCCAGCACTGCCCGACGACTTCGACGTGGTCATCGAGACCGCCGGGTCCGCGTCCGCCGCGCGCACCGCCGCCTCCCTGCTCAGGCGCGGCGGACGCCTGGTCCTGACCGGCATCCCGGCCGCGGGCGCCGACGGCCTGGACCCGACCGACCTCGTCGTACGGCAGCTGGAGGTGCACACCGTCTTCGGTGCGCCGCCGGACGCCTGGGCGCACACGGTACGGGTCTTCGGGGCCGGTCTCCTCGACCCGTCGCCACTGATCACGCACGAGCTGCCGCTGACCGAGTTCCCGCAGGCCATCGAGCTGGTGGGGGCCGGTGATCCGAAGGTGGGCAAGGTGCTGCTCCGCCCCTGAGTCGTACGCCGGTCGCGGCGTGCCCTGACCTCGCCGTGACCGGCGTACCACCAAGCCGTTTTTTCTACCCCGAGCCGCGAACCTTGTCCGATATACCGAACATGAAGGACAGCTTGTGACGACCGACGCTTCCGTTACGGCGGCCCGCCGACCCGGTGAGCAGGCGCTCACCGCCCTCGGTCTGGGCGCGCCCGCCCTCGACCCCGCCGACGCCTCCGCCCACAGCTTCCCGGGCGGCGGCAAATGGCGCACCGAGATTCCCTCCTGCGAGGGTCCCGAGGCGCTTGCCGTCGTACTCAAGGAGTCCTCGCGGCTGGACGTGCCGATCCACCGGATCAGCCAGGGCAGCGGTGTGTGGATGCTCACCGACGCCGAGATCACCGAGATGGTCGACGCCACGGGCGAACGGGACATCGAGCTCTGCCTGTTCACCGGTCCGCGCGGCACCTGGGACATCGGCGGCTCGGTGCGCTCCGACTCGCGGGGGGCCGGGCTGCGCGCCCGCGGCCACGACGCCGTCGCCGGCTGTGTCGAGGACGCGGTCCGGGCGACGGAGCTGGGCGTGAAGTGCCTGCTCGTCGCCGACGAGGGCGTGCTGTGGACGCTGCACCGGGCGCGGGAGGCCGGGATCATCCCGGCCGACACCACGCTGAAGGTGTCCGCGCTGATCGGTCCGGTCAACCCGGCGTCGTACTCCGTCTTCGAGCACCTGGGCGCCGACTCGGTCAACGTGCCGAGCGACCTGACGCTCGACCACCTCACCGAGATCCGCCGGGTGTCGGGCGCTCCGCTGGACATGTACATCGAGGCCCCGGACGACCTCGGCGGCTACATCCGGATGTACGAGGTCGCCGAGCTGATCCGGCGCGGCGCCCCGGTCTACCTGAAGTTCGGCCTGTCCAAGGCGCCCGGCATCTACCCGTGGGGCACCCACCTGCGGGACGTGACGCTGAACACCGCGAAGGAGCGGGTGCGGCGCGGCCGGCTCGCCCTGGACCTGCTCGCCCGGCACGGCGCGGACGGCGACATGGCGCCGCTGGGGTCGCGGTTGCCGGGAGTTCTCCGACGGTTCCCCGTCGAGGGTTCCGGCTGACGAAACGTTGGGGACTGCGGGTCCGTTGTGGCTGGTCGCGCAGTTCCCCGCGCCCCTTCGGGGCGCTTCAACCTCTCAACGACGAGAAGAACAGGGACCGATCACATGCGCACTCGTAGAAGCGCCCTCACTCTCATAGCCGGGGCCGCCTCCCTCGCCCTGACGCTGTCCGCCTGCGGGCAGAGCGGTGAGGGCGGCAGCAAGGAGGACAGCGGCAGCGCCAAGGGCGGCACCATCGGCATCGCGATGCCGACCAAGTCCTCCGAGCGCTGGATCGCCGACGGCAAGAACGTCGTCAAGAACCTGGAGTCCAAGGGCTACAAGACCAAGCTGGTCTACGGCGAGGACAACCCGGACACCCAGGTCTCCCAGATCGAGAACCTGATCACTCAGGGCGTCAAGGGCCTGATCATCGCGGCCATCGACAACAAGTCCCTGAACAACGTGCTCCAGGAGGCCGCGGACGCCAACATCCCGGTCATCGCCTACGACCGGCTGATCCTCGGCACCAAGAACGTCGACTACTACGCGTCCTTCGACAACGAGAAGGTCGGCGTCGAGCAGGGCACGTACATCGTGCACAAGCTCGGGCTGGACAGCGGCAAGAAGGGCCCGTTCAACATCGAGCTGTTCGCCGGCTCGAACGACGACAACAACACCAAGTACTTCTTCAACGGCGCGATGAGCGTGCTCCAGCCGTACATCGACAAGAAGCAGCTGGTGGTCAAGTCCGGCCAGACCGCGCTGAACAAGGTCACCACGCTCCGCTGGGACGGCGCGACCGCGCAGTCGCGCATGGAGGACATCCTCACCTCCTCCTACAAGTCCGCCAAGGTCGACGCGGTGCTCTCGCCCTACGACGGCATCTCGATCGGCATCATCGCCGCGCTGAAGTCGGACGGCTACGGGTCCGGCAGCCAGCCGCTGCCCGTCATCACGGGGCAGGACGCCGAGCTGGCCTCGGTGAAGTCGATCATCGCGGGTCAGCAGACGCAGACCGTCTACAAGGACACCCGGCAGCTCGCCAAGGTCGCCGCGACCATGGTCGACGACGTCCTGAACAAGAAGACCCCGCAGGTCAACGACACCAAGACGTACGACAACGGGTCCAAGGTCGTCCCCGCCTACCTGCTCCAGCCGGTGAGCGTCGACAAGAGCAACTACGAGGAAGTCCTGGTCAAGGGCGGCTACTACACCGACGCCGAGCTCAAGTAATCCGCCCTGATCGACAAGCACTGATTGGAAGGCAGACCATGGCGGGACCCGTCCTGGAAATGCGCTCGATCGTCAAGACCTTTCCCGGCGTCAAGGCGTTGTCGGACGTCACGCTGACCGTCCGCCAGGGCGAGGTCCACGCCATCTGCGGGGAGAACGGCGCCGGCAAGTCGACCCTCATGAAGGTCCTCTCCGGCGTCCACCCGCACGGCAGTTACGCGGGCGAGATCCTCTTCGAGGGTGAGCTCTGCGAGTTCGGTGACATCCGGGCGAGCGAACAGCGCGGCATCGTGATCATCCACCAGGAGCTGGCGCTGTCGCCGTACCTCTCGCTGGCGGAGAACATCTTCCTCGGCAACGAACACGCCAAGGGCGGGTTCATCGACTGGCGGGAGACCCTGCGGCACGCCACCGAACTGCTGCGCCGGGTGGGTCTGGACGACCACCCGGAGACCCGCGTCGCCGACATCGGCGTGGGCAAGCAGCAGCTGGTGGAGATCGCGAAGGCGCTGTCGAAGAAGGTGAAGCTGCTCATCCTCGACGAGCCCACCGCGGCTCTGAACGACGAGGACAGCGGCAAACTCCTCGACCTGATCCTGGAGTTGAAGAACCAGGGCATCACCTCGATCATCATCTCCCACAAGCTCAACGAGATCCGCCGGGTCGCCGACTCGGTCACGATCATCCGGGACGGCCACTCCATCGAGACCCTCGACGTGAAGTCGGAGGAGACGACCGAGGAGCGGATCATCTCGGGCATGGTGGGCCGCGACCTGGACCACCGCTTCCCCGAACGCACCCCGTACGAGGGCGAGGTGGACGCGGCGCCGGCCCTGGAGATCCGCGACTGGACCGTGCGACACCCGATCGACCACGAGCGCAAGGTCGTCGACGACGTGTCGATCCACGTCCGGCGCGGCGAGATCGTCGGTATCGCGGGCCTGATGGGCGCCGGCCGCACCGAACTGGCGATGAACGTCTTCGGGCGGACCTACGGCCGCTACGACGGCGGGACGGTCCTCAAGGACGGCACGGAGATCCGCACCAAGTCGGTCGCCGAGGCGGTCGGGCACGGCATCGCGTACGTCACCGAGGACCGCAAGCACTACGGCCTCAACCTCATCGACACCATCAACCGGAACATCTCGCTGACCGCGCTGAAGAAGGTGGCCAGGCGCGGGGTCGTGGACGAGCACGAGGAGCGGCAGGTCTCCGAGGGCTACCGCAAGTCCATGAACATCAAGGCGCCGACGGTCTTCGAGCCGGTGGGCAAGCTGTCGGGCGGCAACCAGCAGAAGGTCGTCCTCAGCAAGTGGATCTTCGCCGGTCCCGAGGTGCTGATCCTGGACGAGCCGACCCGCGGTATCGACGTGGGAGCCAAGTACGAGATCTACACGGTCATCGACCAGCTCGCCGCCCAGGGCAAGGCGGTCGTCTTCATCTCCTCCGAGCTGCCCGAACTGCTCGGCATGTGCGACCGCATCTACACCATGGCCGCGGGCCGCCTGACCGGTGAGGTGCCCAGGGCCGAGGCCACGCAGGAAGTGCTGATGCGCCATATGACGAAGGACAAAGAGGTAACGCGATGAGCACGGATGTCACCGCCAAGAGCCCGGCGCCCGCGCCGCCGGGCGGGAGCGGATCGGCCGCCGAGGGGAACCTGCTCCGGATGGTCCTCGACGGACTGCGCCGCAACATGCGCCAGTACGGGATGCTGATCGCGCTCGGTCTGATCGTCGCCCTGTTCGCCGTGTGGACCGACGGGGACCTGCTGCTGCCGCGCAACGTCTCCAACCTGGTCCTCCAGAACAGCTACATCCTGATCCTGGCCATCGGCATGATGATGGTGATCATCGCCGGGCACATCGACCTGTCGGTCGGCTCACTGACCGCGTTCGTGGGCGCCTTCGCGGCCGTGCTGACGGTCAACCACGGGGTGCCCTGGCCGATCGCCCTGGTCCTGTGCCTGGTGATGGGGGCCTTCGCGGGTGCCGCACAAGGTGTGCTGATCGCCTACTTCGGCATACCGTCGTTCATCGTCACCCTCGCCGGGATGCTGCTCTTCCGCGGTCTCACCGAGATCCTGCTCCAGGGTCAGACCATCGGCCCGTTCCCGAACGGTTTGCAGAACCTGGGCAACGGCTTCCTCCCCGAGGTCGGCCCGCACACCAACTACCACAACATCACGCTGCTGCTGGGCCTGGTGCTGATCGCCGCCGTGGTCTGGCAGGAGTTCCGGGACCGGCGCCGCCAGCAGGAGTTCGCGCTGGAGGTGCCGCCCACCCGGCTCTTCCTGCTGAAGCTGACCGCGCTGGTCGCCGCGATCCTCGTCATGACGATGCTGCTCGCCAGCTACAAGGGCGCCCCGATCGTCCTGATCGTGCTGGGCGTGCTGGTCGTCGGCTACGGCTACGTGATGCGCAACGCGGTCTTCGGCCGGCACATCTACGCGATCGGCGGCAACCTGCCGGCGGCCAAGCTGTCCGGCGTCAAGGACAAGAAGGTCACCTTCTACGTCTTCCTGAACATGGGCGTGCTCGCGGCCCTGGCCGGTCTGGTGGTAGCGGCCCGGCTGAACGCGGCCTCGCCGAAGGCGGGCGACGGCTTCGAACTGGAGGCGATCGCCTCCTCGTTCATCGGCGGCGCCTCCATGAGCGGCGGTGTCGGCACCATCCTCGGTGCCATCATCGGCGGTCTCGTCCTCGGCGTGCTGAACAACGGCATGAACCTCCTCAGCGTCGGCACCGACTGGCAGCAGGTCATCAAGGGCCTCGCCCTGCTCGCGGCGGTCGGGTTCGACGTGTGGAACAAGCGCAAGTCCGGTTCGTAGTCAGCGCGGGCCCCGCCGGAAGGCGGGGCCCCTCCTTCATCCAGGAGCCGCACATGGAACTGAACAGACGCACGGTCATCGCAGGAGCCGCGGCGGCGGGCATCGCCGCCACCACCCTCGGTGCGGGCAGCGCCGAGGCCGCCACCGGTTCGGGAGGCAGGAAGCCGGTGAAGGAGTCCTTCGGGAAGCTCGCCGACGGCACGAAGATCTACCGCTGGTCGCTGGAGAACGGCGGCACCCGGCTGAAGGTCCTCAACTGGGGCGGAGTCGTCCAGACCCTGGAGCTGCCGGACCGGCGCGGCCACTACGCCAACGTGGTCAACGGCTTCGACAACATCGACGACTACGTGGCCAAGTCCCCGTACTTCGGCGCCCTGATCGGCCGGTACGGCAACCGTATCGGAAAGGGACAGTTCACCCTCGACGGCAAGAGCTACCAGCTGTCCGTCAACGACGGGGTGAACAGCCTGCACGGCGGCACGCAGGGCTTCGACAAGCACGTCTGGGACGTCGAGCCGTTCGTGAAGGGCTCGGACGTCGGGCTCGTCCTGCACTACACCAGCGTCGACGGCGAGATGGGCTACCCGGGCACGCTCAAGTCGAAGGTGACGTACACGCTGACCCGGCGCGGCGAGTGGATCATCGACTACGAGGCCACCACCGACAAGGCCACCGTCGTCAACCTCACCAGCCACGTCTACTGGAACCTGGCCGGCGAGGGCAGCGGCACCATCGAGGACCACGAGCTGACGATCGCGGCGGGCCGCTACACGCCGACCGACTCGGGGCTGATCCCCACGGGTGAGCTGGCCACCGTACGCGGCACGCCGTTCGACTTCCGGGAGACCAAGACGATCGGCCGGGACATCCGCGCCGGGCACGCCCAGCAGGTGCAGGCCAAGGGGTACGACCACAACTGGGTGCTCGACAAGGGCGTCACCGCGAAGCCGGAGCACATCGCGACGCTGCGGGACCCGCGGTCGGGCCGGACGCTGAAGATCGCGACCGACCAGCCGGGGCTCCAGTTCTACTCCGGGAACTTCCTGGACGGGACGCTGACGGGGACGGGTGGGCACACCTACCGGCAGGGAGACGCGCTGTGCCTGGAGACGCAGCACTTCCCGGACTCGCCGAACCACGCGAACTTCCCGTCGACCGTGTTGCGGCCGGGGCACGTGTACAGGACGCGGACGGTTCACTCGTTCGACGCGTGAGGTCGTGGGGAACTGTGCGGGCAGTAAGGGGCTGGTCGCGCAGTTCTCCACGCCCCTTCGGGGCGCCGCACCAGGCGGGTGTCGAGAGGAGACGGTAACTCACACTTCTTTCACACCCGTTGAACAGAGGATCAGGCATCTCCGTATTCAAGGGTGGCCCGTGCTCCCCCGCGCGGGCCACCCAGGACGACGGGCCCGGACGTCCCCATCGGGCCCGCCTCATACGGAGGTTCAATGGCCGGCAACGTCACCTCGTTGTTCCGCAGCGGAGCTCACAGCCCGTCGATGGCGGCGCTGGCACGCGAAGGAGGCGACGGGACCGGGCCGGTTGACTTCTGCATCCCCTGTAACCCCTACTTCCCCACTCCGGCCATGATGGAAACAATGGCCGCGCGGCTCAAGGACATCGTCACCTTCTACCCGAGCAGCGCCGACACCATCACCGCCGAGCTGTGCAACCTCCTCCAGCTCCCGCCGCAGGCCGTCGCCATGGGCAACGGCTCCACCGAGCTGATCACCTGGATCGACCACCTGCTGGTCCGCGAGTCCCTCGCCATCCCCGTCCCCACCTTCGGCCGCTGGACCGACCAGCCCATGGAGACCGGCAAGCGGGTCGACATGTTCCCGCTCCAGGAGTCCAACGGCTTCGCCCTCGACCTCGCGCAGTACGCCGACTTCATCCGCACCCGGGGGACCAGGGTCGCGGTGATCTGCAATCCGAACAACCCCGACGGCGGGTTCGTCCCCAAGCGCGCGCTCGTCCAGTTCATGGACGCCATGGCCGACCTGGACCTCATCGTCATCGACGAGTCGTTCCTGGAGTTCGCCGACGCCGAGCAGGAGCCGAGCGTCGTGCAGGAGGCGATGATCCGGCCGAACGTCATCGTGCTGCGCAGCCTCGGCAAGAACTTCGGCCTGCACGGCATCCGTTTCGGCTACATGGTCGCCAACCCCTCGCTGGCCGGCAAGGTCCGCTCGATGCTGCCGAAGTGGAACCTCAACGCGTTCGCCGAGTACGTCGTCTTCATGCTCAAGGAGCACGGCGCCGAGTACGCGCAGAGCCTGCTCCAGGTGCGCAAGGACCGGCTGGAGATGGCGAGCCAGCTCTCCGCGCTGCCCGGACTGACCGTCTATCCCTCGCAGGGCAACTTCCTCTTCGTGCGCCTTCCCGTCGGCGCCGAGGGCACCGTGGTCCGGGACCGGATGCTCACCGAGCACCGGATCCTGGTCCGCGAGTGCGGCAACAAGATCGGTTCCTCCAGCCGCTTCCTGAGGCTCGTGGTGCGCCCCGAGGTGGACGTGCGTCGCCTGGTGTCCGCCATGGAGCAGGTGCTCTACGGGACCAGGAGGGGAACCGCCGTACCCGAGCTGGGCACCGGGACCAGCTACAGCTCGGGTACGGCGGCCGTCGACCGGCTGGTGAGCGAGACGAACGGGGCGGGGATGCAGTTGGCGCAGGCCGTGGGGGCGGGGCCGGTCCCGAGCCTCGCACCGGCGCCCGGGCCTGGTCTGGCCGCGGCGGCGGGTCTCGGGATGCCGATGGCCGGGCAGTCCGGCGGGGCGGGGATGCCGCAGCCGATGATGGCGCCGGTTCCGGTGCCGGTGCCGGTGCCTGCGGCGGCGGCCCAGATGCAGATGCCGATGCAGGCGCCGATGGCACCGCAGCCGATGATGGCGCCGGCGCCCGCGCCCGCGCCGACGCCCGCGCCGCCGATGCAGATGCCGCAGGTGCCCGCGCCCGCGCCGGCCCCCGCGCCCATGCCGACCGGGCCGACGCCCCCCGGGGTGCCGGCCCGCGGTGGGCTGACCGCGGCGCAGGTGCGGGGGGCCACCGCGCCGCCGCCCGCGCCGGGGTTGTCGCCCGCGCCTGCGACGGGGTGGCCGAATGCGCAGAGCTGGCCCAACGCGGCGGGGATGGGACAGGCCGGCTGATCGACGGGTGCGTTCCGTGCGCGGCCGGGTGCGGGTGATTCGTGGCCGGTCGCGCAGTTCCCCGCGCCCCTGAAGGGGCGCGTCGAGCTGGACGGCGTACGAGAGTGCGGGTGGCTCGTGGTCCGTCGCGCAGTTCCCTGCGGTCCTGAAGGGGCGCGTCGAGCTGGACGGCGTACGAGAGTGCGGGTGGCTCGTGGTCCGTCGCGCAGTTCCCTGCGGTCCTGAAGGGGCGCGTCGAGTTGGACGGTGTACGACGGTGCGGGTGGTTCGTGGTCCGTCGCGCGGTTCCCCGCGCCCCTGAAGGGGCGCGGCAGTTGCCCGGGGTGGCTTTCGGTCGGGCAGGGTTAAAGGGGCGCGTCGAGGCGGACGGCGCTGAGTAGTGCGGCTCCCAGCGGCAAGGGGTGGCAGGCTGTCTGCTCGAAGCCCGTTTCCTTCAGTAGTCGTCGGTAATGGGGCTCGTCGCGTTCTCGGCCGCCGACGTTGCACAGCATGTGGATGTCCCAGGCCGGGGTCGGGGACGGGGTGCCCTCGTGGGCCGGCAGCAGGCGTTCCACCACGAGGAGTTCCGTGCCCGGGCGCATCGCCCGCGCGCAGCGGCGCAGGATCGTGCGGCAGCGGTCGTCGTCCCAGTCGTGCAGGACCCGGGACAGCAGGTAGACGTCGCCGTCGTCCGGGACGGACTCCGTGAAGTCCCCGGCGACGAAGGCGCAGCGGCCGGCGAGGTCGGCCAGCAGGGGGCGGGCCGCCGCCAGCGCGTCCGGGCGCTCCAGCAGCACCCCCTCCAGGTGGCCGTGGGCCCGCAGGATCCGGCCGAGCAGCGCCCCGTTCCCGCCGCCCACGTCGATCACCCGCCGGGCGGCGGAGAAGTCGGTGAGGTGCGGTACCGGGGTGAACATCTCCGCGCTCGCGGCCATCCCCCGGTGGAAGAGGTCGCCGAGCTCGGGGTGGGCGGCGAAGTGGCGGAAGTGGTGCTGCCCGTGCCGGTGGGCGAAAGCTTCCTGCCCGGTGCGTACGGCGTACGGCAGCCCGGCGAAGGAGTCGTAGAACGGGCCGCCGTACAGCAGCGCGAGCGGGTGCAGGGAGAACTCGGTGCCGGTGCGCAGGGGTTCGCCGAGGGCCGTGAGGTGGTAGGTGGCGTCGGAGGCGGTGAGCAGGCCGAGGCCGGCCAGGTAGCGCAGCAGGCGGCGCAGCGCGTCCGGGTCGGTGCCGGTCAGCCCGGCGAGGGTGCCGGCGTCGAGGCCGGGGCGGGCGGCCAGGTGGTCGGCGAGACCGAGTTCGGCCATGGTGCGGACGGCCTGGGTGGCCCAGGCGCCGGTCAGCACGCCTAGCAGGGCGAGGGCGGGGTCGGGGACGGGCTCGTGGCGGCCGGGCAGCCGCAGCTCGAAGCGGCGGTGCCGGGCGGTGCGGAAGTACAGGACGGTGACGTTCTCGTGGTCGTTGTAGCCGCCGCCGTCCGGGACGGCGCCCGCGCGTTCCGTCAGCAGGGTGCGCAGCCCGGCCGGGATCACCGGTCCCGGTGCGGTGACGGCGAAGGCGTGGTGGGACTCGTGGCCGGCTCCGCGCTCGTCGGCGGCGACCGCCTCCAGCGGGGAGCCGGGCGGTACGGGCAGCGCGAAGATCTCCACGGTGCGTCCGGCGACGGGCACGTGCACGATCCCGACCCGGCTGTCCGCGAGGGCCGCGCCGTAGCGCCGGGCCAGCCGCCCGCGCACCACCACGCTGGGGGCGACGGGCCCCGGGTCCAGTCCGGCACGCCGGAGTTCGTCGCGGAGCCCGTCGAGGGAGGTGGGGAAGACCAGTACGGCGGTGTGGTCGTAGCCGAGGTGCCGGGCGACGTCGGCGCGGTCCTCGGCGGTCAGGCGGGGCAGCAGCCCGGCGAGGACCTGGTCGGTGTCGTGGTCGCGGACGTGGTCGGCCGCGTGCCGGATCCGGTCCAGGTCGGTTTCCGTCAGACATGGCTGTACGACGGAGAGGTTCATGAAGAGTTCCCGTTGATCGTGGGGTGGGGAGAACCGGGGCTCATGGGGCCCCGGAGGATCAGACGCCGGTGTAGTTCTCGGCGAAGAAGTCCTGGTGGCGGCGGGAGGTGCGCAGGCTCTCCAGACGGGCGTACTGGAGCGCCCGCCCGTACCTGGCCTCGTCCCGGTCGATGTCGCCGGCGTCGGCGGGGCCGTGCAGCAGGCCGCTCATCCAGTGCGAGAACTCATGGGCCCGCCACACCCGGGGCAGGCAGTCGGCGGCGTACCGGGCGAGGCCGCTCTCGTCCCCGCGCAGCAGCGCCGCCTCGAAGGCGCGGGCCAGCGACTCGGCCTGGAGCACGGCGAGGTTGGCGCCCTTGGCCGCCGAGGGGCTGATCAGCCCGGCCGCGTCCCCGGCCAGCCACAGCCGCCCGGTGCCCGGGGACTCCAGGACGTCGGAGCGCAGGTCGACGACGGTCTTCTCCAGGACGGCGCCCTCGCGCAGCGGCCCGAACTCGGCGGTGCGCATCCGGGTCGCCAGCTCGGTCCAGATCCGGTCCTCGCTCCAGTCGGCGGGGTCGGTGCCGCGCGGGCACTGGAGGTAGTACCGGGTGACCGTGGCCGTGCGCGCCATGTGGCCGGCGAAGCCGCGCTCGTGCAGGGCGTATCCGGTGGCCGGCATGCTGGGCGGGGCGGCGGCCAGCACGGCGAGCCAGGAGACGCCGTGGTCCCAGCGGGCGGTGGGGACGCCCTGGGCGGTGAGGGCGGCGCGGCCGACGCCCCGGTGCCCGTCGCAGCCGGCGACGTACCGGCCGGTGACGTACCGGCCGGTGGCGTACCGGCCGGTGGCGTCCGCGCCGTCGCGGACACGGACCCGGCCGTCGGTGACGTCCGCCGCCTCGGCGCCGAACCTGAGGTCGCCGCCGCGCCGCAGGAACTCGGCGACCAGGTCGCGGACCAGTTCCTGCTGGGGGTAGACGGTGTGCACCTCGCCACGGCCCAGACCGGCGTAGTCGAGGGTGAACTCGCCGCGCTCGCTGCGGAACCGGCAGGTGGTGTGGGTCCTGCCGCGGGCGAGCAGACCGGCCGCCAGGCCGTTCTCGGTGAGGACGCGCACGGAGTGGGCCGCGAGGAATCCGGCGCGGGCCCGGCCCTCCACCGCGGCCCGGCTCCGCCGCTCCAGGATGACGCAGTCGACGCCGCGGTCCAGGAGCAGGTTCCCCAGCACGAGCCCCGCGGGGCCGGCACCGACGATCACCACTCCGGCCTGTGCTTCTGCCATGCCCGCCTTCTGAAGTCGCTTATTGATCAAGGTGCTTCATATCATCTGGATCCTGGATACAGTCGGGTGCACTACGTGGATTACCCCTAAGGGGCAGCTGTTCGATTACAGAGGGCGAGGGCCGGGACCGGCCCGCGGCTAGGCTCGAGGTGTGGAGGGCAGCAGCGAGGGACCGGGTGGTGGGTTCGTCGGCGGGGCGCGGGGCGAGTTGTCGGCGCGGGCGGTGCGGGCCCTGTGGTGAGGGTCGGCCGGGCTGGTGCTCGGGGTCCTCGGGACCTCCGTGGTCGTCGCCGGTACGGAGCACGGCGGGCGGCTGCCGGTGGCCGTGGCGCTGGTCCTCGCGCAGGTCTGCGCGCTGCGGTGGCTGGTGCGGGCCCCGGTCGCCGTGCTGGCCGCGACGGCGCCGGCGGGGCTCGCGGTGTGGGCGCTGCTGCCCGCGGTGACCCTGACCGGGGCGCTGCTCGCGGCGCAGATCGCGCTGTGCGTGCTGTCGGCGGTCATGCCCCGGCGGGTGTCGCTGGGGGCGCTCGCTGCGATGTGCCTGCCGGCGCCGCTGGCGTTCGGCGCGGGCGGCGCCGCGGGGCTCGCGGTCTTCGTGCTGACGGTGGTGCTGGCGTGGACCGCGGGGCAGTGGCGCAGGGCGCAACGGGCCCGGACCCGGGCGGAGACGCGCCGGGCGGTGCTGGAGGAGCGGGCCCGGATCGCGCGTGAGGTGCACGACGTCGTGGCGCACACGCTGTCGGTGGTGGTCGTCCAGGCGGGCGCCGCCGACGACGTGTTCTCCGAGCGGCCCGACCAGGCCCGGCAGGCACTGCGCGCCATCGAGACGGGCGCCCGCTCGGCACTGGGCGAACTGCGGCTGCTGCTGCGGGCGTTCGGGTCGGACGCCGAGGCGCCGGAGGACGGGGGCGGGGACGGGGACGGGGACGGGGACGGGGACTGGCGGCGGACGCCGTCGCTCGCGCGGCTGGACGAACTGGCCGACGCGGTACGGGCGGCCGGGCTGGCCGTGCACGTGAGCCGGGAGGGCCCCCTCGACGGACTGCCGGCGGCGGTGGACCTGGCGGCGTACCGGATCGTCCAGGAGGCCCTCACCAACGCGCTGCGCCACGCGGCCGGCGCCGACGAGGTGCGGGTACGGGTGGTGGCCGACGAGGCAGGTGTACGGCTGACGGTGGTGGACAACGGCCGTACCCGGCGGAGAAGTTCGGCGGACCACGCCCGACCGGAAGCCCCGGCCGGGCGAACCCCGACGGCAGGTCCCGACGGGCCGACCTCACCACGAGGCCCCGACGGACCGGGATCGACGGGAGATTCCAACGGGCCCGGATCAGCGCGAGATTCCAACGGGCCGGGATCGGCGCGAGATTCCAACGGGCCGGGATCGGGGCGAGGTTCCGACGGGGTGGGCTCACCGGGGGATTTCGGCGGGCCGGGATCGGGGCGAGGTCCCGACGGCCTGGGCTCGGCGGGTGGTTCGGACGGGCCGGCCTCACCGAGAGGTTCCTTCGGGCCGGGATCGGCGCGAGGTTCCGACGGCCTGGGCTCGGCGGGTGGTTCGGACGGGCCGGCCTCACCGCGAGGTTACTTCGGGCCGGGATCGGTGGGGGTTGGGCGTGGTGTGGTGGGGATGCGGGAGCGGGCGCGGCTGGTGGGTGGCAGTCTGCGTGCCGGGCCGCTGCCCGGCGGTGGGTTCGAGGTGGCGGCGCGGCTGCCGGTGGAGGACGTGTCATGACGTTGCGCGTGCTGGTGGCCGACGACCAGGCCCTGGTCCGTACCGGGTTCCGCATGATCATCGACGCCCGGGACGACCTGGAGGTGGTCGGCGAGGCGTCCGACGGGCAGGAGGCGGTGCGGCTGGCCCGGGAACTGGCGCCCGACGTCGTGCTGATGGACGTACGCATGCCCGTGCTGGACGGGATCGAGGCGACCCGGCGGATCGTGGCGGACGGCGGCCGGGCCCGGGTGCTCGTGCTGACCACCTGGGACGTGGACGCGCATGTCGTCGCCGCCCTGCGGGCCGGGGCCTGCGGCTTCCTGCTCAAGGACATCCGCCCCGCCGAACTCGTCGAGGCGATCCGGGTCACCGCACGCGGCGACGCGCTGCTGGCACCCGCCGTGCTGAGCCGGGTCCTGGACCGCTTCCTGCGCACCACGCCCGACCCGGCGCCGCCGCCGTCCCTGCGGGAGCTGTCCGGCCGGGAGCGGGAGGTGCTGACCCTGATCGGGCAGGCCCTGTCGAACGCGGAGATCGCCGGCCGGCTCGGTCTGTCGGAGGCCACCGTCAAGAACCACGTCACCGCGGTGCTGCGCAAACTGGGTCTGCGCGACCGCGTCCAGGCCGTCGTCGCCGCCTACGACCACGGGCTGGTGGAACCGCGCCGCCCCTGAGGGCGCCCCGTCTCCGCCACGGGCCGGCTCCTCCTCAGGTAGGAGACGCGGCCGCGGTCCTCCCGTGTTCCCAGTGCCGGTCCGTTCCCGTGGCCGATCCGGGGCCGGGGCGGCCGGCCCTAGCGTCGAGGTGTGACCGACGACCTGACCCGCCTCGTGTACCTGCTCGCCCACGACGAAGCCGCCGAGGGCCCCTACGACCGTTCCCGGACCGAGCTGCTGGTCCGGGCCGCCGCCCTGGTCGACCTCGCGCTGCGCGGACGGCTGCGGGAGGACGGCGACGGCTCGGTGGCCGTGTCCGGCACCACGCCGACCGGTGACCCGGTCCTGGACGGGGTGCTGCGCGACGCCGCCGGGCACAACTGGAAGCACCTGGTGCGCCGTCACCGCAAGCGGACCCTGACCGGGCTGGAGGACCGGCTCGCCGCCGCGGGCCTGCTCACCGTGCACGCGCCCCGCACCTTCCTCGGCACCCGGCGGGTGAGCGTGACGGACCCCGCCGTGCCCGCCGCCGTGCGCGCCCGGGTGTCCGCGGTGCTGCACGGGGACGGTCCGGTGTCCGGGCTCCCGGCCGCCGACGCGGCGCTGCTGGCGCTGGCCGCGGCGGGCGGCGTCCGTTCGGTCGTGTCCCGGCGGGACCAGAAGACGTACCGGGCCCGGATCGACGCCTGCACGGGGCGGCTCGCCGCCCTCGCACCCGGCCTGGAGAAGGCCGTACGCGGACTGCCGACGACGATGGTCGCCGCCCGGGGCGGCATGGGCGGCGGCTGACGAGGAACGACCGATCGCCCTACCGAACGGGGAGACGATGACCACGCACCGCGTCCTGACCAACCTGGCCCGCGCTCTGGCCTGCGCCCTGACCGCCGTACTCGCGGCCGCCTGGCCCGCGGCACCGGCACCACGAGCGGAGTCCGCGGGATCCGCGGTGACCGTGCCCGGCCCCGGCGGCCTGGTGCGGGGTGTCGGTCACGACGGGTACCGCACCTTCGAGGGTGTCCCCTACGCGGCGCCCCCGGTCGGCCGGCTGCGCTGGGCGCCGCCGCACCGGCCGGCCTCCTGGTCCGGGGTACGGGACGCCGGCCGGCCCGCGAGCGCCTGTCCGCAGCAGGCCGGTGAGGTGCCGGGCGGCAGCACCGACGAGGACTGCCTGTACCTGAACGTCACGGCGCCCGACGACGCGAGCCCGGCGCACCCGAGGCCGGTGATCGTATGGCTGCACGGCGGCGGCTTCACCACCGGCGCGGGCAGTTCGTACGACGCCCACCGGATGGCGACCCGCGGCGATGTCGTGGTCGTCACCGTCAACTACCGTCTCGGGGCGCTCGGTTTCCTCGCGCACGGCGCGCTGCCCGGCTCCGGCACGTTCGGGCTGGCCGACCAGCAGGCGGCGCTGCGCTGGGTCCGCGCCGGGATCGGGGCCTTCGGCGGCGACGCGCGCGATGTGACGCTGGCCGGTGAGTCGGCGGGCGGTTACGGCGTCTGCGCCCAGCTCGCCTCACCCGCCGCCGCGGGCCTGTTCGACCGGGCGATCATCGAGAGCGGCCCCTGCACGGGCCGTCCCGACCGGCCGTTCGCGCCCTTCGCCGTCCCACTGGCCACGGCCCGTGCCGCCGGCGCGGACCTGGCGGCGAAGGTCGGCTGCGGCTCCGCCCACGACGTGCCGGCCTGTCTGCGACGGGTGCCGGTCGCCCGGCTGCTCGCCGCCCAGGACACCGGCCAGCAGCCCGCGTACGGCACCCCGCTGCTGCCCCTCGACCCCGCCGCGGCGATCTCCGCCGGCCGTTTCCACCACGTCCCGGTGCTGCTCGGCGCCAACCACGACGAGGGCAACGGCTGGGCCGCCGGGATCATCGCGGCCGGGAACCCGGTGACCCCCGCCACCTGGCCCGACGTCGTGGCCGCGTTCTTCCCGGCGCCGGGGCAGGCGCGGGCGGTCGTCCAGGAGTACCCGGTGCACGCCGACGACGGCGGGCCGGTGTTCGGCGCGGTCGTCGGCGACGCGGACTTCGCCTGCCCGACGGCCGGCACCGGTCGCCTGCTCGCCGCCCGGGTGCCGGTCTGGCGCTACGAGTTCGCCGACGAGCACGCTCCGCCGCTCACCCCGGGCACCCCGCCGTTCCCGCTCGGCGCTCCGCACGCGAGCGAGCTGCCCTACCTGTTCGACCTGGGCGGCCGCCCCCGTGCCCTGACCGCGGCGCAGCACCGCCTGGCCGACACGATGATCGGCTACTGGACGCGCTTCGCCCGCACCGGCGACCCGAACGGCCCGGCGGCACCGCGCTGGCCGCGAGGGGCGGTCCTCTCCCTGGTCCCGGACCGGACCGCCCCGACCGGCACCACCGGAACGCGCCACCACTGCGCCTTCTGGGACGCCCTCGGCCGGCCGTCCGGGGCCGCTCAGTAGGCGACCGGCCAGCCGGTGCTCCAGTTCAGCAGGTTGATGCCGAGCTTGGGTGTGCCGCTGTCGTTGCCGTCGTAGTAGTGGTAGACGATCAGGTCGCCGTCCGTGTCGTTCATGACGGACTCGCCGCCGGGGCCGATGACCGCGCCGTGGGACTCCAGGACGGCCGTGCCGCCGTTGTCGGTCATCGCCACCCCGCTCTTGTCGTAGTAGGGACCGGTGACCGACGTGGCCCGTCCCACCTTCACCTTGTACGTCGAGCTGGTGCCCTGGCAGCACAGGTCGTACGAGGCGAAGAGGTAGTAGTAGCCGTTGCGCTTGACGATGTACGGCGCCTCCACCGCCTTGCTGCCGGTGGGCCGCGCGGCCAGGGAGCGGCGGGTGGTGTCGGCCGCGTACTGCTTGCCGGTCGACGGGTCGATGCGGATCATCTTGATCCCCGTCCACCAGCTCCCGAACGACAGCCACCACTTGCCGTCGTCGTCGACGAAGAGGTTGGGGTCGATGGCGTTGTAGTCGCTGGACGACGTCGAGGTGTAGACGATGCCGTAGTCCGACCAGGAGCCCGGCAGCCCTGTTGTGGAACCGGCCAATCCGATGGCCGAGGTGTTGGAGCCGAAGGTGGAGACGGCGTAGTACATCAGGTACTTGCCGCCGTGGTAGGAGATGTCCGGCGCCCACGCCTCGGTGGCGTACGACGACCACCAGCCCGGTTTGGTGGTGAACGCGTCGGCGCCCGCCGTGAAGACGGTCCGGTCGGTGGACGTCTTGTACGCGAGGCCGCCGCCGGTGGAGTACAGCAGGTAGCGGCCCGCGGAGGTGCGGATCACCGTCGGGTCGTGGACGACCACGTCGCCCGTGACCGTGCCCGGGTCGGGGTACGCCGACGCGGTCGTGGGGACCAGGGCGAGCAGGAGTGCGGCGGGGAGGGCGAGGAGTGCGGTTCGGGTGCGGCTCACGCGAAGCCTCCTTCTTCATTCGTCCGGCTTCTTCGTCCGGAATGTCGAACGGCGATCGCCAATTCGGACGGACCGTAGAATCGAATCGTTTTGCGGTCAACGGTTCGCACAGGGTTCACGTGTCAACCCGGCTGTCTCAACCGACGACTTGACTGTTGCCCACTTTGCAGAACTGACAGCCTGCGAACAGAAACGCTTCCTATGGTGCCGTGTCCATGACAGACACCTCAGATGCCGCCCGCTCCGTCGGGCGCCGTACCGTACTCGTCGCCACCGGGACGACCGCCGCTGCCCTGGCCGTAGGCGCAGCGGTCTCGACCGAGGCCCCCGCGGCAGTCGCCGCCCCCGATCTCAAGCCGGCCGCCGCCGCGGCGGTCTGCTCGCTCACGGAGGAGATGACCGAGGGCCCCTACTACCTCGACGGGGCGCTGGTCCGCAGCAACATCACCGAAGGCAAGCCGGGCATCACACTCGCCCTCGCCCTCACCGTCGTCAACTCCGCCTGCACCGTCATCCCGAACGCGCTGGTCGAGGTCTGGCACGCCGACGCGCTCGGCGAGTACTCGGGCTACGTCGGCGCCAACGGCCACAACGAGACCGACGACGGCACCTTCCTGCGCGGCGGGGTGCTCACCAACTCCAGCGGGGTCGCCAACATCACGACCATCTACCCGGGCTGGTACCGGGGCCGCTGCATCCACATCCACGTGAAGGTGCACACCGGCGTCACCCTGACCTCGGACGGCTCCTTCACCGGCGGCTCCACCGTGCACACCGGCCAGCTCTTCATCAACGAGACCATCACCACCGCGGTCGCCAAGGTCTCGCCGTACTCCACCAACACGGTCACCCGCACCACGCTCGCCCAGGACGGCATCTACGACGACGGAGGCGCCTCCTCGGGCCTCCTGACCGTCACCGGCTCCACCTCCGCCGGCTACACCGGCACGCTCACCCTCGGCGTCTCCAGCTGACGTCCGGGCCCCGGGGGACGACGGGTGCGCCCGTCCCCCGGGGCCCCTCACGCGGACTTCCCGGCCGCGGCCCGGCGCCGCCGCGCCTGCCAGAACCACTCGTTCCGCACGGCCGTGGAGTACCCGATCACCGAGCAGACCAGGGCCTGGACCACGGCCGTCGCGACGGAGACCGCCCACCAGAAACGAGGGGTCGCCGGCCGGGCACCCCGCCGCACCGCGAACCTGCCCTCGGGATCCACGGTCACGGTGAGCCGGTCGCCCACGGCGAGGCTTCCGGCGCCCACGGTCCCGGTCAGCGGACGACCGGACGGATCGGCCAGCCGGGCCACCCGCCCGCCGTCGCTCAGGCCGCCCGCGCCGTCGGCGTGGTACACCGAGGTCACGACCGCCCGCTCGACCCGGCCGCGGTCGTGCAGCGCCTGCTGCTCCAGCGTGTAGGTGAACGTGGCCGTCGTCAGCACGACGCACACCGCGGCCACGACGTCCAGTTTCCCGAACTCCCGGTGCGCGTCGAGGAGAAGACCGACCAGCCCGAGCAGGCAGCCGGTCGCGACGAGGGCGCCGACGAAGAGCAGGACGGTCGGCCACCGGTCGGGGGTGCTGTCCACGCCGTACGCGATACCGAACGAACCGGCCGTCATCAGGGCGCTCGCGGACACGGCCAGTACGGTCCACAGCCCCCGAACGGTCCACTTCCGCAGCCGTGCCGTCCCCCTGGCCTCTTCCATGTCGAGCACCACCCCCGGTCACGGTACCGCGCGGCGGTGCCGCCGGAACGGCAGGTCGACCTCGGCCCGTACGGTCTTGCCCGGCGCGTCGGCGCGGTCCAGCACCTCCCACCGGTCCGCCAGCGCGTCCACGAGCACGAGCCCGCGCCCGCCGTCGTCCAGCGGCCGAGCCGCCCGTACGGCCCCGGGTGCGGGCGGCCGCCGGTCTTCACGGGTGTCGGTCACCTCGACCCGCACGCTTCCCGTCACCCGTGACAGCCGCAACTCGAAGTCCCGGCCGGGCACACGGCCGTGCGTCACGGCGTTCGCGGCCAGTTCCGCGACGATCACGGACACCTTGTCGACGACCTCCTCCGCCGCGAACCCCCCTCCCCACACGTGAAGTTGAGCGACGGCGAGCTGACGGGCCAGACGTGCGCCGCGCGGGGTGGCACTGAGCCGCTGCGCGAGTGTTCGACTCACGGTGACCGTGGTGGGGGGAGCTTCCATGCGCCCAATCTGCCGCCTGGGGCAGGGGGTTCTCCAGGTCGTGCCCACGTACGCGGCGAGGGCGTACGTGGTGACTGACTGGACCGTACCGATCACCAGCTGTGACCATGGGGCCGGGAGGTGGCCTGCGTGGGCGATGGAGCGGAGCCGGAGTCGTCGGACAGTCTGCGGACGTTCGGGGCGGTGGTCCAGGCGTTGCGGGAGCATGCCGGGCTGAGCCGGGAGGGGTTCGCGGAACAGGTCCGGTTCTCGAAGCACACGGTGGCTTCGATCGAGCTGGGCCGCAGGATGCCGGACGAGTCCTTCGTGGAGGCGGCGGAGGGCGCCCTGGGCAACACGGGCGCGTTACGCCGGGCGGCGGCCCATCTGGCCCGCCAGCCGGGCCTGGCGGCCTGGTTCCGGCGGTGGGCGCGAATGGAGGCGACGGCGCTGACGCTGTACACCTACGAATGCCGCCTGATCCCGGGCCTGTTGCAGACGGAGGCGTACGCGCGGACGCTGTTCACCCAGCAGCTGCCGCCGCTGGACGACACGCAGATCGAGGCCCAGTGGACGGCCCGCGCGGAACGGCAACGGTTGCTGCGGGAGCGCCCCAACACGGCGTTCAGCTTCATCCTGGAGGAGGGGGTCTTCCTGCGCCGGACCGGCGGCACGGAGGTCACCCGGGAACTCATCGACCACGTACTCCGCCTCGCCGAGCTACGGAACGTGGAAGTCCAGGTCATGCCCCAGGTGCAGGAGACGCATGCGGGCCTGCACGGGCCAATGCGGCTGCTGGAAACCCCCGAGAACCGCTGCTTCGCCTACTGCGAAGGCCAGGAAAGCGGACAACTGATCGCCGATCCGAAAGTGGTCAGCGTCCTCCAGATGCGGTATGCCAGGATGCGCTCACAGGCTCACACTATGAGGGACTCAGTCGGCCTGTTGCAGCGGATGCGAGGGGACTTATGAGCACCATCAACCTGGCCTGGTTCAAGAGCAGTTACAGCAGCGGCTCGGGGGACGACTGCGTCGAAGTCGCCATGGCCTGGCGCAAGTCCAGCTACAGCAGCGGCGGCGACGGCGACTGCGTAGAAGTCGCCGCCTGCCCCACCACCATCCACGTCCGCGACTCGAAGGACACCACCGGCCCTCAACTCGCCCTCTCCCCCACGGTCTGGGCCGGGTTCCTCGCCTACGCCGGGCGGTGACCGTGGGGGAGGACGGGGATCAGCCGACGCCGATGTGGTAGACGGTGACGGTCACCTCCCCGTCCGGACCGGGGATGGTGTACACGCCGGGGCCGTGGAAGGGCTCGCAGCCCTGCGCGAGGACGTCGTCGGCGTTGATGCCGGTGTCGTCCTCGCCGACGAACGCACACACCTCGGTGATCAGGTGGTCGACGAACCTGTGCGTGGCGCCGGCCTCCGGGTAGCGCGGCAGGGTCGGGGTGTTGATGTCCAGGTCCGGGTGTTCCCACAGCGTGGTGTGCCGGAGGCCGTCGTCCTTCACGAAGACCCGTCCGTAGGGTTCGGGCAGGTCGTTGTCGTCCTTCTCCTGCGGGTTGGAGAACTCGATCGAGTAGGTGACGAGCCCCCCGGGGTACCCGGCGCGGGCAGCGGACTGCGCCTGGGCCGATCCGGCACTCACCACGCCGGCCAGCAGCAGGCCCGTCGAGACGACGGCCGCCACGCGACCCATGGACGTCGGACGCATCCCTGATCTCCTCTCACTCACCGTAGCCATGCGACTACTCTTCGAAGGTAAGTGAGGTCACGGGGCCGATCGCGGGGAGCCGCGGCCAAACCACCCCGCCGGATGGCGCCGACGCTCTCCGGCCGCGGCCGAGTACGCCGGAGTCTCCCCCGGGGCGCCGAGGTCCCACCGTGGATGACGGCCGCTCCGGGCCGCCATCCACGGAACGCGCCCTGCGTCCGGGCTACTTGCCGGGGCAGTGCTTCCAGGCCAGGTGGTAGACGGTGCTGATGTCACCGTCGGTGGAGTCCATGGTCATGAAGCTGACCTTGCCGGGGTTCGCGCTGCCGGCGTTGACCCGCAGCTCCGTGTTGATGTTGAAGTTGCGCTGGACCCCGCAGGGCGCCCAGACCAGCTGCGCCCAGTCGGTGGTGTCGGTGGCCTGCCAGTTGTCGTTGTAGGGGCCGCTGAAGGGATGGCTGGCGGCGGCCGTGTTCGACGAGCCCTGGAAGTAGTACGAGGCCCGCTGGGTGCCGGTGGCGCCCTGCTGGAGGGAGGCGAAACCGCGGTAGTCGGCGCTGGCGATGGCGTAGGTGAAGCCGCCCGGCACGTGGACGACCAGGTTGAGCTGGCAGTTGCGCCGGAAGACGGTGGGGTCGGAGTTGCCGCCCGCCTGCGCGAGGTAGGCGCTGTAGGTGACGGTGAAGGCCTCGTTGTCCTCGGAGACCGCGACGGCGGTGGTGCCCGCCGGACAGCCGGAGCCGTTGACGGTGGCCACGTTGATGACGATCTTGTCCGGCGGCGGGTCGTCGAACACGGGCGACGACGAGGCCTTGGCCTGCGCGGGCAACCCGGCGGTGAGCAGCGCGGCGAGCGCTCCGCCGAGCAGGAGGCGGTGTCTCCTGGTTCCCATGGTTTCTCCAGTCCGGGTGATTCGAGTGGGGGGTTGCACCCGCGGCCTGAGCGGTTCAACTTTGAAGAAACTGTGCGTTTCCTGTGAAGACCGGGGCGCTCGAATCGTAGGAACCATGGCATGAACCGGTCAGGTCGAACTCCGGCCATTCACAACGCCGGATTTCACAGCCCCGCCCGGGACAGACGAGGAGGAGCCGGGGAGGAGCAGCCTCCGTAGCGAAGCACCCGACAGGAGCCCGATGTTCACGTACGCCGCAGCCCTGGTCTTCCTGGTCTTCTGCGTCCGCGTGGTGCTGGACCCGCGCCGCTTCAGCAACGCCGTCCTCCTCGGGATCACCGTCGCCCTGGTGTCGGTCTCCGCGTTCGTACGGCCCGAACGGCCCCCGGTGTCGCTGCGGACGACGGCCCTGGCCGCCTGCGCGCTGCTCGTCCTGGGCGCCCTCGCCCTCGCGTTCGCCCTGTTGGCGAACGGCGTGAAAATGGTCCGCAAGGAGGGCAGACGCCCCGGCAACCTGCTCACGCTGCTCACCGGGCTCGCGATCCTCGGCTTCCTCGCCCTGCTCGGCACGGCCGTCGCCGGCCGCTCCACCACCCTGGTCCGCGTCGCGGCCTTCTCGGCACCCCCGGTCGGCTACGTCTCCTTCCTCTTCCTCTGTTTCCTGGGCTACGCGCTCCTCTACGGCCGGCTGCCGACGCGGCGCAACGTGGACTTCGTCGTCGTCCTCGGCTGCGGACTGGTCGGCGGCTCCCGGGTGGGGCGGCTGCTGGCGAACCGGCTGGACCGGGCCCGGGGGCTGTACGAGGCACAGGCCGCCCGCGGCAACCCGCCGCTGCTGGTCACCTCCGGCGGACAGGGCGGCGACGAGAAGCTGCCCGAGGCCGACGCGATGGCCGCCCACCTGGTCGCCGCCGGAATCCCGGAGGACCGGATCCTTCGCGAGGACCGCTCCCGCAGCACCGAGGAGAACCTGCGATTCAGCAAGGCGATCATGCAGGAGCTGAAACCGGAGTACCGGTGCCTCGTGGTCACCAACAACTTCCACGTCCTGCGGGCCGCGCTCACCGCCCGCCGTACCGGCGTCCGGGGGCAGGTCGTCGGCGCGCCCACCGCCCGGTACTTCTGGCCCGGCGCGACGATCCGCGAGTTCGTCGCGGTCTTCCTGCACTACGCGAAGACCAACCTGGGCATCTGCCTGGTCCTCGGCCTGCTGGGACTGGTCGCCTTCCGGTGACCTGCGGTCACGGGTTCTCCCAGGCCGCCGGTTCCGCCGCCAGCGCCCGTACCGGCTCCGGCAGGGCGTCCGCCGCGATGTCCGCCACCGTCACGCCCTCCAGGATCTTGCGGACGTTGGCGCGCAGCGCGATCCACAGCGGCAGCAGGGGCTCGGCGGTGCCCGTGTACGCGAGGCCCGTCGGGCGCTCCCCGCGCACCGAGACGATCGGGCCGTCCACCGCGCGGATCAGGTCCGCCACGGTGATCGCGGACGCCTCCCTGGCCAGCCGGTAGCCACCGCCCCCGCCGCGCCGGCTGTCGACCACCCCGGCGCGCCGGAGGTCACCGAGGATGCCCTCCAGGAACTTGTGCGGGATGTCCTGCGCGCGGGCGATCTCCTCCGCCTTCACCGGGCCGTCGCCCTGCCGCACGGCGAGCTCCAGAACCGCCCGTACCGCGTAATCCGCCCGTGCCGAGATCCTCATGCGTCCATTGTGGGGCGTGCTCCCGTGCAGAATGGCCGGACCCGCGCCCCGTAAGATCGCCCGGGAGGATCCCTTGGCGCTCAGCAGACGTACCTTCAGTGCACTCGCCGGCTCGGCCGCGCTCGGCTTCGCCCTGGGCGGCAGCGGCGGCCCCGGGGCGCCCTCGGCGTACGCGGCCCGCAGTGTGCCCACCGGCCCGCCGCCGGCCCCGCCCGCGGCCGACGGACAGCCGCACACCATCGGCTACGACCACCACTCCCTGATCGTCGACCGCCGGCGGCTGGTGGTGTGGTCCGGCGAGATGCACCCCTTCCGCCTGCCGAGCCCGTCCCTGTGGCGGGACGTGCTGGAGAAGATGCGGGCGCACGGCTACAACACGGTCAGCATCTACGTGGCGTGGAACTACCACTCCCCCGCGCCCGGCCGGTACGACTTCACCGGCGTACGCGACCTCGACCTGTTCCTGCGCACCGCCGCCGAGACCGGGCTGTACGTCATCCTGCGCCCCGGCCCCTACATCAACGCCGAGGTGGACGCCGGCGGCTTCCCCGGCTGGCTGACCGCCACCGGGGGCACGGCCCGCACCACCGACCCGACCTACCTGGGCCATGTCGACGAGTGGCTGACGGCCGTCAACCGCATCGTGCGCCGCCACCAGTTCACGGACGGCGGCGGGAGCGTCCTGCTCTACCAGATCGAGAACGAGTACGACGGACACGTCACCGACCCGGCCGGCCCCGCCTACATGTCCCACCTGTACCGGAAGGTGCGGGCCGACGGCATCGACGTCCCGCTCTTCCACAACGACAAGGGGCGCAACGGCTACTGGATCCCCGGCTCCTTCGACACCGGCGGCGAGAGCGGGAAGTGGCTGTACGGCTTCGACGGCTACCCCGCCCCCGACCGGACCCCGCCCGACTGGGGGGACTTCGGGATCGGCGGCCTCAAGGGCGGCGCGACCGCCAGCCCCCGCACCCCCGGGTTCGTACCCGAGTTCGGCGGCGGCTGGTTCGACCCGTGGGGCGGGGCCGAGTTCGGCGGGAAGGGCTACGCGGGGTCCCGGGAGACCCGGGACGCGGCCTACGAACGCCGCTTCTACCTCACCAACCTCGCCAACGGCATCACGCTCCACAACGTCTACATGACCTACGGCGGCACCACCTGGGGCTGGCTGCCCGCACCGGTCGTCTACACGTCGTACGACTACGGCGCGGCCATCGACGAGGCCCGCAACGTCACGCCGAAGATCGCCCCGATGCACCAGCTCGGCCATCTCCTGCGCCGGGTTCCGGACTTCGCGAAACTGGAACGCGCGGCGGACGTCCACGTGAAGGGGCTGAGGACGTACCACCTCACCAACCCGGACACCCAGGCGCACGTCTACGTCCTGCGCAACGACGGCACCGACGAGGTGACGTCCACCCTGCGGACGGCCGGCGGCGACGACATCGAGGTCACCGTCCCGGCCCACGACGCCCGGCTCCTCACCACCGGGCTCGCCCTCGGCGAGCGGAAGCTGCGCTACGCCACCGCCCAGCCGATGTTCGTCCTCACCGCGGGCCGCCAGGACATCGCCCTGTTCACCGGCCGCTACGGCGAGATGGCGCACCTGGTCCTGGAGTGCCCGGCCGAGCCGTTCGTGCAGCGCCTCGACCCGGAGGCGGCCTGGGTCTACAACCAGGGCGTCCTGCACGTCACCGTCCCGCTCGGCAAGGGCGGGCTCACCCGGGTGCTGGTCCAGCGCGGCGACACCGACACCCCGCTGCTGCTGCTCTTCGCCGACGACGCCACCTCGGTACGGCTGTTCCCGTACGACACCCCGTCCGGGACCGTGCTGGTCTACGGCCCGGCGCTGCTGCGCCACGTGAAACTGGACGGGGAGACCGCACGGCTCACCGGCGACACGGTCGAGGAGACCGGCCTCGAGGTCTGGGGTCCCCGCGGGATCACCGCGGTCACCTGGAACGGACGGCCGGTGCCGAACCGGGTGGGCCTGTCGGGGAGCCTGGTCGCCACGTCGCTCCTCGCGGGGGCGCCGAAGCCGGCGCTGCCCCAGCTCGGCGGCTGGCGCCGGAAGGCCGAGAACCCCGAGTCGGCGGTGGCCTTCGACGACTCGAAGTGGACGGTCGCCGACCACCGGACGTCGTTCAGCACGACCCCCGTGCCGGACGGCCGGCCGGTGCTCTTCGCCGACGACTACGGCTTCCACTACGGGGACGTCTGGTACCGGGGGCGGATCGAGGGCGACTCGCTCGCGGACCTGGAGTCCGTCTCCCTCGCCTACAGCACCGGTACCCAGGGCATGCTGATGGCCTGGCTGGACGGGGAGCCGCTGGGCTCGCACCGGATGCCGGTGCCCGACGCGAAGACGGTCCGGCAGGGCAGCTGGACGGCCACGGCGACCTTCGAGGTGGCCGGGGTCCCCGAGAAGACCCTGAGGAAGCGGCGGCACGTGCTGTCCGTGCTGGTGCGGCGGATGCAGCACGACATGGACGGGAAGTCCCTGGACACCCACAAGGCGGCCCGCGGGCTGACCGCCGTGACCTTCAAGGGTGCCTCCCCGAAGGTGAGCTGGCGGATCCAGGGGGCGGCTGCGCCGGATCCGATGCGGGGGCCGCAGAACAACGGCGGACTGTACGGGGAGCGGGAGGGGTGGCACCTGCCCGGGTTCGCGGACGGCGCGTGGGAGGCGGCCGAACTCCCGCGTGCCGACAAGGGCATGGGCGTCACCTGGTACCGGACGGGGTTCCGGCTGGCCGTACCGGACGGGGTCGACGCGTCGGTGGGGCTGGTGCTTGAGGACGATCCGGCGCGGGCGTACCGGGTGCAGATCTTCCTGAACGGGTGGAATCTCGGGCAGTACGTCAATGACGTGGGGCCGCAGCACACGTTCGTGCTGCCGAACGGGATTCTGCGGACCCGGGGTGCGAACACGTTGGCGTTGGCTGTGCTCGGGGACGGGACGAGTGAGGTCGGGCCGGGGGTTGTGCGGCTCGAGTTGCTGGGGAGCGCGGCCGGAGGAGTGCCGGTCGTGGGGGTGGACTCCCCCGGCCGTTGAGTGCGGGTTGTCTGTGGCTGGTCGCGCAGTTCCCCGCGCCCCTGGCGGGGCGCTTTCCCTTACGCCAGTCGGATCGTGTTCCAGGACATCGGCTCCAGGACGGTCGTCAGAATGCCCTCCTCGAGGGTTGTGCCCTTGGCCTGGTGCGGGGTGACGCGGTCCGGGTCGTCCAGGGTGTTGCGGGCTTCGGGGTCCTGGTCGGCCAGGACGCTGTGCTCGGTGACCTGGGTCAGGTCGAGGCCGCTCAGGGCAATTTCGAGGGGCAGGGCCTCGGTCCGGCTGCGGTTGACGGCGAAGACCGTGACCGTGCCGTCGTCGGCCCGCACCGCCGTCGCGTGCAGGAGAGCCGTCTCGCCGTACTTCTTCGTCTCGTGCGTCGGTGAGTCGACCCGGACGTCCAGGACCTGGCCCCGGCCGTGGCGCGACGCCTGGGCGAACGGGAAGAAGGTGGTCTGGCGCCAGGCCGGGCCGCCCGGTTCCGTCATGATCGGTGCGATCACGTTGACCAGCTGGGCCAGGCAGGCGACCGTGACGCGGTCGGCGTGCCGGAGCAGGGCGATGAGCAGGGAGCCGAAGACCACCGCGTCCAGGACGCTGTAGTTGTCCTCCAGGAGGCGGGGGGCCTCGGGCCAGTCCCGCGCGTCCGAGTTCTCGATCTCGTGCCACTTCGACGTGTACCAGACGTTCCACTCGTCGAAGGAGAGGTTGATCTTCTTCTGGGACTTCAGCCTGGCGCCGACGTGGTCGCAGGTGGCGACCACGTTCTCGATGAAGGACTCCATGTCGACGGCGGAGGCCAGGAAGGAGTCGAGATCGCCGTCCTGGGGCTCGTAGTAGGCGTGCAGGGAGATGTAGTCGACCAGGTCGTACGTCTCGGCGAGGACCGTCGCCTCCCACTCGGCGAAGGTCGGCATGGACTGGCTGGAGGAACCGCAGGCGACCAGTTCCACGGTCGGGTCCAGCTGGCGCATGGCACGGGCCGTCTCGGCGGCGACGCGGCCGTACTCCTCGGCCGTCTTGTGGCCGGTCTGCCAGGGGCCGTCCATCTCGTTGCCCAGGCACCAGACCTTGATGCCGAAGGGGTCCTTGTCGCCGTGCGCGGCCCGGAGGTCGGAGAGGGCGGTGCCGGCGGGGTGGTTGGCGTACTCCTGGAGTTCCAGGGCCTCCGCCACGCCCCGGGTGCCGAGGTTGATCGCCATCATGGGCTCGGCCTGCGGGCCGACCTTCTTCAGGAACGCGATGTACTCGGCGAGTCCGAAACGGTTGGTCTCCGTCGACCGCCAGGCGAGGTCGAGGCGGCGGGGGCGGTCCTCGACCGGGCCGACGGAGTCCTCCCAGCGGTAGCCGGAGACGAAGTTGCCGCCGGGGTAGCGGATGGTGGTGACGCCGAGTTCGCGGACGAGGTCGAGGACGTCCTGGCGGAGGCCTTCGGCGTCGGCCGTGGGGTGGGCCGGCTCGAAGATGCCGGTGTAGACACAGCGGCCCAGGTGCTCGACGAAGGAGCCGAAGAGGCGGGGGTTGACTTCGCCGACGGTGAAGGCGGGGTCGAGGGTGAAGCGGGCGGTGCGCAATGTTCGCCTTTCGGGGAGGGTGTTTTTGGTTCGTGGGCGGGTGCGGGTGCGTTGTGGCTGGTCGCGCAGTTCCCCGCGCCCCTAAGGGGCGCGCTGCCCCTAGCTCGGTTTCGGCCAGCCGTCTTTTGTCCAGCCCAAGGGGTTCAGGCCCAGCTTCGGGGTGCCGTTGTCGTCGGCGTCGTAGTAGTGGTACGCCAGCCAGGTCTTGCCGTGGGTGCGGAAGGTGGACTCTCCGCCCGTACCGATGTAACGGCCGTGGCCTGCCAGGAACAGGTCTCCGCCGCCTTCCAGCATCGGTTGGCCCGTGCTGTCGGTGTACGGGCCCGTCACCTTTGTCGAGCGGCCCACCCTGATCTTGTACGTCGAGTTCACGCCCGCGCAACAGGCGTCGTACGAGGCGAAGAGGTAGTAGTAGCGGCCGTGGTGGAGGATCGACGCGCCCTCGACCGCGTAGGGGGCGTCCGGGCGGGTGGCCAGGTGGGCGACGGGGGCGCCCTGGATCGCCTTGCCGGTCCCGCGGTCGAGTTCGACCATGCGGATGCCGGTCCAGTAGGAGCCGAACGCCATCCACAGTCTCCCGTCGGCGCGGACGATCGCCGGGTCGATGGCGTTCCAGGAGTCCGTGGTCGCGGAGGTGAAGGCGGGGCCGTGGTCGGTCCAGGTGCCGGGGAGACCGGACGGGGAGGTCGCCACGCCGATCGCGGAGTGGTTGGTGCCCCAGGAGGAGACGGCGTAGTAGAGCCAGTAGCGGCCGTCACGGTAGGAGAGGTCGGGTGCCCAGGGGTCGGCGGTGGAGTTGTAGTCGTACCACCAACTCGGCGGGGTGGTGAACGCGTTGCCCGCGTCGGTCCAGTCGCGGAGGTTCCTGGAGAGGCGGGCGCCGATGATGCCGCCGGTGGAGTAGGCGACGTACTGGCCGTTCCCGAGCCGGTGGACCGTGGGGTCGTGGATGATCTGCTGGCCGGTGAGGGGGAGGGGGTCAGGGTAGGTGGCGTCGGCGGAGGCGGTGGTGGGGAGGAGGGCGATCGTTGCCGCCGCGAGGAGTGCGGCGAGTCTGGGGAAGCGCTTCAACTCTCGGCTCCTCACTGGCCGGCCAGGCCCGTGTGGGCCACGCCCGCCACGATCTGGCGCTGGAAGAAGACGAACACGATGATCAGCGGGAGGCCCGCCATCAGGCCGCCGGCCATGAGCTGCGCCCACTGGATGCCGTAGGAGTTCATGACCGTCGCGATGCCGTTCGGCATGGTCATCAGATCGGGGTTGTTGGTCACCATGTAGGGCCACAGGAAGTTGTTCCACGAGGCGATGAAGGTGAAGATGCCGACCGCGGCCAGGGAGGGCCGGGACAGCGGCAGGACGATCGTGAAGAAGACCCGCCAGCGGCCCGCGCCGTCGATGAAGGCGGCCTCCTCCAGTTCGCGCGGGATGCCCTGGAAGAACTTGTAGAGGATGTAGACCATCGCGGCCGGGGCGCACTGCGGGAGGATCATCCCCCAGTAGGTGTCGACCATGCCCATCTGCTGCACGGTGGTGAACAGGGGCACGCCGAGGACGGCCGGGGAGACCATCAGACCGGACATGACCAGGCCCATGAGCGCGCCCTTGCCGCGGAACTCGGTGCGGGCGAAGCCGTATCCGGCGAGGGCGCTGACCAGCAGCACGATCGATGTCACGCAGACGGAGACGACGAGCGAGTTCACGAACCAGTTCGTGATGTTGCCGGTGTCGAAGAGGGCCTTCCAGGCCTGGCCCGTCCAGTGCTCCGGCAGCCAGTGCGTCGGTACGTCGACGGCCTCCGTCTCCGACTTGAGGGAGGTGAACAGGCCCCAGAGGAGAGGGGCTAGGAAGACCACGGAGACGGCCGTGCCGAGGAGGGTGAGGACGATCTGGCTGGGGGTCCATGTCTTACGGGGCTTCACGGGCACTGCGGTCGTCATCGGGTGGCCTCCTCGGTGCGGTTGCGCAGCAGCCACATCCTCGCGAGGGCGACGGCGGCGATGATCACGAAGAAGATGATGGAGATCGCGGAGGCGTAGCCCACGCGGTAGCTGGTGAAGCCCTCCTCCAGGGTGTACTGGACGAAGGTGCGGGTGGAACTCTCGGGGCCGGGCCCGAAGTCCATCATGACCACCGCCTGGTCGAAGACCTGGAGCGAGGCGAGAATCTGGAGGGCGATCACCAGTCCTGTGATGTTGCGGAGCATCGGCAGGGTGATGTGGACCATGCGGTGCCAGGCGTTCGCGCCGTCCAGTTTCGCGGCCTCGTAGAGGTGCGCGGGGATGGACTGGAGGGCGGCGAGGTACAGCAGGAAGCTGAAGCCGACGGTCCACCACAGGGTCTCGATGACGATGGCGAGCATCGCGTACGACTTGTCGGTCAGCCAGGGCGTGTCGCCGCCGAACACGTGGTTGATCATTCCGGTGCCGGGGTTGAACAGCCACTGCCAGAGGTTGCCTGCGACGGTGGAGGGCAGCAGGAAGGGCGCGAAGAAGCACAGGCGCCACAGCCACTTCCCGCGCTCGATGTGGTGGGCGAGCATCGCGAGGAGGAAGGCGAGGACCGTGATGCAGGGCACGACCAGCAGCGTGAAGTACGCGCTGTGGCCGAGGGCGTCCCACATCAGGGGGTCCTTCAGGGCCTCGCGGTAGTTGTCCAGGCCGATGAAGTTCGCGCCCGCGCCGGTGATGTTGGCGTCCGTGAGGCTGAGGTAGACGCCGCGCAGCAGCGGCCAGATCACGAACAGGGCGAACAGGAGCAGGAAGGGCGCCACGAACCAGCCGCCGTGCTGGAAGCCCTGCCTGCGGCGGAGGGTGGCGCTCGCGGCCGCGGTCCTGGCGCGGGCCGGGGCGAGGACTGTCTCGGCGGTCGTCATGCGGCCGTACCTCCCTGCGCGGCGGTCCTGCCATCCATGGGGTTCTTCATCGCGAGCAGCGTGGCGAGTTCCTTCTTCATCCGGCCGGCCGCGGCGTCGGGTTTCGCCGAGCCCACGGTCGAGGAGACGACGATCGGGCCGACCCGCTGGGCGAGGATGCCGGTGGAGCCCGCGAACCACACCTTGGGCTCGTTGGCCTGGTGGTTCATGGCCGAGACGTACTCGTTCTGCGGGGAGAGCTTCTGGTAAGCGGGGGTGGAGAGGGTCGGCAGATAGGCGGGGATGTGGCCGCCGGCCGCCCACTGCCGGGCGTGCGTGACGACGTACGCGGCGAGTTGGTGGGCGGCCTCGTCGGTGGCGCCGCCGCGGTCGGACTGGTGCGGCAGGACGAAGGCGTGCGACTCGGCGTGGGTGGCCGGGGTGCCGAAGACGGGCGGCAGCGGGATCGCGCCGTACTCCAGCTTCGCGCCGGAGTAGACCGGCACCGACCAGTTGCCCTCCCAGGCGAACGGGGCGCCGTTGATGAACTGTTCGGCGTTGACGGAGCCCATGGCCGGGTTCGCGTAGCCGTCGGTGACGTGCCGGCGCAGGAACTCCAGGACCTGGGTGGCCTTGTCGGTGTCGAAGGTGACCTCGGTCTTCGCGTCGTCGAACCAGGTGCCGCCGAGCTGGGTGTAGAAGGCGACGAAGAACCACCACTGGAAGTTCTGGTCGTTGATCCACAGGCCGATGGTCTGGAGGCCCTTCTTGGTGGCCTTCCTGGCCTCCTTGAGGACGCCGAACCAGTCGTCCACCGAGGTGACCGGCACGATCCGGTCGTCGGCGCCGAGCAGGCCGGCCTTCCTCAGCACGTCCTTGCGGTAGAAGCAGAGCTGGACGTGGACGTCGAGCGGGAGGGCGTAGAGCTTGCCGTCGACGACGCCGCGCTGCCAGAGCTTCGGGTTGTAGTCCGACTCCCGCAGGCCGTACTTGGCGAGCAGGCCGGTGTCCCAGGCGTCCAGCAGGCGGCCGGGGGCGAAGCCGGCGACCCGGCCGATGTGCATGACACCGAGGTCCGGTGCGCGGTTGCCGGCGGCCGCCATGGCGAGCTTGGTGTAGAAGGGGTTGCCCCACTGGAGCGTGGAGTCCTTCACCGCGATGTCCGGGTGCGCCTTACGGAAGGCGTCCAGCATGGCGATCATGTTGGAGCCGTCGCCGCCGCTGAAGAGGTTCCAGTAGCGCACCCGGGTGCGCGCGGTGGAGGCCAGCGCGTCGGCGCCGCTGCCGAGGGCCGCGAAGCCGAAGCTCCCCGCCACCGCCAGCCCTCCCGCCGTGCTGAGTAGTTGCCTGCGAGTGAGGCCAGGTCGTCCCATTGCCCGCCCTTACCTTCGGGGATCTGTCGTGCGTGCGGTCCTGCGTGTCGTGCTCCGTGGGGGGTTGCTCGAGACGGTCGTTCGAGATATCGACTTGCGCCCGTAACTTCGAACGGGACCGTAAAATCGAAGCGCTTCCGCGTCAATGGGTACGGCGCAACTTTCCGGTGTCCGGCACCTGTTCCCTGGTGAACCGCCCACGTCGGAAGGCATGACGCGGACACACCGGGACGCGTAACCTCGGGGGGCCGACGCGGCGGCGGCGGCCGTCCGCGGGGCGGCGCGAAGGGGGAGCGATGGACTTGTCCGGCGCGCGGCACCGGTGGGCCCGGATCGTCGCGCGGCTGCCGCGCCCCCGGCCGGACGGGCGATTACGGCGCCCTCGGGCGAACCGGCGGATGCGAGCCCTCGCCGCTGGTCTCACCGCCGCCGTGCGGGCCCGGCCGCGGCCGCCCGCGGGGGCGCGCGAGGTGTGCCGGGCGCTGTGCGAGGAGATGACCGCGCTGCGCGCCGGGCGGCCGGTGGAGCTGCGCTTCGAGCGGTTCCCGGACGAGCTCGAGGTCACCGGAGTGTGGGTGGAGTTCCAGGACTTCGACCTGGTCATCGTCGAGGAGCGGGCCGAGGCCGTGCAGCAACTGGTCATCCTCGGCCATGAACTGTGGCACCTGCACGCCGGCCACCGGCATCCGCACGGCGCCGACGCGGCGGCCGCCCGCGCGCTGGCCGGCCGGCCCGGCTGGCGGGAGCGGGCGCTGACGGTGGCCGCGCGCAACGGCTCCCGGGCCGCCGACGAGGCCGCGGCCGACGACTTCGGGCACCGGCTGGCAACCGCGTTACGGCCGTACGTCGAGCGGGCCCGGCACAGCGCCCCCGACCCCGTCCAGCGGTCGCTCGGCTACCGCGGGCGCGGTGGAGCGGCACGGTGACCTCCCTGCCGGCGCCCGCCCCCGCGGGGCTGCTCCAGGGGCTCCACGTCTCCTTGTGGATCCCCGCCTCGGTCCTGACCGGCGCCCTGGCCGTCAAGCTGCCGACCATCGTCCGGCTCCGGCGCGATCCGCTGCTGCGCGCGGTCGGCGGACTGCTCCTGCTCGGCTGCGCGGTGTTCGTGTTCTGCGCGCCGTCGACGGTCGCCGCGGTGAACCGCTGGACCGGCACGCCCAACTTCTCGGCGCCCTGGTGCTATTCGCTGCTCACCGCACTCGGCGCCTGCTGTCTGCTGCTGATCATGACCTGGCGCGACGGCATGGACGACCGCTCCGCGGCCGCCCGGCGCCCGGTCCGCTGGGTGATCCGCGGCTACTCCGCGGTGGTCGCCGCCCTGTGGATCCTGTTCGCCCTCGCCGACGCCCCCGTGGAACGGCCGCGGGACCTGGACACGTACTACGCCACCACCCCGTTCATGGCCGAGGAGGTGCTGCTGTACCTGCTCGCCCACACGGTCGCCTGCGTCATCACCTCGTGGCTGATCTGGACCTGGGTACGCACCGAGGGCCTCGACGCCTGGCTGCGCCGGGGGCTCGGACTGCTCGGCGTCGGCTACCTGCTCAGCCTGGTCTTCGACGCGGCCAAGCTGACCGCCGTCGGCGCCCGGTGGAGCGGCCACGACCTGGACTGGCTCAGTACCGACCTGGCCCCGGCGGCCGCCGCGCTCGCCGCCGTCACCATCGCCGCCGGCTTCGTCCTCCCGCACGCCGGCCAGTATCTGCACGCCCGGAGGCGGGTGCGGCGCGCCCACCGCGAACTGGGCCCGCTGTACCGGGTGACCCGGTCCGTGCACGGCGACGGGGTGCCGTTCGCGTTCCGCGCCACGCCGGAGCTGCGGCTGACCCGGCGCGAGACGTTCATCCGGGACGTGCTGCTGCCGCTGTCCCGGCGCATCGACACGGACCTCGGCCGCCGCTCCTACGACGCGGCACTCGGCCTCGGCCATCCCCCGGAGCGGGCCCGGGCACTGGCGTCCGCGGTGACGGTCCTGGACGCGGTGACCGTCCCGGGCGGGGTTCCCATTCCGGGCGCGGTGACCGTTCCGGGCGGGGTTTTCGTTCCGGGCGCGGCGGGCGTCCGGGGGTGCGGCGCCGTCCCGGCCGGTGCGGGCGAGCCGGACACCGCGTACCTCCTCAGGGAGATCGGCGCCGTGTCCCGTGCCCTCGGGCGTCCCCAGGAGGTGGCGGAGGTGCGGGACCGGGCGGCGCTGCTGGTCCGCGGCTTCTCGGGGTGGGATCCCGGGGGCGGCTCCGGTTAACCTGCGACGAACGCAGCCGCCGTCCGTCAAGGGAGCCCCGCCGTGCCCCGCATAGCCCTCGCCACCTACGACCCCGGCGCGCAGCCCAGCAAGGACCAGGACCTGCCGGTGCTGCTGCGGGCCCTGACCGAGGCGGGCGCCGAGGCCGTCGCCCGCCCGTGGGACGACCCGGAGACCGAGTGGGGCGACCACGACCTGGTCGTCATCCGCTCCACCTGGGACTACAGCTGGCGCGCCGAGGAGTTCGTGGCGTGGGTGGAGCGGGTGGGCAAGGCGACCCGGATCGCCAACCCGGCGGACGTGGTGCGGTGGAACACCGACAAGCGGTACCTCGGTGACCTCGCGGCGGCCGGCGTGCCGGTGGTGCCGACGCGGTACCTGGCCCCCGGCGACCCGGCCGGCCCCGCCCTCCCCACCGACCGCGACTTCGTGGTCAAGCCGACCTTCGGCGCCGGCGCCCGGTTCGCCGCCCGCTACACACCCGACGAACACGGGACGGCCGTACGGCACCTCACGCGGATGCACGAGGAGGGGCTGACCGCGATGGTCCAGCCGTACGTCTCCGGCATCGACGTCAGCGGGGAACGGGCGCTCCAGTTCTTCGGCGGGCGGCTGCTGCACGCCAGCCGCAAGCGGGCCGTCCTCACCCCGGGCACGGCCTACGACGCCGACAAGATCGCCCACCCGGACCTCGCGGCGTGGACCCCGACCCCGGCCGAAGTCGCCGTCGCCGAGGCCGCGTTGGCCGCCGTACCGGAGGCGCCCGAGCTGCTGTACGCGCGGGTGGACCTGGTCGACGGGGCGGACGGGCGGCCACGGGTGATGGAGCTGGAGCTGGTCGAGCCCAACCTGTTCCTCTTCCTGCACCCCGGTTCGGTGGCCGGGGTGGTCCAGGCGCTCCTCACCGCGGCCCGTCGATGAGGGCGGTGCGCTGGAGCAGGCCCCAGGTGAACTCGGCGACCGCCTGACGTCCGTCGGGCAGGGTGAGGGCCAGGCCCCACCGCGTCGGGGCGGTGCCCTCCAGGGGGCGGGCGGGGGCGAAGGCGCGGGCGGCCTCGTCGATCGTGCAGGACCAGGGGGTCAGGTCGGCGTAGGTCCCCAGGACGGGGGCGGGCGCGTCCGGGGCGCGGACCAGCCACTCGTTCCAGACCGCGCCGCCGGACCCGACCAGCACCTCGAAGCGCAGGGTCGGCCAGAGGGCGAGCGGCCACTGCCAGACCGCGCACTCCAGGTCGCCGACCGTGCGCTCGGTCTCCCACTCGGGCGGGCCGAGCACCGAGCGGTAGCGGGCCGCGGCGGAGCGGGACCGGGGCGAGCGGACCATCGCCTGCCAGCGCTTGTTGGTCTCCCTCATGTCCGCGAGCGACGCGCCGAGTTCACGGCGGGCGTCGTCCACCAGGTCCGGATTGTGGTCGGCCATCCGACGCAGCAGCACCAGCTGGAAGTCCAGTCGCATAGGACCCATGGTGCACACGTGTGTGCCCGGCTCGTTCCCGGCCATTGCCCGGGCAATCCCCGATGGCTAGCCTGTGTTCGTCATGCCGATCGCCTGTTGATATCTCGAACGGCTCCGCCGCTCCGACGAGATCTGGCGCTTATACCCAAGGGAGGGGGCCGGACGTGGGACGCCTTGTGCCTGCCGTGACCCGGGCTCTCGACATTCTTGAGCTCTTCCTGGACGGGGACGGGACTCTCTCCGCCCCCGACATAGTGCGCAAACTCCAGCTGCCGCGGACCACCGTGCACGAGCTGGTGACCACGCTCGCCGCCCGCTCGTACATCGTGCCCGTACCCGGGCAGCCCGGACGTTACCGGCTCGGTGTCCGCCCGTACCAGCTCGGCAGCCGATACGCCGAGCAGCTCGACCTCGCCGCCGAGGGCCAGCAGGTCGCCCGGTCCGTCGCCGAGACCTGCGACGAGACCGTCCACGTGGCGATCCTCGAGGGCACCGACGTCATCTACATCGCCAAGGTCGACTCCACGCACGCGGTCCGCATGGTCTCCGCCGCGGGCCGCCGGCTGCCCGCGCACTGCACCTCGGTCGGCAAGATGCTGCTGGCGTCGCTGCCGGAGCCGGAGCTGTCCGCGCGCATCCCGGACGACGCCGACCTGGTCCGGATGACGCCGAACAGCATCACCGAGCCGGACGCGCTGCGCGCCGCACTCACCGAGATCCGGGCCCGCGGCATCGCCGTGGAGAGCCGGGAGTCCAACCCCGACGTCTCCTGTGTCGCGGCGCCGGTCCGGGACCGCACCGGCCAGGTCGTCGCGGCGCTCTCCATCTCCGTCCCGATGATCCGCTGGAGCGACGAGCGCCGGGGCGAGCTGGAGCAGCTCGCCGCGAAGGGCGCCGCGGAACTCTCCGAGCGGCTCGGCCACCGGAGCGTGGCATGACGACGACGGCGCACACGAGGTACGAGGTCGCGGTGGCGGCGGAGGCGACGCTCGGCGAGGGCCCGACGTGGGACCCGGCGGCCGGCCGCCTGATATGGATCGACGTGCTCGGCTCGCGCGTGCACACGTACGACCCGGCGACGGGCCGCCGCACCGTCCGCACGACGGACCAGCACGTGGGCGCGGTGAAGCCGCGCGCGAACGGTGGGCTTGTCCTCAACCTCCGTGACGGCGTGGCCCTCCTGGACCCCGACGACACGTTCCGCTGGCTGCACCACGAGCCGGTCGCCGGCCGCCGCGCCAACGACGCGGCCGTGGCCCCCGACGGCTCACTGTGGGCCGGGACGATGCGGTACGACGAGGCGACGGGCGGCGGCACGTGGGCCCGCGTGGCGGGCGACGGGACGGTGACGACGCTGCTGGGGGACGTCACCGTCAGCAACGGGGCGGGCTGGAGCCCGGACGGCAGCCGCGTCTACTACGTCGACACGCCGACCCGCCGGGTGGACGTCTTCGACTACGACGGTGAACTCCCGCACAACCGGCGCCCGTTGGTGACGATCGAGGAGGGTGCCGGTTTCCCCGACGGTCTGACGGTCGACGCGGACGGCTGTGTGTGGGTGGCGTTGTGGGACGGGGGTGCGGTGCGCCGCTACACGCCGACGGGTGAGCTGGACCGGGTCGTCACCCTGCCGACGCCGCGTACGACGGCGTGCGCGTTCGGCGGCGCCGGGCTGACCGACCTGTACGTCACCACCGCACGCGTGGGGTTGACCGCGCCGCATCCGACGGCCGGTTCCCTGCTGGTGATCCCGGGAGCGGGCCAGGGCGTCGCCCAACCGGCCTTCACGGGATAGCCAGTCACGACGGAGACTGCACGGTCGACTTTCGGGTGCGGGTGCGCGGGGGCTGGGCGCGCAGTTCCCCGCGCCCCTGACGGGGCGCCCCAGCACGGCCGAGTCTCAGGTGCGGGTGCGCGGGGGGTGGGCGCGCAGTTCCCCGCGCCCCTGACGGGGCGCCCCGGCACGGCCGAGTCTCGGGTGCGGGTGCGCGGGGGCTGGGCGCGCAGTTCCCCGCGCCCCTGACGGGGCGCCCCGGCACGGCCGAGTCTCGGGTGCGGGTGCGTGGGGGGTGGGCGCGCAGGTCCGCGCGCCTCTGACGGGGCGCTCCAGGTGGCGGGGGCTTCTGGGTAGGTGGTTGTGCCGTCAGTGGTCATTCGTGGAAGGGTGGGGTTCGGGCTTTCTAGTGGTGAGGGGTCTTGGCGTGTCGGGTCTGTTTCCGGTGCTGGTGGGTGAGCGGGGCGCGCTGCGGTTCGGGGGGCGGGAGCTGACGTACGGGCAGCTCGGCGGCGCGGCGGGGGCGCTCGCCGCGCGGGTGCGGGATGCCGGGCGGGTCGCCGTGTGGGCGACGCCCGAACTGGAGACGGCGGTCGCCGTCGTCGGCACCCTGCTCGCCGGCCGGGCCGCCGTACCGCTCAACCCCAGGTCGGGCGAGAAGGAACTCGCGCACATCCTTGCCGACAGCGCGCCGACGACGGTGCTGGCCGCGCCCGGCGCCGAACTCCCCGCCACCCTCGCCGGCCTGCCCCGGATCGACGTCGACGCGGGGGCCGTGGGTCCGGTACCGGAGGACGACACCACCGGGTCCGACCCCGCCCTCGTCGTCTACACCTCCGGCACCACCGGCCCGCCCAAGGGCGCCGTCATCCCCCGCCGGGCCCTCGCCGCCACCCTGGACGCACTCGCCGACGCCTGGCAGTGGACCGGGGAGGACATCCTCGTCCACGGCTTGCCGCTCTTCCATGTGCACGGGCTCGTGCTCGGGATCCTCGGGCCGCTGCGGCGCGGTGGTTCCGTCCGGCACCTGGGGCGGTTCGACACCTCCGGCGTCACCCGCGAGCTGAACGACGGCGCGACCATGCTGTTCGGCGTCCCCACCATGTACCACCGCATCGCCGAGGCGCTGCCCGCCGACCCCGAACTGGCGAAGGCGCTCGGCCGGGCCCGGCTGCTGGTCTCCGGGTCGGCCGCGCTGCCCGTCCACGACCACGAGCGGATCGCGGCCGCGACCGGGCGCCGGGTCGTCGAGCGGTACGGCATGACGGAGACCCTGATGAACACCAGTGTCCGGGCCGACGGGGAGGCCCGGGCGGGGACCGTCGGCGTGCCCCTGCCGGGGGTGGAGCTGCGGCTGGTGGAGGAGGACGGGACGGCGATCGCGGAGTACGACGGGGAGACCGTCGGCGAGATCCAGGTACGCGGCCCGAACCTGTTCACCGAGTACCTGAACCGGCCCGACGCCACCGCCGCCGCCTTCACCGCCGACGGCTGGTTCCGCACCGGCGACATGGCCGTACGGGAGCCGGACGGATATGTGCGGATCGTCGGCCGCAAGGCCACCGACCTGATCAAGAGCGGTGGTTACAAGATCGGGGCCGGTGAGATCGAGAACGCGCTCCTCGAACACCCCGGGGTGCGGGAGGCCGCCGTCACCGGGGAACCGGACGCCGACCTGGGCGAGCGGATCGTCGCCTGGATCGTCCCGGCGGATCCCCAGTCGCCGCCCGCGGCCGGGGAGTTGGCGGACCACGTCGCCGGCCGGCTCGCCCCGCACAAGCGCCCCCGCGTCGTCCGCTACCTCGACGCCCTCCCCCGCAACGACATGGGGAAGATCATGAAGCGGGCCCTCGGTGAACATGCCTGAGCGGCTCTCCGCCCGGCAGTTCCTCGACCTCGTCACCGACCCGGGCACCTTCACCGGGATCCCGCACCCCGAGCGGGAGTCCGGGCCCGACGGCCCGCTCGGCTGGCAGGGCTACGACGCCTCGCGCGCCCGCGCCGCCGAGCGCACCGGCGAGCGGGAGTCGGTCGTCGTCGGCACCGCGCGCGTCGAGGGCACGGCGGCCGTGCTGATCGCCTTCGAGTTCGGGTTCCTCGGCGGCTCGTTGGGCGAGCGGACCGGAGACCGGCTGGCGGCGGCCTACGCGCACGCCCGCGCACACCGGCTGCCGGTCGTGCCGTTGATCGCGACCGGCGGCAGCCGGATGCAGGAGGGCATGCTCGCCCTGTCCCAACTCCAGCGGGTGGCACGGCAGTCGGCGCTCACCCGCGAGGCGCGGCTGCCCCAGATCGCGGTCCTGCGGGACCCGACGACCGGCGGCGGCTGGGCCACCCTGGGCGCGGGCGCCGATGTGATCCTGGCCCTGCCCGGCGCCCAGGTCGGCTTCGCGGGCTCCCGGGTCCGCCCGCCGGACGCGGACCCGGCCGCGTACACGGCGGAGGCCCAGCTCGCGGCGGGCGCGGCGGACGCGGTGGTGCCGGCCGCCGAGCTGAAGACCTGCCTGGGGCTGTGGCTGCGGCTGCTGACCAGGCCGGCGCCGGAACCGGCCGACCCGCCCGCCGCCCTCGGCGGTGCCGGGCTGCCCGGCACCGGCTGGGAGGCCGTTCAGCGGGCCCGGGATCCGCGGCGGCCGCGGGCCGGGGCCTACCTGGACGCCTATTTCACCCGCCGGGCCGCTCTCGTCGGCGACCGGTGCGGGGGTGCCGATCCGGACGGGATGCTGTGCGGGTTCGGCGAGCGGGACGGCCGTACCGTCGCCTTCGCCGCAGGGACCGGCACCGCGACCCGGCCCGCCGGGTTCCGGACCGCCGCCCGCCTGATACGGCTCGCGGACCGGCTGGGGATCCCGGTGCTGACCCTCGTCGACACCCCGGGCGCCGCCAACGACGCGGCGGCGGAACGGCAGGGCGCGGGCGCCGCGATCGCGGAACTGTTCGGCGCGGTGGCCGCCGCCCGTACGCCGGTCACCACGCTCGTCATCGGCGAGGGCGGCTCCGGCGGCGCGCTGGCGCTGGCCGCCCCCGGCAACACCTGGGCCACGCCCGACAGCTACTTCTCCGTCATCGCCCCGGAGCAGGCGGCGGCGATCCTGAAACGCCCCCCGGCCGCGGCCGGGGCCACCGCGGACCACCTCCGCATCAGACCCCAGGACCTGGTGGAACTCGGCGTGATCCGAGGCATCGTGCCCACCGCTCCCTGACCGCCGCACCCTGACGGGCGAGGGCGTCCGGGGACCGCAGGCCGGGGGCGCCGACCCGGCCCGGCCTGCGGGCGCCCCCTGTTTCCGTGCTTCTGCCGTCTTCTGCCGTCTTCTGCCGTGCCGCCGGTGCCCCCGCCTGCGGCTCCTTCTCGACGCCGGCGCGCGGCCGCGGCCGAACCCCCCGTTCAGCGGCGCCCCGCCCGGCCCCCTCCCGCAGGCGCGCCGCGGTGATCCCCCAGAGGATGCGAAGGAAGCCGTCATCCGCCGTCGCCCACGGCCCGCGCACTCGGGAGGATCGCCGTGACCGTCAGTCTGGAGCAGTTGCGCCGCTGCCATTTCGCCGTCGATCTCGGGGCCGCGCGCACCCGGGTGTACGTGAAGGGCCTGGGCCTCGTCGTCGACCAGCCGTCCGTCGCCGCCATGAACACGCGCAGCGGTGCGCTGATCGCCGTGGGCGAGTTCGCGGAGAAGATGACGGGCCGGACGCCCGACTACATCCGCGTGGTGCGCCCGATCTCCGGCGGAACCGTCGTCGACATCGAGATGGCCCAGCGGATGCTGCGGCACCTGCTCGGCGACAAGACCCGCCGTATGCTGCGCCGCAAGCCCCGGCTGCGGGCGGCGGCCTGCACCCCGCACGACGCCGACCCGCTGGCGCAGCGGGCGACCATCGAGACGCTGGTGGGGCTCGGAGCGCGGCGGGTGGAGCTGGTCGACACGCTGATCGCCGCGGCCGTCGGGTGCGGACTGCCCGTGGAGCGGCCGGAGGCGACCATGATCCTCGTCTGCGGGGCCGCCGCGACCCAGGTCGCCGTGCTGTCCCTCGGCTCCATCGTGCGCGCGGAGCGGATGCCCGTGGGCGGCGAGTCCGTGGACCACGCGATCGTCCAGCACCTGCGGCTCGAACACGAGCTGATGCTGCCGAGCCAGGCGGTACGGCCGTTGCAGCTGGCCCTGTCGGAGAACGGGCTCACCCCGCAGGGGCCGGCGTCCACGGAGATCCACGGGCGGGACGTCTCCACCGGCCTGGCCCGGAGTGTGCGGGTCGACACGGCCGCCGTCCGGGACGCCATCCAGACACCGCTCACCGCCGTCCTGGACGGCATCGGCAAGGTGCTGCGGGACTGCCCGCCCGACCTGGTCGCCGATCTCGCCGAGCGCGGGATGGTCCTGGTCGGCGGATCGGCGCTGCTGCCCGGTTTCGACCAGCTGCTGCGGCAGGCGACGGGCATGCCGGTGCACATCGCGGAGCGGCCGGACGTGTGCGCCGTACAGGGCATCGGGGCGATGCTGGAGGGCCGGATCGAGCCGCTGGTGCTCGGCCCCCGGTCCTGCTGAGGCCGAGCGCCGGTCCGTGTGAACCGATGCGCCCCCTGCCCGCCCGGTCCCCCCTCGATTAGGCTGTACTCACCTGTGGTGACGGAAGGGGACGCTCCGTGACAGCCGATATCACCGACCGCCTGGCCGGTGCGCCCGTGGTCCCCCGTCTCACCGTCACCCGGATCGGTGTCACCGGACACCGGGTGATCCCGCCGCCCGTCCTGCCCTTCGTGCGTGCCGCCCTGCGCGAGCAACTCAGCCGCACCGGAGTGGCGTTGGAGGCGCTGAGCTGTCTCGCGGCCGGCGCGGACCAGTTGTTCGCCGACCTCGCGCTGGCCCACGGCGTACCCGTGACGGCCGTGATCCCGGGCATGGACTACGAGGCCCACCTGGGCGACGACGCGGCGCGGGCGTCGTACCGCAGGATCCTGCGGAGCTGCGCGGACCGGGTCGAGCTGCCCGTCCAGCCCACCCACGAACAGGCCTATTACGCGGCCGGCCAGTGGGTCGCGGAGCACTCCGACGAACTGGTCGCCGTGTGGGACGGCCGGCCGGCACGCGGTCTGGGCGGCACCGGTGACGTGGTGGCCTACGCACGGCACATCGGGGTGCCGGTGACCGTGCTGTGGCCGGACGGGCAGACCCGGGACTGACGGACCCGGGACCGGCCGCCCGCGGCGGGGCCGCTCAGGTGCCGAAGCGCACCAGCCACTCCGTGTGCGCCGGCGACATCAGCCGCTCCGCCTCCTCCACCGCCTCGGCCCAGCCCGCCTCCGTGACGGTGGTGGACATGGCGATCCGGGCGGTCTCCAGGTCCTGTTCGATGATCGAGTGGGCGTGTGTCAGCGGGCCGTGCCGCTGTACCTCCTGCCAGGCGACGCCCGCCGCGGCGGCCGCGCTGAGCAGGCCCGCGAGGTCGGCGCCGCCGAGCATGCCGACGGTCCGCAGCAGGGCGGCGGCCAGGGCGAACAGGGTCAGCGCGGCGGTGACGGTGGACCAGCGGGCGGCCGCGCGGTGGGCACGGGAGGCCCGGTTCTTGTACCAGACCGTCTGCTCCAGGAGCCGGTCGCGCAGGTAGAGGTCCCGGCGCGCCGCGTACGACTTGGCGCGTTCCGCGCGCATCCGCGGGGTGATCTGCCCCCGGCCGCGCTCCCGCACCCCGTCGCGGGAGTCCTCCCAGCCGCAGGCGCGCAGCTCGCGCAGCCGCTCCTCCAGGCGTTCCGCGAACACCGCGTCCGGGTCGACGACGTCCGAGCGGAACGGGCCGCCGTGCACCATGTACTGCCAGGCCAGCGACTTCAGCAGCTCGGCTGCGGCCCGGTGCGCCTGCCAGTGCGCCCGGGACCGGCGCCGCGAGGTGCTCAGTCCGAGGACTATCGTCAGCGCGTAGAGCAACGCGGCGCACACCGCCATGACATGCCCGGACGCCTGCTCGGTGAACACGGCCGCGGTGGTGGCCAGCAGCAGGACCAGCAGATGCGTACGGACGGCACGGAACGAGTCACTCTGGTGGCGTAACGCCCATCTGTCACTCACCTGGAACAGCGGTGGGAGATCCCGTTCGTCCAGCGTGGTGCTAGGCACCGGCGTGGTTGCGGCCCCCATGAAGCCCCCCGAATTCAATGCGCGCCCCCGAAGGCTTTCGCGCGCCCCCGATAAACCGGCTTGAGAATTCAATGAGTACGGAAACCGGGCCCGGACACAAGAGGTTCGCGCGGCATTCCTGGTATAGGGTCCGCACCATCGGGACCAGTCTCGGTTCCGCGAGCCCGAACCGGAGCGACGAAACAATCATGACGACCACCTCGACGCAGTTGCGCAGCCCCGCGCCGGCCGACCGGCACACCCGCCTGGCGGACATCGACCCGTACGCGACCTCCACGGCGCGCGACACGGGCCGCGTGACCGACGCCCCCGACCACCGTTCGAGTCGGACGGTCACGTTCAACTCGGGGGTTTGACCGGGGGGCCGGACAACAGCGTCACCCGGACGTGGGTGCGCCCGGCAGGGCGGTGTGCGCCGCTCGTACCCACGTCAGTGCGCTGACAGTGCGTCAATGTTTCTCGCAGTAATGCCGTTTGCGGCCCGTCGGGGGTGGGAAGTCTGACAGACTGCCTCCGGTGACGAGCCAGTCGCCCGACAACCCACCCCTGAGACAGCTGGTCCTCAAGATCCACAGCAGGTGCGATCTGCTCTGCGACCACTGTTACGTGTACCAGCACGCCGACCAGAGCTGGCGGGGCCGCCCCACCTTCATCCGCCCGGAGACCGTCCGGGCCGTCGCCGGCCGGCTGGCCGAGCACACCCGGGCGCGGGCCCTGGAATCCGTCTCGGTGATCCTGCACGGCGGGGAACCACTGCTCGTCGGGCCCGCCCGGCTGCGTGACATCTGCGCCGAGCTCACCCGCACCCTCGCCCCGCTGACCACCCTCGACCTGCGGATGCACACCAACGCGGTCACCCTGAACCGACGCCACCTGGACGTCTGCCGGGAGTTCGGGGTCCGGGTCAGCGTGTCGCTCGACGGCGACCGCGCGGCCAACGACCGGCACCGCCTCGACCGCAGGGGACGCAGCAGCCACGACCGGGTGCTCCGCGGCATCCGGCTGCTCCAGGAACCCGAGTACCGTCACCTGTTCAGCGGCATCCTGTGCACCGTGGACGTGGCGAACGACCCCGTCGCCGTGCACGACGCCCTCACCGAACTCGCCCCGCCGCGGATCGACTACCTCCTCCCGCACTCGACCTGGGACAGCCCGCCGCCCAACCCGGCCGGGGCCGCGACCCCGTACGCCGACTGGCTGCTCGCGGTCTTCGACCGCTGGGAGGAACAGGGCCGCCCGATGCCGGTGCGGACCTTCGACTCGGTGCTCAGCACCCTGCGCGGCGGGCCGCCCCTGACCGAGGCGCTGGGGCTGGCGCCCAGCGACCTCGCCGTGATCGAGACGGACGGCACCTTCGAGCAGGCCGACTGGCTGAAGACCGCCTACGCGGGCGCGCCCGAGACGGGGTACGACGTCTTCCGGCACGGCTTCGCGGAGTTCGCCTCGCATCCGGGCGTACTGGCCCGGCAGACGGGGGCCGACGGGATCAGCGACACCTGCCGCCGCTGCCCGGTCCTGCGGTCCTGCGGCGGCGGCCTGTACGGGCACCGGTACCGCGCGGAGAACGGCTTCGACAACCCCAGCGTCTTCTGCGCCGACCTGCGCTCCCTCGTGGAGGGGATCGCCGACCGGGTGACCGACCGCACCTTCGCCCCGGCCGTGCTCAGCCTGCCCCGGCTCAGCTGGGCGCAGCTGGAGCTGACCCGGCTGCTGGTGCGCCGGACCCGGCAGCAGCTGACGGCCGAGCCGGACACGGCGGACGCCTGGCGGCTGCTGCTGGCCCTGGACGCCGGCTCCGGGACCGCACCGCACCTGGACGAGGTGCTGGCCCACCCCTACGTGCGCACCGGTCTCCAGCGCTCCCTGCGCGGCCCCGCGGACGCGGCCCGGTTCATGGCGCTGGCCGCCGCCGCGGCCCTGCGGGCGGGGGCGCCCGCCACGCTGTCCTGGGACCAGCCCGGCACCCGGCTGCACCTGCCCACCTGGGGCACCTACCGGCTGGACGCCCCCGGCCGCATCGAGGTCACGGTGGCACCCGGCGCCTTCCGGGTGCGCGGCGTCGACGAGCACCGGACGGACACCGCGGGGACCTGGGTCCGGCCGGACGAGATCCCGGCGTCCACCCGCTGGCGCCCGCTCGGCCGGCTGCTGGCCCAGGACGGGCCGCTCGTCGACGACGCCGACCCCTACCGCGACTGCTATCCCGCCCCGGTCGCCCCGCCGCTCGAGTCCGGCGACTTCGCGGAGCGGCTGGGCCGGGCCTACGAACTGCTGGCGAAGGACGCCTCCGACCGGCGCACCGCCGCGGAGGCCTTCCGGCCCACCGTGCTCACCCCGCTGGAGGCGGGCAGCGGGCTGCTGCTCGGCGCGCACGGGTTCGGGGCGCTGGGCGTGGCGGTGGACGTGACGCCGGAGGAGTTCGCCCGGGAACTCCCGCGCATCGGCCGCCGGGCCAGGCTCACGGCCCTGCGCGAGACGGCCGACCTGCACCGGCCGGGCAGCCCCGCGGGCGCCCTGCTGGACCTGGCGGACACGGAACTCGGCCGGGGGGCCCGCCCGGAGGCGGCCCGCGCCCTCACCGGGCTCACCTTGCTGCCGGAGGCCGAACTGACGCTGACAGGAGCCGTGCTGGTGTCCCAGCTGTGGTCGCAGTGGGCGGATCTCCATGACTGAACGGGCCCCCGCCACCACGGCGGACACCGCGCACCGGACGGAACTGGCGGACCTGTTCCGGACGTTGGGCGTGCGACGCGGCGGGGTGCTGATGGCGCACGCCTCGCTGAGCGGCACCAAGGCCGCTCCGGAGCTGGTCCGGGACGCGTTGCTGGCCGCGCTCGGACCGGAGGGGACGCTGGTCGTGCCCGCTTTCACGCCGGAGAACTCCGACACCTCCCGGGCCTACCGGGAGGCCGTCGCCGGCATGGACGAACGCGAGGCGGCCGAGTACCGGGCCGCGATGCCGCCGTTCGACCCGGACGCCACCGAGTGCCCGACGATGGGGGCGCTCGCCGAATGCGTACGGTCGACGTCCGGTGCCGTGCGCAGCGCGCATCCGCAGACCTCGCTGGCCGGACTCGGGCCACGGGCAGCGGAGTTGCTGCGGAAACACCCGCTCCGCAGCCACCTCGGCAGGCTCTCCCCGATGGCGCGGCTGTACCGCGCCGACGCCCAGGTCCTGCTGCTGCGGGTCGGGTTCGAGGTGTGCAGCTCCTTCCACTACGCCGAGTACCTGACCCGCCCCAGGCCGCCCCGGCGCACCTACCGGTGCGTGGTGGGGCACAAGGGGAACTGGGTGTCGTACCGGGATCTCTCCCTGAACGACGGGGACTTCGGCGCGATCGGTGCCCGGCTGCCGCAGGGGCTGCGCGCCGAGGCCGACTGGGCCTCGAAGCCGGTCGTCCTGTGCTCCATGCGGGACCTGGTCAGACACGCCAAGGGGCAGATGTCTGGATATCGACGCGCTTTGGCCTGAAAACAGTGAACCGGAACCGGGGTCCGTCGGGCACATTGTTGAGTCCGACGACGGCGTCGACGACGGGGGCGGTCCAGCGGCTTGCCGGTGGCCAGGAAGACGTACGGACATGGGGGAACGGGTGCAGAATCGGGCTCCGGACAACCGGCCCTATTTCTTCCTGTCGTACGCGCACACTCCGCAGTGGAGCCCGGACAGCGGAGACCCCGACCACTGGGTGCGGGTGCTGTTCAACGACCTGTGCAGCCACATCATGACACTCACCGACCTGCCCGCCGGCTCCCCGGCCGGCTTCATGGACCGGGAGATGCGCTCCGGGGACGGCTGGCCCGAGAAGCTGAGCGAGAACCTGGCCGCCTGCCGGGTGTTCGTGCCGCTGTTCTCACCGCGCTACTTCTCCAGCGAGATGTGCGGCCGCGAGTGGTACGCGTTCCACGAGCGGATGCTGAACGCCAGGACCACCGGGGCGGCCAACGCGTCCGCCATCGTGCCCGCGCTGTGGACCCGCTTCGACATGCGTGAACTCCCGGACTCCGTACGGCACATCCATGTGGAACCCCTCTCGGAGGGCGGGCGGTACCTCAGCAACGGCATCTACGGGCTGATCAAACTCAGCCGGCTGCGCGACGAGTACGACGACATCGTGTACGGCCTCGCCGAACGCATCGTCCAGGCGGCCGACGAGTCCCGGCTGCCGCCCGGCCGCCCCCGCGACTACGAGAGCACGCCCAGCGCCTTCAAACCGCGCGGCTCCGGGCCCCGGCACATCCGGCTGACCGTGGCCGCGCCCACCGAGGACGCCGTCCAGCAGCACCGCGACACCGGACCCTACGGGGACGACGCACTGGACTGGAACCCGTACCAGACCGAGTCGACCCGGGCGCTGTCCACGCACGCCGAGGAACTGATCCGCTCCCTGGACTACCGGGTGACCGTCGTCGCCTTCGACGACGAGAACCCCGGGGAGGAACCGCACGCGTCCGAGGACCGCCAGCCCGGCATCCTGCTCGTCGACCAGTGGGCGCTCACCGACGAGGAACGCCGTGGCCGGCTGAAGACGTTCGACGCCTACGCCCGCCCGTGGGTGAGCGCGATCGTGCCGCGCTGCCGCACCGACCTGCAGAACCACAGCGAGCAGGGGCGCCGGCTCGCCGAGGAACTGGAGCGGGTCATGCCGACCATCCTGGAGCGGGCCCGGCGCGGCGACGCCCGGACCGCCGTGAACGGCGTACCCACGCTCAAGGCCTTCACCAGGGTGCTGCCCGAGGTGGTGGCCTACACGACCAGGCAGTACCTGAAGAACGCCGAGGTCCGACTGCCGCCGGGCCCTGACATCCCCAGACCCCGTCTGGCGGACCCCTACCAACCGTCGGACCCGGACGCGGGCGACGACCCCGGAGGAGAGGCATGACGGCCGCAGTGGACGGACGCATCATCACCTTCTACTCGTACAAGGGCGGCACCGGACGGACGATGGCGCTCGCCAACACGGCGTGGATCCTCGCCGCCAACGGCAAACGCGTCCTCGCCGTCGACTGGGACCTGGAGGCCCCGGGCCTGGACCGCTTCTTCCACCCGTTCCTGGACCCCAACGTGCTCGCCGCCACCGGAGGTGTCCTCAACATCCTCCAGGACTACGCCTGGGCGGCCACGGACGGCATCACCCGCACGGGACCCTGGCACCTGGAGTTCGCGGACGTCGAGCAGCACGCCGTCTCGCTCTCCCCCGAGCGGCAGGGCCTCTCCTTCGAGAACGGCGGCTCGCTCGACTTCCTCTCCGCCGGAAAGCAGTTCCGCGCCTACTCGGGCACGGCGTCCTCCCTGGAGTGGGACAACTTCTACGACCGGCTGCGCGGCGGCATGTTCCTGGAGGCGCTGCGCGACAGCATGAAGCGGTCCTACGACTACGTGCTGATCGACTCCCGCACCGGGCGGTCGGACACCGCGGACATCTGCACGCTCCAGATGCCCGACGTCCTGGTGGACTGCTTCACCTTCAGCGACCAGGCCCTGGACGGCGCCGCCGACGTGGCCTACAGCGTCGGCGACGAGCACCGCAGCCGGCGGATCCGGGTGCTGCCCGTCCCGATGCGCGTGGACGACGGCGAGAAGGAGAAGGTCGAGGCGGGCCGCGCGGTGGCGCGGACGAAGTTCGCCGGACTGCCGAAGGGACCGGACGGGGAGCGGCTGAGCGCCGACGAGGTCACCGCCTACTGGGGCAGCGTCGAAATCCCGTACAAGCCGTACTACGCGTACGAGGAGACCCTCGCCGTCGTCGGGGACAAGAAGGGCGACCCCAAGTCGCTGCTGTCCGCCTTCGAACGGCTCACCGCGTTCGTGACCGACAACGAGGTCACCGCGCTGCCGCCGATCCCGGACCAGGTACGGCTGCGCTGCCGGGACGCCTTCATCCGGCGGCGGCCGCAGACCACCGCGCTCCAGGTGACCATCGTGTACGCGGCGGAGAACCGGATGTGGGCCGACTGGGCCGAGTCGCTGCTGAAGCGGGCCGGCTGCACCGTCGTACTGCACGACCTGGCCGCCGGACCGCTGGACCGGCCCGCACCCGGTGCCCGCGTCCTGGTCCTGTGGTCCAAGGCGCTGTTCGGCTCCCGGCACACCGCGTTGCTGCTGAACTCGGCCACCGGCGGCGACGGCCCCACGGGCGTGCTGATACCGGTACAGGTCGACGAGGTCCAGCCACCGGACTCGTACCAGCACCAGGCCGACCCGGTCGACCTGCACGGCCGTGACGAGTCGAGCTGCGAGAACGCGCTGCTCGGCGCGCTCGAACTGCCCGGGCAACTGCCCAAGGGCGGCCCCGCGGCACCCCGGTTCCCCGGCCACGTCCCCGACCACTGGAACGTCCCGCAGCGCAACAGCACCTTCACCGGCCGGGGTTACATCCTGGAGAAGGTCCGGGAGCAGCTGCGCAGCGGTATGACCGCCGTACTGCCGCAGCACCAGGCGCTGTTCGGGATGGGCGGGGTCGGCAAGACCCAGATCGCCCTGGAGTACGTGCACCGGTTCAGCGCCGACTACGACCTGGTGTGGTGGGTGCCGTCCGAGAACGTCGACAACGTGGTGGCCTCGCTCGCCGAACTCGGGGCCCGCATCGGCGCGCCCGGCGGCGAGGACATGGCGCTCGCCAGCAAGGAAACCGTCCGCATGCTCTCCCGGGGCAACCCGACCAAGCGGTGGATCCTCGTCTTCGACAACGCCGACAACCCGGACGACCTGGCCGGTTACCTGCCCACCACCGGCGGCGGGCACATCCTGGTCACCTCCCGCAACCAGGCCTGGTCGGACAAGGGGGAGACGCTGCCGGTCGACGTCTTCCAGCGGCAGGAGAGCGTCGAGCACCTGTCGCGGCGCGCCCCCGGCCTGTCCGCCACGGAGGCCGACCAGGTCGCGGAGGCCGTCGGCGACCTGCCGCTCGCGGTGGAGCAGGCCGGGGCCTGGCTGGCCGAGACCGCCATGCCGACCGCCGAGTACCTGCGCCGCCTCACCGAGGAGACCGCCGCGGTGATGGGGCTCAACCAGCCCTCCGACTACCCCGACACGGTGGCCGCGACCTGGAACATCTCCATCGAGCGGCTGAGGGAACGCTCACCCGCCTCGGTGCGGCTGCTGCAACTGTGCGCGTTCCTGGCCGCCGAACCGATCTCCTCGGAACTGCTCTACGACAGCGACGAGATGCTCACCGCCCTGCGGCTGACGGAGAGTCTGCTGATCGGCCAGCTGGTGCGGGAGATCAGCCAGCTCGCCCTCGCCAAGGTCGACCAGATCTCCCGCACGATCCAGGTGCACCGTCTCGTGCAGGCGGTGATCCGCTCCCAGATGTCGGAGGAGGAGCGGCGCGAGGCCCGGCACACGGTGCACGAGATCCTCAGAGGGGCCCGCCCCAAGGGCGACGAACCCACCGACAACCGGGAGAACTGGCCGCAGTTCGACATCATCTGGCCGCACCTCACCGCCTCCGACATCCGCAACTGCACCGAGGCGGAACCCCGCCGGCTGCTCATCGACCGCGTCCGCTACCTCTGGAAGCGCGGCGAGTTCCTCCGGGCGCAGCGGCTCGCCGAGGAACTCCTCGCGCACTGGAAGGAACCCCTCGGCGAGGACGACGAGCAGTACCTGTACCTGCGCTGCCAGCTCGCCAACGTGCTGCGCTCCCAGGGGCTGTACGTCGAGGCCCGGGAGATGGACGACGACGTGCTCGGGCGGCAGCGCCGGCTGCTCGGCGACCGGCACCCGCACACGTTCATCACCACCTCCGGCCTCTCCAGCGACCTCGCGGCGCTGGGCGAGTACACCAAGGCGGTGGAGCTGGCGAGGGAGGCGCACGACGGCTTCAGCGACCTCTTCTACGAGGCCCACCCGCGCACCCTGAACGCGGCCAACAACCTCGCCCTGGCGCTGCGCATGGTCGGCAGGTACAAGGACGCCCGGGGGATCGACGAGGTCACCCTCACCCGCCGTACCCAGGTCCACGGCGTCGACCACATCTACACGCTGTCGTCCGCGGAGAACCTGGGCCGCGACCTGCGCGAGGTCGGCGAGTACACCGCGTCGGTCGCGGTGCTGTCCCGGGCGTACGAGCAGTACAAGCGCGTACGCGACCTCGGCAAGCAGTTCCCGGGCACCCTGCGGTGCGCGAAGTCGCTCGCGGTGTCGCTGCGCCGGGCCGGCGAACTGGAGGACGCGCGGCGGCTGACGGCCGCGACGATGGAGCAGTACCGGTCCCAGTACACGGCGCCCACCCCGGACTCGCTGGCCTGCGAACTGAACCTGGCCGCCGACCTGTTCGCGGCGGAGGACCCGGAGGCGGCGCGCGACGTCGCCCAGAAGGTGCTCGCCGAGTACGTGAAGAAGCCGGGCGAGGCCCATCCCTACACCCAGACCGCGATGAACAACCTCGGTGTCTTCCACTGGGGCTGCGGTGACGCGGAGCAAGCCGAGGAGGTGTTCCAGAAGACACTGGAGCGCATGACCGAGGTCCTGGGCGCCCACCATCCGCACACCCAGTTCTGCTCCGCCAACTACGCCATCGTGCTCGCCGAGAGCGGCCGTCTCGAAGAGGCCTGGGAGCGGGAGCAGCACAGCATCGAAGCGCTGCGCGCCGACCTCGGCGCACAGCATCCCGAAGTCCTGGCGGTGGTCAGCAACGGCGCCCTCACTTTGAGCGCCCTCAGCCGCACGGACGAGGCCCGCGTCCTGCGCGAGGAGGCCACCAGGAAGCTGAAGGGGCTGCGCCAGCAACTCGGCGACAACAACGGCATCACCCGCTTCGCGCTGGCGGAGCGCCGGGTGTACCGGGACCTGGAGCCGCTGGCGGTGTGAACGGAGGGCGGGCGGGGCCGGACGGGCGGCGGCGCGCCGTCAGTCGTCCGGGGTGTCCGCCAGCAGCCAGTCCAGGACGTCGGGCAGGGCGCGCAACGACCCGAAGTGGGCCGCCTTCGGTTCGAGGACGGCCTTGGCGCGCGGGATGCGGTCGGCCAGCCAGGAGAAGTGGGAGGCGGGCGAGAACACGTCCTTCGCGCCGTGCCACAGCAGCACCGGCACGCCGATGTGCGCCGGGTCGAAGCCCCAGGGGCTGGTGAGGGCGAGCGCGTCGTCGATCCAGCCGTACGGCGAGGTGCGCAGCGCCTCGTGGTAGGTGCGCAGCAGCATCGAGCGGATGCTGCTGTCGGAGACGATCAGCCGGTCCTCGTCGGTCAGGTCGGAGCGCAGGTCCTCCAGCAGCCGGGCCGGGTTGCTGCGGATGTCGGCCGAGCGCGGGATGATCCCGGCCGCGTACCCCTCGGGGTCGGTGACGGCCGTGCGGAACTCGCGGACGTTGAACGGTGTCATCCCGGCGAACCAGTCGAGCCCCTCGGCGTCCCGCGGCGCGAGCGCGACCAGGGCCGCGGCGCGGGTCACCCGGCCCGGCAGCAGGGCGGCGCAGGCGAGGGCGTGCGGTCCGCCGCCGGAGCGGCCGGCCACCGCGAACCGGTCGAGACCGAGGGCGTCCGCCACGGCCGCCACGTCCTCGACGACGTCCACGACCCGCCGTCCGGGCCGGCGGTCCGAGCCGCCGTACCCGGGCCGGTCGAAGCTGATGAGCCGGGTGCCGTGCTGGTACAGGAACATCGGCCGGGGCCGCGGCCCCACCCGGCTGCCGGGCATGCCGTGCAGCAGGAACACCGGGCGCCCCCGGGGATCCCCCGACACCTCCACCCGCAGCCGCCGCCCACCTGTCGTGCGCACCAGATCAGGCACCGCCGTGTCCCCCTCCCCCGCCGTGGCCGGGACCACGATGCCCCACCATTGCCCGCCCGGCCACCCCGCGAAACGAACGTGCGGGTCGACCGGATTGAAACGACGCACGCCCCCGGCCCGCCACGAAAACACCCGCTCCGGCACGATCAGAGCCCGCTCCGGCACGATCAGAGCCCGGGCCGGCACGACCAGAGCCGGTGCCGGCACGACAAGACCCCGGCCCGGCACAATCAGAGCCCGGGCCGGCACGACAAGAGCCGGTGCCGGCACGACAAGACCCCGGCCCGACGCGATCAGAGCCCGGCACGACCAGAGCCGGGTCCGACACGATCAGAGCCCGGGCCGGCACGATCAGAGCCGGGCCAGGCACGACAAGAGCCGGTGCCGGCACGACAAGACCCCGGCCCGGCGGGCCAAGAGCCCGGGCCGGCAGCGTGGCCCGGCGCGATCAGAGCCTCGCCCGGCGTGGAGGTAGCTGGGTGCGGCGCTCCGGGGGTCGGTTCGCGTGAGGGTGTCGCTCAGGCCGCTCCCGCCACTCAGACCGCGAACCAGCACCTGATCGTCGTGCCGGACGGTGCCGTGTGGACGCGGACCAGGTCGGCGACGAGGTTGACCAGGAGGAGGCCGCGGCCGCCGCTCCGGTCGCGAAGGGCGGGGCGGCGGCCGGCCAGCGGGTCGGTGAGGCAGCCCTTGTCGCGCACCTCGCACAGCACCTGACCGTCCTCGGCCCACACCTCCACCGTGCCCGAACCCCCGCCGTGCACGACGCTGTTGGTGGTGAGTTCGGCGACGGCCAGGGCGAGGTCGTCCAGGCGGCTGCCGGTGAGGCCGAACCGGGCGGCCGCGTCGGTGGCCAGGTGGCGGGCGGCGGGGAGGGAGCCGGCGTCGAAGGCGACGGGCAGGCCGGGGCCAGGGGCAGGGGGCAGCGGCCGGTCGTAGTGGGCGAGGACCGCCTCCGGGGCGTAGGCGCTGCTGGTGCGCGGGGCGGACGAGCCCGCGGTGAGGTAGGTCGGGTGGGTGGCGTAGGCGTCGGCCACCGCCCGGGTGTCCAGCCGGGTGGTGTCGTAGGGGCACAGGACGGTGACCTCGCGGCCCCGGAACGCCGCGTTGATCAGGGCCTCGTGCTGGACGCAGGCCGGGTACTCGGCGGCCGTACGGCCGGCCCACACCGGTTCGCCGACGATGCGGACGCGGCGGCCGGGCGGCTGGGCGTCGGCGAAGGCGAGCAGCACGCCGGGGAGGATCCGGCCGGGGTTGCGGCCGGCCTCGCGCATGTCGAGGAGGCGTACGGATCCGGCGCCGGCGCCGAGCGCGGCCCGGATGAGGCGGAGGTTCTCACCGGGCACGGCGACCGCGACCGGCTCGCCGGCGTCCAGCGCCTCCTGCACGAAGGGCACCGTCCCGGCCAGGTACTCGTCCTCGTCGCCGTAGAAGAGGGCGGGATGGACGAACGGCCCGGACGGCACGCCGGTCATGACGGCGGCACCTCACGCGGTGCCGGCTCCCTGGTCGTCACGGTGCCTCCCTGCCGCCGGCGCGCCCGACGGTCTCCGCCGCCTGCGCACACAGCCCTACCTGCTGCCGGTGCACCTGATGCCCCGGATACCCCGCCGCAAACACCTCACCCGCCACAACGGCGACACCCGCCGACGGCCGCCGCGATGAATCCGGCGGGCGGATCTTGGCAGAACGGGCCCTGATCAGGCAAGTCCTAGTGAGGCGAGTCCTAGTTACGCGAGTCCTAGTGAGGCGAGTCCTAGTAGGGGAGGATCCGCCCCGAGGGCGTCCTGCGGTCGATCTCCTGCCCCCGGGGAGCGGGCCGACGAACGACGCGTACTCGGATCCGACCGTCCATGACGCCCTCCTCTTGCCGAGCCCTGATCCGCACCTGGTGTCCGGTAGGAGGGCTCTGCCCCGCACACGGCAGCTCCAAGCCTCGCGCGGGGCAGCAAAGTTGGCGGCGTCAGCTCAGACCGAGGTCGGAGAGGGCGGTCGTCCAGTCGGTGATGATGGCGTCCTGGGCGTCGGAGAGGCTCACGGTGCCCGCGCAGACGGCCTTCTTGAGCTTGTTCTCGACGGTGTCCTTGTTGGCGGCGGTCTTGGTGCCGTACTCCGGTTCGGGCCAGAGGTTCAGCTCGCTCTTGGGGGCACCGCCGAGTTCGAGCGGCACGAAGTGGTCCTCTTCGTAGTCGGAGGTGCTGGTGTCGGTGTACCCGTACTCGACGATCTGCTTCTTCTTCAGCGCGGTGGTGTAGGAACTGGACGGCCGTACGGTCGCGGTCCAGCCGGAGACGCAGATGGTGGAGTCGATGGTGCTCTGGGTGACGTCGGGGTTGAGGTCGCCGGGCTGGCAACTGGGGTCGGGGAGCGGGAGGTAGGCCTGGCTGCACGACTGTGCGTGAGCCGTACCGGTGGTGAGGGTGAGGCCCGCGACGGCGAGGGCGAACGCGGAGATCGAGGTCACGACGGGACGTCGGATTCGGGACATGTGGGGGTCTCCCGGTGAGGTGCCCGGCACGGTTCCGGGCAGTCGTGGGCATGACAGCACCGGAGAGCTCTATGCGGGTAGACGCCTTTGCCAGGGCAGGGGAATGCTTAGTTGAAGATTGGACGCGACCGGGGCAACGGGCGGTCAAGTCATGGCTGCGGCTTGGTTGTCGAGCACCTGCCGTTCACCTGGCCACCGGCTCCGGCCCGTCCTCACCCGGATCAGCCGTTCGGCTGGTCGGACATCGTTCGAAAACTCTTGACGCCCCCGTGTACATCGTTTGACACTCTCGCAACGCGATGTCATCTCCGGTTAACGGCACGTCACTTGGCAGGGAGCCGCACATGACCGACACCACACGTCCGTGCGGCCGCGCGAGACGCCGGGCGGGACGGCTGGCCGGACTGGCCGCCGCCGCGGCCCTCCTGGCCCTCCTCGGCTCCGCCCTCCCGGCCCGTGCCGTCACCGCGGCCGCCGGTGAAGCCACCGCCCCCACCGACGGCCTCGCCCTCTGGTACCCGCTGGACTCCGGTACCGGCACCACCGTCCCCGACGCCTCCGGCAACGGCCGTGACGGCACGCTGCACGGCACCGCCGACTGGTCCGCCACCGGCCAGGGCCTCGGCTTCAACGGCTCCGACACCTACGTCGAGGTCCCGGACGACATCATGAAGGGCATGGACTCCATCACGGTGTCCATGGACGTGCGGATCGACGCCACCCAGTCCACCCCGTACTTCCTCTACGGCTTCGGCAACTCCAGCGGCGGCAACGGCGACGGCTACCTCTTCGCCACCGGCAACTCCCTGCGCACCTCCCTCGCCACCGGCAACTGGTCCACCGAGCAGACGACCAAGCCGTCCGACTCCCACAACCTCACCCGCTCGGTGTGGAAGCACATCGCGTACACCCAGACCGGCACCACGGGTGTGCTCTACGAGGACGGCGTCGAGGCCGGCCGGAACACCTCCGTCACCATCACCCCCGGCGCCATCGGGTCCGGCAGCACCGTCGCCGACTACATCGGCAAGTCGGTCTACTCCGGCGACAAGCTCTTCAAGGGCCGCATCCGCGACTTCCGCGTATACGACCGGGCGTTGGACGGCTCCGAGGTCGGGCGACTCGCCCTCCCCGTCGACACCCAGGGCGTCGCCGACGACAAGGCGGCCCTGAGCCTCGGTGACACCGGTGCCGTGACCGCCGACCTGGACCTGCCGAAGACCGGCGCGGCGGGCGGCTCGGCCATCACCTGGTCCAGCGACGACCCCGGCGTCGTCTCGGACTCCGGCAAGGTGACCCGGCCCGCCGCCGGCTCCCCCGACGCGCACGCCACGCTCACCGCGACCCTCACCAAGGGCACCGTCACCGACACCAGGACCTTCGACGTCACCGTCCGCGCCGACTTCGACGACACCACCGCCACCGAACAGGCCGCCGACGCCCTCACCGTCCACGACGTCGACGACGTCCGCGGCAACCTCACCCTGCCCGCCACCGGCGCCTACGGCACGGCCGTCAGCTGGTCCTCCGCCGACCCGGACGTGCTCGCCGCCGACGGAGTCGTCCACCGCCCCGCGCACGGCGCCGGCGCCACCACCGTCGACCTGACCGCGACGGTCACCAAGGGGACGGCCACCGCCGCCCGCACCTTCACCGCGCACGTACCCGAACTCCCCGCCAGGGAAGCCCTCAAGGGCTACATGTTCAGCTACTTCACCGGCGAGGGCACCGCCGACGGCGAACAGCTCTACGCGGCCCTCAGCAAGGGGAACGACCCGTTGAACTGGCGGGAGTTGAACGACGGCAAGCCCGTCCTGACCTCCACGCTCGGCGAGAAGGGCCTGCGCGACCCGTTCATCATCCGCTCCCCCGAGGGCGACAAGTTCTACCAGATCGCCACCGACCTCAGGATCTACGGCAACGGCGACTGGGACGCCGCTCAGCGCACCGGCAGCAGGTCCATCATGGTCTGGGAGTCCACCGACCTCGTGCACTGGACGGACCAGCGCCTGGTGAAGGTCGCCCCGGACAGCGCCGGCAACACCTGGGCCCCCGAGGCGTTCTACGACGCGAAGCTCGGCGAGTACGTCGTCTTCTGGGCTTCGAAGCTGTACGACGACGCGGCGCACTCCGGCGACACGTACAACCGCATGATGTACGCCACCACCCGCGACTTCTACACCTTCAGCGAACCCAAGGTGTGGATCGACCGCGGCTGGTCGGTCATCGACTCCACGATGATCCAGAAGGACGGGACGTACTACCGGCTCTCCAAGGACGAGCGGAACAACACCTCCTCCACCCCCGACAGCAAGTTCATCTTCGAGGAGAAGAGCGACTCGATCCGCAGCACCGACTGGACCCCGGTCGCGGAGGGCATCGGCAAGGGTGCGATGAGCGCGGCCGAGGGGCCGCTGGTCTTCAAGTCGAACACCGAGGACAAGTGGTACGCGTTCCTCGACGAGTTCGGGGGCCGCGGGTACCTCCCGTTCGAGACCGACGACCTCGACTCCGGGGTCTGGACCCCGGTGACGGACTACAACCTGCCCGCCAGGCCTCGCCACGGCACCGTACTCCCGGTCACCCAGGCCGAGTACGACCGGCTCCTCCGCGCCTACCAGCCGGACCAGTTGGTGGAGAGCGTCGAGAGCGTGAAGGTGAAGACGAGGACCGGGCAGGCCCCGGTGCTCCCCGCCACCGTCATCGCCTCCTACGCCGACGGTGTCGACCGGCCGATCGCCGTCACCTGGGCCGACGTGCCGGCGTCCTCGTACGCGCAGCCCGGCGCCTTCACCGTCACCGGCAGCCTCCCGGACGGGACCGCCATCCCCGTCCAGGCCGAGGTCACCGTGTCGGACGAGGGCCCCGACGTCCCGGCCGACCTGCTGCTGCACTACGACTTCGACGAGACCGGCGGCAACATCGCCGTGGACAGCAGCGGGCACGGCTATCACGGCACGTACGTCCGCACGCCCGCCTTCGGTACGGGGGTGACGGGCGGCTCCTTCAAGATGTCGGGAGACGCCACGAGTTCGCCGTACGTGAAGATCCCGAACGGGGTGCTCAGGAACGCCGGCAGCGTGACCGTGTCGACGTACGCCAAGTGGCAGGGCGGCGACAGCTTCCAGTGGCTGTTCGGGCTGGGCCCCGACAGCACCAAGTACCTCTTCGCCACCCCGTCCAACGGCGGCTCCAGCCTCTACTCGGCTATCACCAAGGCGAGTTGGTCGGCGGAGTCGAAGCTGACGGCCGGCTCGCAGCTCACGCCCGGCCAGTGGCGGCACGTCACCGTCACCCTCGACGGCACGACCGGCACGATGGTCCTGTACGTCGACGGCATCCAGGTCGCCCGTACGACGACCACCATCAAGCCGTCCGAGCTGTACGACGCCAGCAAGGACTACACCGGCTACATCGGCCGCTCCCTGTACTCGGCCGACCCGTACTTCGGCGGCGAGGTCGACGACTTCCGCATCTACGACCGGGCCCTGTCGGCCGCCGAGGTGATGGAGCTCAGCGGCAACACGGCCGGCATCGCCAAGGCGACGCAGACCGGTCTGAAGGTCGACGCCATCGTCGACGACACGGACGGCAAAATCACGCTGCCGATGACCGAGGGATCCGATCTCACCGCCCTGGCACCGGAGTTCACCCTCGCCCACGGCGCCGCCATCAGCCCGGCCTCCGGGAGCGTGCGGGACTTCAGCAAGCCGGTGACGTACGAGGTGACGGGCTCCGACGGCAAGAAGCGCACCTGGACGGTCTCGGCCCTCATCATGAGGAGCCCGGTGCTGCCGGGGCTGAACGCCGACCCGAACATCGTCCGCTTCGGCGACACCTTCTACATCTATCCCACCACCGACGGCTACGACGGCTGGAGCGGGACGCAGTTCAAGGCGTACTCCTCCACCGACCTCGTCCACTGGACCGACCACGGCGTCATCCTCGACCTGGGCCCGGACATCAGCTGGGCGGACAGCAGGGCCTGGGCGCCGACGATCGCCGAGAAGGACGGCAAGTACTACTTCTACTTCTGCGCCGACGCGAACATCGGCGTGGCGGTGGCCGATTCACCGACCGGCCCCTTCAAGGACGCGCTCGGCAAACCGCTGCTCAAGTCCGGTGACTTCAGCGGCCAGATGATCGACCCGGCCGTCTTCACCGACGACGACGGGCAGTCGTACCTCTACTTCGGCAACGGCCACGCCTATGTGGTCCCGCTGAACGCCGACATGACGTCCATCGACACCTCGAAGGTCCAGGACATCACGCCGAGCGGGTACAACGAGGGCTCGTTCGTCATCAAGCGCAACGGCGTCTACTACTTCATGTGGTCCGAGAACGACACCCGCGACGAGAACTACCGCGTCGCCTACGCCACCGGGCCCTCCCCCACCGGTCCCTGGACCAAGCGGGGCGTGATCCTCTCCAAGGACCTCTCCCTGGGCATCAAGGGCACCGGCCACCACAGCGTCGTACACGTCCCGAACACCGACGACTGGTACATCGCCTACCACCGCTTCGCCATCCCCGGCGGCGACGGCACCCACCGCGAAACCACCATCGACAAGCTGGAGTTCGACGCGGACGGGTTGATCAAGCCGGTCGTCCCGACGCTGACGAGCATCGATCCGGTGACCGTCGTACACGCGGGACCGGACGTCAGCGGGACGGAAGGGGACGCGATCCCGCTCGTCGGCACGGTGTCGGGGGCCGGTCCCGGCGAGTGGACCCTCCCCGCCGGTGCCCCCTGCACGGTCGCGGACCCCGGGTCGGCCGCCACCACCGTCACCTGCACCGACAACGGCACCTTCACCCTCACCCTGACCGGTGGCCGCAGTACCGACACCACGACCGTGACCGTCTCCAACGCCCCGCCGACCATCACCGACGCGCACGGCCACGGCGACCGGCGGGTGACCGTCACCGTCCGCTTCACCGACCCGGGCGCCTCCGACACCCAGACCTGCGTCGTCGACTGGAAGGACGGCACCCGGCCGGCGCCGGGCCGGGTCCACGGCTCCGTCTGCCGTGCCGAGCACACGTACCGGAGGCCGGGCAGATACCGGCCGGTGGTCACCGTCAGCGACGACGACGGGGGGACGGCCACCGTCGCCGTACCCCTCCGGCCACGGGACTCCGGGAAACCACGGGCCGGTAACACGTGACTCACAGGCGGCGCCCGTAGGTTCCCGTGCCCATGACAGACAACACGTCTCACGGAAGGACACCCCTCCCGTCATGAGCAAGCACAGGAACCGCCGGGTCCCGCGCGTCCTGGCCTACGGAGTCGCCGGTGCCTTGACGGCCGCCGCGGGTGTCACGGCTGTCGCGTCGGCCGACGAGCCGGCCACGACGGCGGCCGCCACCTGCTCCTTCACCAGGTCCGCCACCACGGCGAGCACCGGCGACAACCCCCGGCACGTGGTGACCGGCGACCTCGACGGCGACGGGAACGCCGATGTGGTCGCCGCGGACAACGACGCCGACACGGTCTCCGTCCTGCTGGGCAACGGCGACGGCACCTTCGGCACGGCCACGGACTACGCCGTGGGCGACAAGCCGTACCAGTCCGTCATCGCGGACTTCAACGCCGACGGCAACCCGGACATCGCCACCGCCGACTTCGACGGCGGCACGGTGAGCGTCCTGCTCGGCACCGGTGACGGCGCGTTCGGGACCGCCACCCAGTACACGGTCGGTTCGGGCGCCCGTTCGCTGGTCGCCGGGGACGTCGACGGGGACGGCGACCTGGACATCGCGGTGGCCGAGGAGTCGGCGGGGCGGGTCAACCTGCTGCTGGGCGACGGTGAAGGTGCGTTCACCGTCTCCTCGCAGACGGTCACGGTGACCCGGCCGCACGGCCTGGTTCTCACCGACTTCGACGGCGACGGCAACCTGGACGTCGCCACCGCCGGCGTCGCCACCGCCGGGGGCGTGAGCGTGGCCCTCGGCAACGGCGACGGGACCTTCGGGGACGTGACGGAGTACGCGAGCGTCGCGCGGCTGTACTCCATCACCCAGGGCGACTTCGACGGAGACGGCAACACGGACCTGGCCACCATCAGCAACGGCTCCGACACCCTGGAGGTCTACGCCGGGAACGGCGACGGCACTTTCCAGGACCCCGTCGACTACGCCACCTCCGCGCTGCCCGTCGCCGTCAACTCGGCCGACGTCAACGGCGACGACATCCCGGACGTCCTGGTCTCGTCGCTGAACGGCAACTCGGTCTCGGTCTACACCGGCACCTCGGGCGGCTCCCTGAGCGAGCTGACCGAGCTGTCGGCGGACGGCGCCTACGAGGCGACCGCCGCCGACGTGACGTCCGACGGGACCAAGGACCTGCTGGTGGCGAGCAGCAGCGACGACGCGGTGGACGTGTTCACCGGCTCGTGCGGCTGACCCTCCCCGGCCATCGAGACCGTGGTCCCGACCGTGGTCCCGGCGGGCGCGGTCACCGTCGGGTCCGCCGAGAGGGCCGGCCGGCCTCGTCGCCGAGGTTGCCGGCGGGGCGGTTGATCGCGGTGGCCGAGGTGTTCGAGACGGGGTCGGTGGAGAAGGCGCCCCAGGTCTCGGAGGCGATGGCGGACCCGATGTGCCGACGGTCTAAGGTCGTCCGGTGACGAGCAGCAGCGCGACGCGTTCCCACGATCTCGACGGCATAGGTCCGACGGCTGCCCCGCAGGGCCGGCTGGACCGACTGCGCCGCTCCGGTCATCCCGCACCGCACACCGCACCTCCGCACACCGACGTCCGGGAACGTCTCGTCCCGCCCTTCCCCGAGCCCGCCACCCACCTCTGGCGGCTCCTGGGGCTCGGCCAGGACGCGGCGCACCGGCTCGCGCGCGCCATGGAGTGGCTGGGCCCGGTGCTCGTCGCCGTCCTGGCCGGAATCCTGCGGTTCTGGCGCCTCGGGCAGCCCCGGGCCCTCGTCTTCGACGAGACGTACTACGCGAAGGACGCCTGGGCGCTGCTGCACCTCGGCTACGAGGGCACCTGGCCGGACCGCAAGATCGCCGACCCGGAGATCCTGGCGCACCCCCAGGTGATCCCGCTCTCCGACACCGGTTCGTTCGTCGCGCACCCGCCGACCGGCAAGTGGGTGATCTCCGCCGGCGAGTGGCTGTTCGGACTCGACCCCGTCGGCTGGCGCTTCATGACGGCGCTCCTCGGCACCCTGTCGGTGCTGATGCTGTGCCGGATCGGCCGCCGCCTGTTCCGTTCGACGTTCCTGGGCTGTCTGGCCGGTGCGCTGCTGGCGATGGACGGTCTGCACCTGGTCATGAGCCGTACCGCCCTGCTGGACCTGATGGTCATGTTCTTCGCGCTGGCCGCGTTCGGCTGCCTGCTGCTGGACCGGGACCGGACCCGGGCCGCGCTGGCGGCGGCCCTGCCGGCCGGCGCGGACGGCCGCGTCCGCCCGGACGCGGACACCGGTGACCGCACCGCCCTGGGACTCCGGCCCTGGCGGCTCGCAGCCGGCGTCCTGCTGGGCCTCGCGGCCTCGACGAAGTGGAACGGCCTGTACGTGCTGGTCTTCTTCGTGGCGCTGACGGTGCTGTGGGACGTCGGCGCCCGCCGGGTCACCGGCGCCCGCCGCCCGTACTGGGCCGTACTGCGCCGGGACCTGGGCCCGTCGGTCCTCTCCCTGGTACCGACGGCCCTGCTGACGTACCTGCTGACCTGGACCGGCTGGTTCCTGTCCGACGACGGCTGGGGCCGCCACTGGGCGGACGGCCGCGGCGGCACCTGGTCGTGGATACCGGCGCCGCTGCGCAGCCTGTGGCACTACGAGTACCTCGTCTACCAGTTCAACGTGGGGCTGCACACGCCGCACAAGTACCAGTCGAACCCGTGGAGCTGGCTGGTGATGGGCCGGCCCGTGCTGTTCGCGTACGACTCCCCGAAGCCCGGCCAGGACGGCTGCGGCACGGCGTCCGCCTGTACCCGGACCGTCCTCGCCCTGGGCACCCCGGCCCTGTGGTGGGCGGCCTGCTGCGCCCTGGTGTACCTGCTGTTCCGCTGGGCCCTGCGCCGCGACTGGCGGGCGGGCGCGATCCTGTGCGCGACGGCCGCCGGGTACCTCCCCTGGTTCCTCTACCAGGACCGCACCGTCTTCTCCTTCTACGCCGTGGTCTTCGTGCCGTACCTGTGCCTGGCGGTGGCCATGATGGCCGGCGCCCTGATGGGCCCACCGGGCGCGAGCCGCCACCGCCGGATCCGCGGCACGATGGCCGCCGGCGCCCTCGTCCTCCTGATCGCCTGGAACTTCGTCTACTTCTTCCCGATCTACACCGGACAGACGATCCCGTACACCGGCTGGCAGTCCCGGATGTGGCTGGACACCTGGATCTGATCCCCGCTCAGCCGATCAAGCCCGTCGAACCCGTCAAAGGTCACCACGGCTGTCTGCATGACGCCTTCCGGGAGATGACTCGGAACACCGCCACTCCACGACGCGGCACATCGCAGACCGTGCATATATGCAAACCGCATCAATACCGCCATTCCCGATCGAATGGTGCCGCCCCGGCGCTATCGTCATTCTTCTGAATGATCGTCACTTCATGTCGACAGCAGACAGGGGTGACGTGTGCGAACAGGGGGACATCAGTGGCTTCGCTCAAGCATCTCGTCGTCGTCGTGCCCGGAATCGGCGGAAGCATCCTGCAGACATCTCGGGGGGCCGCCCGCTGGGACCAACGCCGTAGGCGGTTCCTCGGCGCCGCCACCCGACCCGAGCGGCTCGGGCTGGACGCCCATCCGGATCTGGTCCCGGTCGACCTGATGCCGGACATCACCCTGATCGGCCCGGTCGTGGCACCCGGTTACGACGGCCTGGTGCGCAAGCTCCGCAGCCGCTTCGACGACCTGCGCATCGACGTCGCACGGCCCGGCGGCGAACCGGACACCCGAGCGGACGTGCTGCTCTTCCCGTACGACTTCCGGCGCAGCGTCCGGCATGCCGCCGAACGTCTGCGCGACGAGGTCGAGGCCCGCCTGGGCGGCGAACACGCCTCGGCCCGGCGCCGGCGGGTGATCGTGGTGGCGCACTCCATGGGAGGACTGGTGGCCCGCTACTGGCTCGGTCCCCTCGGCGGTGCCACCGACTGCGCGGCCCTGCTGACCCTGGGCACTCCCCACCGGGGTGCGCCGAAGGCACTCGACGTCCTGGTGAACGGCCTGGCGGTGGGCCCAAAGCGGCTGGCCGGGCTCACGGAGGTGCTGCGGCAGTGGCCGTCGGCATACGAACTGCTGCCCCGCTACCCCGCGGTGGGGCGGTCCGGGAGCGGGTCGGCGCTGGCCCCGCACGAACTGGCGGAGGCCTCGGCGACCCTGCCGCCGGGATTCGCCGCGCACGCCAAGGCCGCCCGGAGCGTCCACGAGGACATCGAGTCGGTCTGGAACTACCTGTACGGAGAACCGGGGTGCCCCGAGGTCACGGCGCTGTTCGGCCGGGGGCACGGCACACTCCAGCAGGCCCTGCTCTCCCCCGCCGGGATCACGGTGACCAAACAGGCGGCGTCCTGGCTGCCGAACGCCGACTGGCACGGCGACGGCACGGTCCCGGCGATCTCGGCGATCCCCATCGAGCAGGAGGACATCCGCGCCCGCCGCGCGGTGACCGAACGCCACCTCGCCCTGGGATCCGTGTCCATGGTGACGGACATCCTGGCCGAGTACGCCGGCGCGTCGCTAGCGGCCGTACGAGGGGACCGCCCGGAACGCCCCTGGCTCGGGCTCGACCTGGACGAGACGGCTCCCGCCGACCGACCGGTCCCGCTCGGGGTGACCCTGTACGGAACCGGCGCCGACGAGTCCACCCGGGTGCAGGTCAGGGCCCGCGCCCGGGACGCCGCACCGGGAGCCGTAGCACCGTGGCTCACCTGCACCAGGCTGGCGGAGGACCGGTGGCGGGCCGAGATCCCGCCGCTGCCGCCGGGGACGTACACGGTGGAGGTGTCGGCCACCAAGGTGCCCGCCGTCAGCCGTCTCACCGCCCAGGACGTGCTGGGTGTCGTCGGCGCCAAGGACATCGAGGAGGCCGAGGCGATCGGAACCGGTGTGATCGACGGGGCCGGTGAGATCGGCGGGTTCGAGGGGGCACGCGCGTGAGCACCGCATGGCGGCGTTGGCCCAGCAACGACCCGAAGGCCTTGATCGAGTACGTCCAGCGCAAGCGCCAGGGCGAGAGCGGCGCCCCCGCCGCCATCCTCGCCGGCGCCCTGCCGCCGGTGGGCGACGCACCGCCCGCGGTCCGCGCCCGCGCCCTGTACGAGGCGTTCGCCGCACGGAACATCGTGTACGCCGACGAGCCGACGACCAGTGACTCCGGGCGCCAGACCATCCGGCCGCCCTACGAGGTGCTGGCCTCGCCCGGGCACGGCACCTGCCTCGACATCGCCGTCACCTTCGCCGGGGCCTGCCTGGACACCGGGCTGCACCCCCTCGTCCTCGTCACGGGCGGCGGTCATGGCGGCCCCGGACACGCGCTGGTCGCCGTATGGCTGGACGGCAACTGGTCCAACCACGCCCACCGCGAATACCGCTCTCACGACGAGACCGACGCCGACTGGCAGACCCTGCCCGAGGACTTCCTCGTCCAGCTCGCCGACGCCGAGGACGGCTCGGGAGCTTTCCTCGCCATCGACGTGACCGGCGTGGCCTCGTCCGCCGATGCCGCCGACCCGCGCCGCCGCAGCCGGCAGTCGTGGGCCGAGTCGGTCGCCCACGGCGCGGAACTCGTACGGCAGGCCGCGGACGACGGCCGGCTGGAGGTCACCCTCGACGTCGGCCTAGGGTACGAGCACTGCGAACCGCTGCCCCTGCCCGACCAGCCCCGCACCCAGATCCTCACCCCGCCCTATCTCGACATCAACGACAGCAAAGTCGGTACCGACAGCGACGACACCGGCCCACTGAAACTCCTCTGGGCCCGCTACGACACCATCCACTTCCACCCCCGCGACGAACTCGACTTCCTCCAGGACTGGTTCCGAGCCCCCGATCCGGACGGACCCCGCACCCGTATCGCTCTGGTGCACGGGGTCGGCGGTGCCGGAAAGACCCGGCTGGCCGCCGAACTGGCCGCGCGCATGGCCGACACCGGCTGGTTCACCGGGTTCCTGGTACGCGACCCGGACCTGCAGGACTGCGCCTGGCTAGCGCGCACCGCCTCCCCGCTGCTCGTCGTCGTGGATTACGCCGACGACCACAAGTCGGCCGACATCATCGCCCTGCTGCGCGTCCTGCGCGGCCGCCAGGAGCCGACCTGTCTGCTCCTGACCGCGCGCTCCGTCCGCGGCTGGTGGGAGGAGGAAATCGTCGACGCGCTCAAGGACAGCAGCCCACGGCCCCTGGTCCATTCGATGCCGCTGTCTCCCCGTCATCCCCGCCAGACCGGCGTCTACCGGGCGGCGCTCCGGTCCTTCGGCGCACGGGAGGCGACCGCCATGGGCAGCAGCCCGCCGCCGGACCCCCACTCCGGCCGCTGGACCACCCTGGACCTGGTCATGCTCGCCTGGCTCGACGCGCAGACGTCGGAGAGCGAGGACAAGGCGCCGGTGTCCGAGTCGGCCCTGTACGAGAGAATCCTGAAGCACGAACTGCTGTACTGGGTCCGCGTCTACCGGTCCCGGATCGGCGAGCCGTCGAACCGTGCCAAGGAGATGCTGCGCGAGGCCGGAGCCTGCGTCAGCCTGCTCGCCCCACGCGAGGACCGGCTCAACGAGGTTCTGGCCACGGTCAAGGAACTCGCCACCGACGCGAAATGGCGCGACGAGTTCACGGCCCTGCTGGAGAAGCTCCTCCCCACCACACCGGAGGACGGCACCGTCGCGGTCCGCCCCGACCCGGTGGGCACGCACCTGGCGGCCACGGTGTTCCGCGGCAACGACGCCTTGTTCGGCCGATGCCTGGAAACCGCGGACACGGACGAACGCCTGAACGCCTGCGTGGGCGTCTCCCGGCTCGCGACGGCGATCAACGGCAAGGAGGCCGCGCAGGCGATGGCCGGGACGGCACTGGAGAGGGTTCCCGAACTGTGGCCGATGGCACTATCGGTGGCGGCTTCCCAAGGAGGCCCGTTCGTCACAGCGCTGGAGCGCTTCGCCGAGGCCGAAGACACTCCGCTACCTCTGGCGGAGCTTTCCGTGACTCTGCCTACGGGGCACAGCACGCTGCGAGGTCTGGCACTGATTGCCACGGTCCGGTCCCGACCGGACGAACCGGCGGACCCCTCTGAGGAAGCTCGGGCTGCATCGGCCGCCTGGTTCAACAATCTTGCCGTCCGGCAGAGCGACACCGGCAACCATCAAGCCGCACTCACATCAATCACCAAAGCCGTCACCATCCGCCGGGCCCTGGTAGAAGGACCCAACGGCCCCGCCTTCCTCCCCAGCCTCGCCAGCTCCCTCAACAACCTCTCCGTCCAGCAAAGCAACACCGGCAACCATCAAGCCGCACTCACGTCAATCACCGAAGCCGTGACCATCCGCCGGGCCCTGGTAGAAGGACCCAACGGCGCMGCCTTCCTCCCCAACCTCGCCAGCTCCCTCAACAACCTCTCCAACCAACAAAGCGACACCGGAAACCATCAAGCCGCACTCACATCAATCACCGAAGCCGTCACCCACTACCGCACCCTGGTCCAAGGACCCAACGGCCCCGCCTTCCTCCCCAACCTCGCAGGATCCCTCAACAACCTCTCCAACCAACAAAGCAACACCGGAAACCATCAAGCCGCACTCACATCCATCACCGAAGCCGTCACCCACTACCGCACCCTSGYCCAAGGACCCAACGGCCCCGCCTYCCTCCCCGACCTCGCCAGCTCCCTCAACAACCATCACCGAAGCCGTCACCCACTACCGCACCCTGGTCCAAGGACCCAACGGCCCCGCCTTCCTCCCCAACCTCGCAGGATCCCTCAACAACCTCTCCAACCAACAAAGCGACACGGGCAACCATCAAGCCGCACTCACATCCATCACCGAAGCCGTCACCCACTACCGCACCCTGGTCCAAGGACCCAACGGCCCCGCCTTCCTCCCCGACCTCGCAATGTCCCTCAACAACCTCTCCAACCAACAAAGCAACACCGGCAAACATCAAGCCGCACTCACCTCAATCACCGAAGCCGTCACCATCCGCCGGGCCCTGGTAGAAGGACCCAACGGCGCAGCCTTCCTCCCCAACCTCGCCAGTTCCCTCAACAACCTGTCCGTCCAACAAAGCGACACCGGTAACCATCAAGCCGCACTCACATCAATCACCGAAGCCGTCACCCACTACCGCACCCTCACCCAAGGACCCAACGGCCCCGCCTCCCTCCCCAACCTCGCCAGCTGCCTCAACAACCTCTCCGTCCAACAAAGCAACACAGGTAACCATCAAGCCGCACTCACATCCATCACCGAAGCCGTCACCCACTACCGCACCCTGGTCCAAGGACCCAACGGCCCCGCCTTCCTCCCCGACCTCGCCAGCTGCCTCAACAACCTCTCCGTCCAGCAAAGCGACACCGGCGACCATCAAGCCGCACTCACATCAATCACCGAAGCCGTCACGTACTACCGCTCCCTGGTCCAAGGACCCAACGGCCCCGCCTTCCTCCCCGACCTCGCCAGCTGCCTCAACAACCTCTCCAACCAACAAAGCGACACCGGCGACCGCCAGGCCGCACTCACATCAATCACCGAAGCCGTCACCCACTACCGCACCCTGGTCCAAGGACCCAACGGCCCCGCCTTCCTCGCTAACCTCGCAGGGTCCCTCAACAACCTCTCAAACCAACAAAGCGACACCGGCGACCATCAAGCCGCACTCACATCAATCACCGAAGCCGTCACCCACTACCGCACCCTCGCCCAAGGACCCAACGGCCCCGCCTCCCTCCCCGACCTCGCAATGTCCCTCAACAACCTCTCAAACCAACAAAGCAACACCGGCGACCATCAAGCCGCACTCACATCAATCACCGAAGCCGTCACCCACTACCGCACCCTCGCCCAAGGACCCAACGGCCCCGCCTCCCTCCCCAACCTCGCAATGTCCCTCAACAACCTCTCAAACCAACAAAGCAACACCGGCGACCATCAAGCCGCACTCACATCAATCACCGAAGCCGTCACCCACTACCGCACCCTCGCCCAAGGACCCAACGGCCCCGCCTTCCTCCCCGACCTCGCCAGCTCCCTCAACAACCTCTACAACCAACAATGCGACACCGGGGGTCAGGAGGGCAGTCTCCTCACATCCGATGAGGTGATCTCGGGATTCGCCGCCGGCCCTCAGGCCGAACTCCTCATCTCTCGCGCTCACTGGCACATGACCCGCGGCAATCCCATGGGAGCGACCACGGATCTCATCTCGGCAATTCACCAAGCCAACGAAACAACAGATCCCACTTGGATCGGACGCGTCCGTCGCGCAGTCCGTGGTCTTGTTGACGATCTACAGCGAAATCCTGCAGCCCAGACTCTCCTCAGCGAAGTGACAACCCGTCTGCCCACCTGGGCTGTCGGCGCTCTTTCAGACCAGTCGGTGGAACTCTTCAACCGCTGGCTGTCCACTCGATCCTGGCCGGAGCGCGAGGACTTCTTGAGGCAGGAATACCCACACCTCATCACGGCGGATGAACAAACGGCTCTCGATATCGCGCGTGCCCTGTATCCCGAAGCGGCTGCGCTCAGTGAGCTCTCCACCCTCCTCACTGTTGCCTCAGAACATGGCCTCGACCAAGTACTGGACGAGGGGAGGTCCTTCCACACCGCTGCCGACCTGCTGAGGCAGTGGATCGCGGCCCCCTCGTGGCCCGAAGACCTGGAGTTCCTCCGAGACCACCCCCAGCTCACCTCCGACCCCATCGTCCCGAGCTTGCTGTCGGCCAACGCCCAGTCCCCAACGGCCCGCCAGCACTTGGGCATCCTGCTCCTCACCCAGCTGCTCTCGATCCCGGACATCTACGACGCCGTGGTCGACTCCACAACAGCGGTCGACACGGCCATGCGCTTTGTGGAGAAGGGCCAGCCAGAGGGCCTGCACCCACTCCTCTTGGCCGCCCCCGGCCTCGCCCGCATGCCGTTCGTGACGCCCTACCTCGTCGCCGTGCAGCACCTGTTCGCAACAACAGACGACGAGGAGCAGGAGAACAGCCCGAGCCTCAGCGAACTTATCGCATTGGCCGCTGAACAGGGCTCCGAAGTGCAGCGCGGCGCCGGCGCCGGCCGTCTTCGCTCCCTCGCACGGCACCGCCCCGAACACGCTGCCACGCTGCTCCAGCTCGCCGACGCCCTCGCCGCACCCGTACAGGCCAACTCGGCGGAAGCACCCACCGATGCCGGATGACCCTCCCGGTCACGGCACCGACGCCCCCGATCTGACGGCCGCGGAGATGACTCACCTCGCCAATCTCGGCGCGTGCGTCCGCTCCGCCCCCGGATACCGGGCCGTGCAGGAGGCGCTGGACGCCGCCCTGGCCGCGGCGTCCCGGCACCGGCAGGACGGCGTGAGCTGGGTCGCGATCACCCGCGCTCTCGGAGTTTCCGAGGCGGAGCTCCGGCATCGTATGGAGGAGACCGCGGGCAAGGCGCACGAGCGGCCACGCCCTCCGGTGTCACCGCCCAGCATCGACACCGGGCCAGCTCACGGCCGTCCACCATCCTCCGGCACGACCGTGTCCCTGAACCAGCTCTTCTCCCACTCTCGCGCCGCCCTGGCCTCCCAGCACGCCACGTTCTCGCCGCGCCTCCCCGTTCATGACGCCCTCGCCCCCCTCGGTGTAGCCGGCCGTGTGCTGTTCCTCTCCGGTGACCCGCGGCCCGGGCGCAACGACTTCGGGTCCGAAGCCGCTTGCATTCGTCAGTCCCTCGTCGGCAGCCTCGTCCGGGTGCGGGAGATGGCGGCGGTCGGGCTGCCGGAGATCTGTCCGGCACTGGACGAGCACACCCCCGCGATCCTCCACATCGCGGCGCACAGTTCCTTCGGCGGCGTTCACCTCACCCAGGACGGAGGCGGCCTCTGCAACGCCCATACGGACCTGTCCACGCAGATAGCCCGCGCCCGCTTCCCGCCCCGCCTGGTCGTCCTGAACCTGTGTGACTCGGCTCTGCTGGCCGCTCAATTGTCGAAGACGATCGCCACCGTCGTCGGCTGGGCCCACGCTCTTGACGATCGTCAGGCCCAGGTCTTCACGCGGCAGTTCTACCGCTCCCTCAGTGGCCGGCGTTCCGTCGGTGACAGTTGTGAGGACGCGGAGGCCGCGCTGTCCGGCCCGCACCCGGAGTGCCCACCACCCGAGTCGCACGGTGACACCGGGAGTTCGGTTCTCTGAGCGGGGCGCGGGTTGGAGATCAGCGGTGTGTCGTGGCTGTCGGCCTTGGTTCTGTGCCCTCCGCGCGGAGGGAGGCTCGGTCGGGGGTCGGGCTGGGGGTGGGGGTGGGGGTGGGTGTGGGGTGTTTCTTGGTGTGGTGGCGGGGGACGACGTCCTGCGGGAAGGTCAGCTGGCCGTTCATCCACTTCAGTGCGGCGGGCATTTCGCGGACCCAGGTGGGGAAGTTGTGGCTGCCGGACTCGGGCAGTATCGACACGACCCGCATGGGGGCCCGGACGGCCTTGATGAAGGCCTGGGTCTCCGGGTAGCCCTTCTCGCCGTGCTTGCTGTTGGCGACCAGGACGGAGACCTGCGGGACGGGGAGGTGCTTCAGGCGCCACATCAGGTCGTGGCCGTCGACGCGGGCCTGGCGGCCGGGGCCGCTGCCGAAGAGGTTGCCGGTGGTGGGGTCGTCCTTGACCCGGTAGTCGGGCGACAGCGCGGCGGCCGTGGTGTAGACGCCGGGGTTGCGCATGGTGAGCTGGAGGGCGCAACTGCCGCCCGAGGAGTAGCCCATGACGCCCCAGGCGCTGGCGTCGTGGCCGGCCCGGTAGACGGACCTGATCGCCTCCGGCAGGTCCTTGGCGAGGAAGGTCTCGGTCTGCGGTCCGCCGGGGACGTCCACGCACTCGGTGTCGCGCGGCGGGGCGATGGTGGGCCGGATCATCACCATGATCGTCGGCTGCATCTGGCCCTTGCTCTGGAGTTCGCCCGCGGTCTGCGAGACCCGCAGGTACTGGGCGAGGTTGAAGATGCTGCCCGGGTAGCCGCTGAGCGCGACGATCACCGGGAAGCGCATCCGGTGGTAGGCCTTCTGGAAGTACTGCGGCGGCAGGTAGACGAAGGCCGGGTCGACCACGCCGGTGCGCCGGCCGATGACCTTGACCGACTCCACCCGTCCGACGGCCGCGGCCGGACCGTTCGGCAGTCCGCTGACCCGGCGCAACTGCTCGTCGCCCGCGGGCTGTACGAGCGCCGCCCCGTGGACGCTGCTGATGCCGTTCACCGAGCCGTTGCCGTTCCCGCCGGCCGCCTGGGTCACGCCGACGGGGGCGGTGTCGACGTTGCCGAACAGTTCGTTCCACGAACCGAAGAACTGGTACGACGAGTTCACCGCGCACGCGAACGCCGCGACGATCGTCACCTGGGTGACGCCGATCGCCCCGAGCCGGCCCAGCACCTGCCACAGTCCCGGTTTGGCGAACCGTGGCCACAGCCAGACCAGCAGCGCCACACACAGGGCGGCGAGCGCCACCATCGCGTATACGGTCGTTCGACTGGTCAAACCCATGTCGTCAGTCCTGACTTCCCTGCCTGTGCACATTGCTTACGCACAGGAGGAGGGCCGGAGAGCCTTCCTCGTTCCGTAACGACGGTTTCAGGAGAAAGTCATTGCCTGTTCCTTTATGTCACACCTGTGGCCTTACCCGTGTCACACCTGGGGTCTTACCGGGTCGGTCCGCCGGTGGTGGCGCCCTTCGTGTGACGGGTGTCATGTGCCGGGTGACCGGTGTCATTGACAGAGCGATCATCGAAGGTTTGTCATGAACACATGTTCATGACCGGGCGCCGTGCGCTGCTCGACGCCGCCCGGGCCCAGGCCGCGACACGCCCCGGAGTGCTCCTGCACGGCCCCGCCGGCATCGGCAAGTCCACCCTCCTGACGGCCCTGGCCGCCGACGCCCCGCCGGACGGCACCGTACTGCGCTGCTCCCCCACCGAGGCGGACACCCGACTTCCCTTCGCGGCGCTCGTCGACCTGTTCGCACCGGTCCCGGAGAGCTGCCTGGCGGCCCTGGAGCCCGAGCCCGGGGCGGCGCTGCGGGCGGCCCTGCTGCGCGGTCGCGAACCGGCGGACGGCCGGGGCCTGCTCGCCGTGCGCGTCGCCGTCCTCGACACGCTGCGCGCGCTGGCCGCGGCCGGCCCCGTCCTGCTGGTCGTCGACGGACTGCAGTGGCTCGACGAACCGACCGCCGAGGCGCTCGCCTTCGCCCTGCGCCGCCTCGAAGGCCACGGCGTACGGATGCTCGCCGCCGAGCGGGTGGCGGACGGCGGGCAGGCCGAGCGGCTGCGCTGCTGCCCGCCGGGCACCGTCGAACTCCCGGTGCCGCCCCTGACGGACGACGAGACGGCCCAGCTGGTGCGGACCGCCCTCGACACCGACCTGCCCCCGGCACTGCTGCGCGCGGTCCAGCACACGGCGGCCGGAAACCCCCACTACGCGGTGGAGTTGGCGCGGGCCGCGCTCAACGCCCGGACATCGGCCGGTTTTCCGGAGGCGCCGCCCGTACCCCCGAGGCTGCGCGATCTCCTGCTGGGGGAGGCCCGTGCCCTGCCCACGGCGGTACGGCACACCCTGCTGGTGGCGAGCGCCGCCGCCCGTCCCAGCCTCACCCTGCTGCGCGCCGCCGGGCTCCCCGACCCCGCCGGAGACCTCGCGCAGGCGGAACGGCTCGGCATCGCGGCGGCCGACGCCGACGGAATCGTACGGTTCCAACACCCCGCGCTGCGGGCGGCCGTACAGGCGGACGCCCCCGAGCACGGCCGCCGGAACGCGCACGCGCTGCTGGCCGGGGCGGTGACCGCGCCGGTGGAACGGGCCCGGCACCTCGCGCTCGCCCGCCCCTACGAGGACGAGGACACCGCCCGCACCCTGGTGTCGGCGGCCGCCGTCGCCCGCCGCGACGGCTCTCCCGGCGCCGCGTTCGAGCTGGCCGCGCTCGCCGTCCGCCGCACCCCCGCCGGCCTTCCCGCCGCACGCGCCGAACGGCTGCTGGCCGCCGCCGAGTACGCCTGCGACGCCGGACGGCCCGAGGAGGCGGCGGAGGCCGCCGGCGCGGTGCTGGCCGGGTCGGACTCCGCGCCACGGCGGGTGCGGGCCCGGCTGGTCCTGCTGCGCGGCGCCGGACAGGCCCTGGAGGGCGCCGGGGACCTCATCGAGGAGGGCCTGCTGGACGCGGCCGGTGATCCCGGCGCCGAAGCGGTCCTGCACCACTGGGCGGCCGTACGGGGGCTGCTGTGCGGGGAGTTGGCGCAGGCCGCCCGGCACGCCCGGCGGGCCGCACGGCAGGCCGCGGCCGTCGGCGACACGGACACCGGGGTCGGGGCGCTCGCCACCCTCGCCCGGGTCCGGTCGCTGGGCGGCCGGCCGGACGCCGCCGACGCCGCGCTGGCCGAGGCCCTCGCGCTGGCCGGCGGCGCCGACGCCGGGCCGGAGAGCCGGCGGCTGGTCCGGATGCGGGCGATCCTCGCCCTGGACTCCGACCGGGTGACCGAGGCCCGCGACCAGGTCGTCCGGCTGCTGGCGGCGACCGGCGACGCGGCGGGGGCCGAGGAGGCGCTGGCGACCCGGGTGGCGCTGACCCGGATCCAGGTCCGCGCCGGGCACTGCCGGGAGGCGCTGCACACCGCGGCGCACTGCTCGCGCACCATGGCCGAGGCGGCTCCGGCGCTGTACGCGGCGGCGCTCGCCGCGACCGCGGGCGGCACCGCCGACGAGGCCCGGCGGCTGGCCGCGCGGGCGGTCCGTGCCTCGGAGGCGGACGGCGACCGGCTGTTCCTGCTGCGCGCGCTGGCGGTGCTGGGGCAGGCCGAACTCCTCGGCGGCGATCCCCGGGGGGCCGCGGCCGCGGTCGAGGCACTGCAACGCGTCAGGGAACTCGGCGAGGCCATGTGCGCCGCCGACCCGCCGCTGCTGCACTGGTACGCCGACCTGGCGGAGGCGCTGGTCGTCCTGGGCGAGACCGACGCGGCCGGGGAGGTGCTCCGCGACGCCCGGGCGCGGCTGGCGGAGGGTGCGCCCGGCAGCGTACTGGCGGCGCTGGAGCGGGCCGAGGGCCTGCGCGAGGCGGGTCTCGGCCGGGCGAAGGAGGGGGCGGTACGGCTGCGCACCGCGGTCGACCGGCTGCGCCGGCTGCCGCTGCCGGTCGAGCTGGTACGGGCCCTGATCGCGCTCGGCGCGGTGGAACGCCGGGCCCGTCGCCGGAACGCGGCACGCGCGGCGCTGGCGGAGGCGCTGGAGACGGCCCGCCGGATCGGCGCGGCCCCGCTCGCGGCCCGCGCCGGGGACGAACTGGCCCGGCTGGACGCGGGTGAGCGGGGCGGCGAGGCGGGCGGGCCCGAACTCACGCCCACGGAGGCCCGGATCGCCGAACTGGTCGGCGGCGGGGCGACCAACAGGGAAGTCGCCGCCGAGCTGTTCATCAGCGTGAAGACGGTGGAGGGGGCGCTGTCCCGGGTCTACCGCAAGTTCGGGGTGCGCTCCCGCACGGCGCTCGCCCACGCGATGGCGGTCGCGGTGATCGCGTCCGGGGCGGCGGCCGTCGACACCGGCGACGACGACCAGGCGCGGTCCACCGCACAGGTCATGACGATCAGTCAGCAGGTCCGCACCCGCGCTCCGCGCACCCTTGACACCCGCGGTTAACACGCAACGCAAGGGTTCCCCCGCTTATGGGGGCGGGGCCGGAGTTCCTACGGTGAAGCCGTTCCGTTCCGGGACACTCCCCAACCCCCCACCCCACCGGAGGACTTCGGTGAAGTCTCGCCTGAAACTGCTCGGCCTGGTCGCCGCGCCGGCCCTCGTCTCGGCCGTCGTGCCCGCCGCCTACGCGGCCGACGCCCCGCACACCGCGCGTGCCGCCGTCGCCGGGGACGTCCTGCCCGGTCTGAAGCAGGACGCCGCCCGCACCGGCAAGGTCGCCGCGGACAAGCGCATATCCGTGGCGATCAGCCTGGCCCCCAGAGGCGGCACGGCCCTGGACACCTTCATCGCGAAGGTCAGCGACCCGCACTCCGCCTCCTACGGCCACTATCTGACGAAGGGCCAGTTCGCGGCCCGCTTCGGCCGGACCGACGCCGAGGTGAAGAAGCTCAAGGACTACCTGCGTTCGCAGGGTGTGACCGTCGGCAAGGTGCACTCGGGCAACCTGCTGGTCGACGCCAGCGGCACCGCCGTCCAGCTCCAGAAGGCCTTCGGCACCGAACTGTCGACGTGGAAGGACAGCACGTCGGGCCGTTCCTTCTACGCCAACGACAGCGCGCCGACCCTGCCGTCCTCGCTGGCCTCGATCGTCAGCGACGTGGCGGGCCTCAACAACCGGGTCCAGCTGCACCACCAGGCGACCCCGCACACCGTCTCCCCGCACGACGGCCCCGGCGGCGGCTACACCCCGGCCCAGCTCAAGGGCGGCTACAACGTCTCCAGCACGTACACCGGCAGCGGCCAGAAGATCGCGCTGATCGAGTTCGACGGCTTCCAGCAGTCCAACATCACCAAGTACGACACCAACTACAGCCTGGGCTCGCCCACTCCGACCGTGTCCAAGGTGGACGGCGGCTCCGGCTCGCTGGGCGACGGCCAGGTCGAGGTCGAGCTGGACATCGAGGTGCTGCACGCGATCGCCCCGAAGGCGAACGTGACGGTCTTCGAGGGCCCCAACTCGGACGCCGGCGAGGTAGACACGTACCAGGCCATCGTCGACAGCGGCATCCCGACCACGTCGATCAGCTGGGGCGCCGCCGAGTCCGCGCGCACCACCTCCAACATCAACGCGGTGGACGCGGTCTTCAAGGCGGGCGCCGCGGAAGGCCTCGGCTTCTACGCGGCCTCCGGCGACGACGGCTCGGACGACGCGGGCAACGGCGGCACCTCCGTCGACTACCCGGCCAGCGACCCGTACGTCACGGGTGTCGGCGGCACCAAGCTGACCGTGACCTCCGCGAACGCCTGGAGCAAGGAGGTGGCCTGGTCCGGCGGCGGTGGCGGCAAGTCCTCCGTCTTCAAGATCCCCAGCTGGCAGACCGCGGTCCAGAAGAGCGCCGGCGGCGGCTACCGCCAGGTCCCGGACGTCTCGGCGCACGCCAACCCGAGCCCCGGTGTCTCCATCTACTCGCAGGGCTCGTGGTCCTCGGTCGGCGGCACCAGCGCGGCGGCCCCCGAGTGGGCGGCGTTCGCGGCCCTCTACAACCAGCAGGCCGCGGCGAAGGGCAAGGCCAACCTCGGCTTCGCCAACCCCGCCCTGTACACGGCGAGCGGCACCGGCTTCCACGACATCACCAGCGGCAGCAACGGCGCCTACTCCGCGGCCTCCGGCTGGGACTTCACCACCGGCTGGGGCTCGTACAACGCCACCACCCTGGCCACCAAGCTCCTCGGCTGACCCCGCCGGTACCCCACCGCCCCGCTGCGCACCGGACGAACTCCGGCCCGCGACGGGGCGGTTCCGGCTTGCCGGGGCCGAGCAGCACGCGCTCCGTGGGCTCGGGGACACCGGGACACCGGTACGTCAGTGCACGGCGTCCGAGAGGCGGGTGAACGTGTGGCCCGCTGCCAGCAGGCGGGGGACGGCGGCGGTGACGCCCTGGGCCGTGCCGCCCTCGGGGTGGTTCATGTGGCAGATGACGACCGAGCCGGCGGGTGCGGAGCCCACGGTCGTACGGACCTGTTCGGGGCTGAAGGTGGCGCCCGCGTCGCCGTTGACCGAGAAGCCGGTGAACCGTTCGCCCAGCGCGGTGACGATCCTGGCCGCGACGTCGTCGCAGTACGCGGTGCCGGAACGGAAGAAGCGCGGCGGGGTGCCCAGCAGGCGGGTGAGCTTCGCCCGGTTGCCGGCGATCTCGTCGTAGACCTCCGCGGCACTGCGGGTGCCGGGGATGCCGTAGGCGGAGCGGCCGGTGACGGAGAGGGGGAGATGGCGGGTGCCGTGGTTGGCGATCTCGAAGAGCGGTTCGCCGGCCAGGTTGCGGAAGACGGTCGGATTGGCGTCTATCCAGCGGGAGTTGAGGAACAGGGTCGCCGGTATCTCGCGCTTGCGCAGGAAGTCGATCAGGGCACGGTCGTAGCCGCTGCCACCGCGGCCACCGCAGGCGTCGAAGGTCAGCGCGATCCCCCGGTGCCCGGCGGGCAGCCTGTGCAGCACGTCGGGCGCGTCGAAGCCCCAGGTGCGGGGCACGGCGTGACCGTATGCGGTGATGATCTCGGCGCGGGTGACGGCGGACGGGGGCGAGGAGGGGGCGGAAGGGGCGGCGGAGGGCGGAGGGGCCTGCTTTCGTGCGGCGGGCGTGGCGGGGGTGGTGGGGGTGGTGGACTGCCGGGGCGTCCTGGTCGCCCGGTCCGGTGCGCCGCAGCCCGCCAGTGCTCCGCCGGCCAAAGCCGCCAGCATCATCCGCCGGCTCGTTCCCATCCGTCCCCCCACCTGCTCTGATGTGCCTCGGAAATGCTAGGCGGCGCACCATCGGCGCCTGCCCGCGCGGCGGACAAGCCTTGCCCAACAAACCTTTGTGGATCATTTGCCGCCCCCGGCTGAACCGCCGCTCCCCCGCCCCTGCACCGCCCCTCCGCCGTCCCTCCGCCGTCCTTCCGTCGCCCCTGTCCCAGCCGCATCCCAGAGGCTCCCCGTCCTCGCAGGTCACCGGTGTGTCCGTGTCCCGGCGTCCCAATCCGGGCGCCGGGCAGGGGACTTCGGGACGGTCGCTGCCAGCATGCTGCGTGCCGGGGGCGCCCCGGCCGACCAGCCGAGGGGGAACACCGGATGCGACGGAGAACGCTGCTGCAGGGCCTGACCCTCGCCGTGGCCGCTTTCCTGCCCTTGTACGGGCCCACCGCCGTGCAGGCGGCCCAGTCCGCGGCCACCGGCGTCGCGGTCTGCGGGCACACCGCCGACCAGCCCACCCTGAGCCAGGGGTCGACGGGCGACCCGACGGCCGAGGCGCAGTGCGAACTGAGCCTGGCGACGAAGCCGAGCCGGTACCCGCCGATCGCGGCGGACGGCTCCTTCGGGCCGTCGACGCGGGCCCGGGTCGAGGTGTTCCAGGCGTGTGCCGGGCTGGTCGTGGACGGGGTGATCGGCCCGGGGACCTGGGCGGCGCTGAACACCTGGGCCGCCCAGCCGCGGACCTGCGCGACCGAGGGCACGCCGGCCACGGCACAGGCGACCGTCTGCGGCCACACCGACACCCGGCCGACCCTCCAGAAGGGCGCGAAGGGCGTCGAGGTCAAGGAGATGCAGTGCCGGCTGAACCTCGCCATGGAGCCGTTCCACTACCCGCCGCTGGCGGTCGACGGCGACTTCGGGGGCGGCACCCAGGGCCGGGTCATCGAGTTCCAGAGCTGCGCGGGCCTCGGAACCGACGGTGTCGTGGGCCCCAACACCTGGGCGAGGCTGGTGGACTGGTCGAGCCGTGACACGTACTGCACGCCACCGCGTCCCGCCGGCTACCCGATCGACGGCCTGGACACCGCCAAGTACCAGCACCCGGACGGGGCGCCGATCGACTGGGACGCGGTACGGGCCTCGGGCGTCGAGTTCGCTACGGTCAAGGCCACCCGCGGCCTGAACGTCACCGACGAATACCTCGCGACCGACCTGGAGGGGGCGCGGGCGGCGGGGCTGGCCGTCGCCCCGTACCACTTCTACACGGGGTCCTCGCCCGACACGGGTGCCGCGCAGGCCGACCTGTTCATCGCCGCGGTGCGGGCGACCGGCTACACCGGGCAGCGCGCGGGCGACCTGCCGCCGGTGTTCGACCTGGAACGCATGGACGACGGCACCGGCCGCTGCCCCACCTACGGCACGGTGGACGACGCGAAGGCCTGGCTGGACCGGGTGGAGGCGGCCTTCGGCCGTACCCCGGTCATCTACACCCAGAAGTCCTTCCTGGACGACTGCCTGGGTTCGACCACCGCCTTCGCCGGCTATCCGCTGCAACTCGCCGACTACCGGCAGTCGATCACCCAGCCGCCGCTGCCCAGCGGCTCCACGACCTGGACGATGTGGCAGTACACCGACGCCGCGCTCTTCCCGGGTGTCCGGGCACCGGCGACCGCGGACGTCTTCAACGGCACCCAGGCCGACCTGGACCGGCTGGCGAACCGCTGACACCACCCCGGGATTCCGGGACCCTCGGGTACCACGGGGAAGTATCCGAGGGTTCCGGGCTCAACTGCTCAACTCTTCGCGGTCGCCTTCTCGGTCGCCTTCTCGGTCGCCTTCTCGGTCGCCTTCTCGGTCGCCTTCTCGGTCGCCTTCTCGGTCGCCTTCTCGGTGGCCTTCGGGGTGGCTTTGGGGGTCGCCGTCGGGCTCGCCTTCAGCGCCGCCTCGCAGGAGGGCCAGTCGTGGAAGTCGTGCCGGACGCTCCACAGCCGGTGGGCCGCCCTGATGTTCCAGTCCGGGTCGAAGGCCCGCCGCGGAGTACCGCCGAGGTCCCGCAGACGGGCGTCGGAGATCTGGAACACCCCCCAGTTACGGCTGCCGTTGGTGTTCGGCAGCACGTACAGCGGATCAAGGAACGACGTGCAGCGGGCGATGGCCACGGCGGTGTCGGGATCCTCGACGAACACCTCGCGGATCCGCTTCGCCACCCTGGCCGGCGACCAGGTCGTCATGGTCACCTTCTGCGCGTAGAGCGCCTCCTTGGTGGCCTCGTCGGCCATGCTGGTGGCCGGCAGCCCCGCCAGCACCTGGAAGGCGGTCAGCCGGCGCAGGGTCTCAGGACCGAAGTCCCCGTCGACGGCGAGCTTGCCCTTCGCCCGCGCCAACAGGGTCTGGACCTCGCGTACACACTCGTCGTGCTGTCCCATGCTCACGGTCCGGCACGCCGGGGAGTACAGCAGCTTGCCGCTGTCCGACGGCGAACCGTCGTCGGAGTTCATGCCGGGCAGCCAGACCAGCCCGGCCACCAGCACCACCGCGGCGACCGCCGCCAGCACCGCGACCCGCGGCGACAGTCTCTCGGGCAGCCGGGACCGCCGGGGCGCCCCCGCCGTACGGGGCTCGCCGTTACCGCCGTGTGCACCGTCCGGGCCGGTGCCGCCGCTCCCGCCGGGGGTGATGTCGTCGACCGATCCCGCACCGGGACCGGCACCGGCACCGGCTTCCGTCTTCGGTTCCGGTCCTGGTCGCGCTGTCGGTCGCGTCGCCGGCCCCGGTGCCGGAGCCGGTGCCGGTTCCGCCTTCGTCTCCGGAGCCGCCGCCGGCTCCGGCTCCGGGCTCTCCTTGACGGTCGCGGCCGGTGCGTCCCGTTCGGTGTCCGCCAGCGCCCACAGCCGGTGGAGTTCGCGAAGCTCCTCCGCACTGGCACCGCACACCTTGGCGAAGGCGTGCACCACCCGGTAGTCCGTCGGGACGCTCAGGCCGGAACAGTACCGATGCAGGCTGGAACCACTGACCCCGGCCTCTTTTCCAAGGCGGTCGTAACCCCGGCCACTGCGGTCCTTCAGCATCCGAAGGCAGGCCGCGAACTTCTCGGCATGCGGAGAGGCAACCACGCGACCACCCTTGCTCAAGCCCTACTGACGCGTAGAAGCTACACGGCCGAAAAGGACCGCGTGAGCCCTTTCGCTGCCGTAAACGAGCCAGCAACTGGCCGCTATCTGACACTATTTGACACTACGTCAATTGACTGTCCGGAGCGGTGCCGTCACCTGACGTCGACGAAATCGCCGGCCGCGGTGGCCGGGCCGGTGGTGGCGGTACCGGGGAAGAGGAAGCGGAAGTAACCGTCCGTCCTGGCCTTGGTGGTGGTCCTCAGCGTTCCGTGGCTGCCGCTGGTGACGGTCTTCAGGGTGGTGTAGACGGAACTGCCCTTCTTGCGGAACTGGAGCCGGACCGGCCGGCCCTCGTAGCCGGTGTAGGTGCCGCTCTCCCAGTTCGCGCGGGTCAGTCTGCCGGTGACCGTGAGGGTCCTGCCCTTCTTCACCGGCTCGGGCGAGGCGTTCACCGTCACGGCGGCCAGCCGCTTGACCGGCGCGGTGGCGGCGGCGTCGATCTCCGTCCAGTCGTCGGTGCTGTCCTGCGCCCCGGCGAGCACGTTCCAGCGCCCGGCCAGCGCGTTGCGGTCGAGGTCCCGGGCCGCGTCCACGCCGAAGCTCACGCGGCAGGTGGAGGTGGTGGGGTCGGTGGGCGACACCGTGCAGGTGCCCGTCGGCGGGTAGGCCGGCAGGATGCCGTCGGCGTCGTCGGTGTTGGGCCCGTGCCACAGGTAGGCCCAGGACGCGACGACGCCGTCCGGGTCGGTCGCCGTCCAGGTGATGGTGACGGTCTTCCTGGTGGTCAGGCCGAGGACGATGTCCTTGCCGCCGTTGACGACGACGTGCGAGAACGTCGTGTCACTGGGGGCGGCCCCGCTCGCCGCGCGGGCGGCTGCCGGAGACACCGGGAGGGCCAGGACGAAGGCGAGGGACAGGACGGTGACGACCGGGCGGATGCGCATGGACTCCCCCTGACGGGACGGTCGGCCCAGCCGTCTCCCACGGCGGGACCTGATGGCGTGTCACGCTGCCTAGACCCTCGAGAACGGGCGGTGGTTGCCGTTCCGTCTCGTAGGTCGCGAGCAGACCTGGTCCGGCCCAGCCCTGGAGCACTCCGGCGAGT